>JAFGEF010000042.1 GCA_016931715.1 Sedimentisphaerales bacterium
AATCTTTGCTTGTCGGATAATATTCTATGAATCTGACCATAACCGGCAAATCAACACTCATCCCTGCCAATGGAATTATTTCTTCTCTGCTGCTGTTCACGCCTTTGACTATAACACAGTTAATCTTCACCGGATTGAATCCAACTTGCAATGCCTTATCAATTCCTCTTTGAACATTATTGAGCAAATCAGATCCTGTTATGGCTTTATATACGTCTCTGTTTAAAGAATCCACGCTTATGTTTATTCTCTGTAAACCAGCAGACTTCAGTCCTTCTGCCAAAGATTCAAGACGAACACCGTTTGTTGTGATTGATAAATCCTCAATGCCTTCAGCAGAGGACAATTTATTGACAAGTTGAACAATATCGTTCCTGAGCAAAGGCTCGCCGCCCGTCAGGCGAACTTTTTTTATGCCGCATTTTACAAAGAGCCTGATGATATGAAGGATTTCATCAAGCTTCATAATACACTGAGATTTACACAATGCCTCATCATCGAGCGGATGACAATAAATGCATTTTAGATTACATTTGTTAGTTACCGATACTCTGAGATAGTCGATTTTATTATTCATTATTTATTCATACCAGCCTAATATGTACCAAAGAACCCTTCGATATTTCAGCAATGCTCACATCCATACTTATTAAGCCATCAGCATCACTCAAGGAATTAATATGTGCTGAGCCATGATAATCAATAGATTTCACACGTCCATCACTTGTTATTTTAACCGGAAACCAACCCAGACGTTCTGTGTCTTTTCTTGTTATGGTTTCCGCTAACGGCAGTTTTAAATTCACTGGAGAATATTCATGTCCCATCAGCTTATATAAAAAAGGCTTGATTAGTAATTCTGTCACTACAAAGGCAGATACAGGATTTCCGGGAATCCCAAAACAATAAAATCCCTTTTTTACTCCGAAAACCAGGGGCTTACCCGGTTTGAGAGCAATTTTTTCAAATAACAATTTAATATTATTCTTCTTGAATATTTCAGGTCCAAAATCAAAATCACCCATTGAAACTCCGCCCGAAAGTGTTATTACATCACATTCGTCAGCGGCCTTTTTGAAGAATTTGTCAATTACATCAATGGAGTCTTTTGCTATTCCATAATATGTCACTGCGGCGCCGATAGTCTCAAACTGTGCCGCAAGCTGAAAGCTGTTGCTGTTTCTCAATTGCCAGTTTTCCGGTTTGATATGCGGCTCAACCAGTTCATCACCGGTTGCGATAATTCCTACCTTTGGCCGCTTCGTAACAGGAACTTCTGTATAACCGGCGGATGCAAGAACAGCAATATGCTGCGGCTTAACTAAGGTACCTTTATGAAGTACAACCTGTCCCGTCTTTATATCTTCGCCTTTGTATCGAATAAAGTTGTTCGTGTTTTCTCCAAAAATACTAACTGTCTTATCTGCCGGCTTTTTCGTATGTTCTACCATTATGACACAGTCGGCACCTTTTGGTATTGGAGCACCGGTCATAATCTTAGCACACTGTTTTGGTCCTATTTCTTTCTCAGGTTTTTTACCGGCCGGGATTACTTCCACTATTGATAGTTCTTTATCAAGGTCTGCTCGACGACAGGCATATCCATCCATAACTGCTCTATCACAAGGCGGCATATCAATATCAGATTTGATATCTTCCGCCAGGATTCGATTTAATGAATGAGTAATACTTACTTTTTCGCTGCTCAAGACGCAAACTGAATTAAGAATTGCTTCAAGAGCTTTGCTAAACGGCAACATTTTATTGTTAAATTACCTTTCATTATTTTATTTATAAAATTTTCACCTGAATATTTATTATTGATAAGAACCATATTTTTAGTTTCTTTATCCCTTTTGGTTTTGCACACCATCGCCTTTTTTTTTTGCAGGAGCAAAAGTCCCGTCGATAAAACCTTCTCTTAAGTCGATACCACCAGTGGTCTTTCAAGTCCTGGACAAGTGCTGTCAGTATCTTGATAAAGACCCCCGACTTGTTCCACTGCTGGAAATATAGATGGAAAGTGCTTCTGGGCGGGTACCGAGCCGGCAAACCTGACCACTGGGCGCCGGTTCGCAGAATCCAGGAAATGTCATTGAGTACATCTCGCGGATTTTGCGGTGGCCTAACTGACTTTTCAGGTTGTGCTTTGGGCTTTGGAATGAACTGTGCAATCCGTTGCCATTGTTCGTTTGTAATATCCAAGAAACATATATCGTCTCAAATTAGTTCATTTATTGAGGTTTTGTGATAGCTTATAGTAATAAGTCCAGTCAGTTACATCATGCAAGGGACAGTATTGCCCTCTTTACCAGGGTCTTTGCTATCTGTTTCTTAAACATGGCTGCCTCTGGAAAGGATTTAACCTCTGCAACAGCAGCCTCACCCGCCGCCGCCGCATTCTCCTCGGTTATACTCTTCCCCTTTATCGCCTCTTCAGCCTTTACAGCACGATAGGGCCTTGGTGCAACTGCATTGAGACAAATTCTGGGATTGTCACCGCCAATCATAACAGCACAGTTTACAATCGGGAAATCAATTGATTTACGAAACGCAAATTTAATAAACGCACTTTTTGCTCCCTTAGGAGGCTCAGGTATCTGGATTTCTGTGATGATTTCATCCTTTTCAAGTACAGTATTGCCCGGCTTTTTAACTTCAAAGAATTTTTCGGCATCGATTGTTCTGCTATCTGTGACTATCTTTGCATTAAGGGCAATAAGAGCAGGTGCCGTATCGCTGCTATTTACAGCAAGACATCCGCCCTCTGCACCCAAAATGGAGTGGTAACGGTTATCCCCCTGCATGGCAAAGCATGTTGATCCTCCTTTTCGCTTGCAGTCAAAGCGGTTTTCTGGTTTGCGGAGATACCAGCACCGGTGAAGCTGCGCAATGTTACCTGCAATGGTACCCATTTCCCTGATATGAGGCGAGGCAACACGTGAAGCTGCCTGGGCCAGTGCAGTGTATTTTTTCTGAATAGTCTCATTTGCCGCAATATCTGCCAGGCGGGTTGTTGCGCCTATTTTGAGCATACCATTTTCTTCCTTGATATAGTCAAGCCCGGGAACGGTCTTTATATTTATTACGTTAGCCGGATAATCTCTCAGGATATTGTCCTTGAGTGTCCCTAAAAGATCAGTACCACCAGCGATAAGGGTGGTTTTACCGTCGGCAAGGGCTGTTTTGATTTCTGCAATTGATGTTGCATTTGTATGATTAAATGGTTTCATATTTTATCTCCTTTCGGCTCATCGTTCAGGATTTAAGGTATGTAACCTTAAACCCTGAACCGTATACCGTTTATTTATTTATTATGCTTTGCCTAATGCCTTGAGTACCTTGTCCGGTGTGGCAGGTGGATCAACCCATTTATTAATCGCGTTGTAAATAGCACAGATAATAAGATGAGTATTTGCCATTGAATGGCTGATACCGTTTGCACCATATACACCGTTGCCAGCGCGGGTTTCCGGTAACTCCACTATCAACTTTGGTACATCCAGGATAGCAGGTTTTTTATACTCGATATAGTTCATATTGAGTTTCACGCCTGTGTCTGGATCATAGAAATAGTCCTCTAACAGTTGGCATCCCTGGCTGAAGAACGCTACCTGATCAAGCTGACTTTCAAGAGAGGTAGGTCTTATTACCTTGCCTGCATCAACAGCAGCACCGTATTTAAGGATTTCAACCTCACCGGTTTCCTCATCCACAGCTACTTCACAGTACAGGGTATTGATAAGATCATACCTGGACGGCCATACAGGAGCCGGCGCATGCCCGGAAAACGTCGCAAATAAATTTTGCGTGATGCTCCTGACCGGTGTCCCACCGGCACTCGGATCTGATTTGAGTACAATTACTCCATCCACTATATCCAAATCTTCGGGCTTTTTACCTTTAAAGTCAACTGATGGCATTCCACCACCACGACCGCCCATCATTCCACCACTGCGAGCTCCACCGCCCATCATTCCGCCACCACGGGCTCCACCGCCCATCATTCCGCCCATCATTCCGCCGCGGCGGGCTCCTGCTGGTTGGTCGGCTTGAGCAATAACATACTCAAGAATTTCCTTTTTTAATGCCCGGGCGCATCGTCTCATAACCCAGCCGGTTGAAGCAAGTCCGTCTGATCCACCGCTGATAGATACGAACCTTGCGTCTGGATCATAATCGATACTGATATCCTCGTATTTCAGGCCAAGCTCTTCACAAGCAATCATGGCATCGCATTCAACGGAAAATACACCTGCATGAGGTCCCTGAATAGGCATGTGCACTACACCG
>JAFGEF010000043.1 GCA_016931715.1 Sedimentisphaerales bacterium
AATATGTTTACCGCAAAGTACTCGAAGATATACGAAGATAAAAAACTAACGACTAACGACCAAAAACTAAATACTAAATCAGCCGCAAAATACACACCCTGTATGACTTATCAAAAAGAAGATTTTGTATGTCACCTTACATGGAAAGAATAGTGTCAATAGACTCAAGTTCATCCTGATTTAGAACAGGATTTTCCATCGCTTTGACATTATCTTCGATTTGGCCGGCTTTGCTTGCACCTATTAAAGCGGAAGTGACTGACGTATGGCGGAGAACCCAAACCAGCGCAAGTTGTGCAAGTGTTTGACCGCGTGATTGAGCAATGACATTAAGTTTATGCAGTTTTTCAAGTTTATCGGCAGTAATATTTTCAGGCTTCAGAAATCGCGAATTTCCCGCTGCACGTGAATCGGCGGGAATGCCATCAAGGTAGCGATTGGTCAACAGACCCTGAGCAAGCGGACAGAAAGGAATACAGCCTATGCCATTCGCTTCAAGAACCTTCAGCAGACCATTCTCAATCCACCTGTCAAACATGTTATAACGCGGTTGGTGGATGAGACATGGCGTACCCAGAGAATTGAGAATCCCTGACGCTTCGGCGGTCTGCTCGGCGGAATAATTCGAAATTCCGACATACAGCGCCTTTCCCGCTCGCACTGCATGGTCCAGCGCACCCATGGTTTCAGACATTGGCGTTTTCGGGTCAGGTCTGTGAGAATAAAAAATATCCACATATTCAACACCTATGCGTTTGAGGCTTTGATCGAGGCTGGCAAGCATGTATTTCCGGGAACCCCAGTTCCCGTAAGGACCATCCCACATGTCATAACCGGCCTTCGTTGAGATGACCAGTTCGTCCCTGTATCCTGCCAGATTTTCCCGGAGTATGCGACCAAAGTTAGTTTCCGCAAATCCCGGCGGAGGACCATAATTATTTGCAATATCAAAATGAGTTATTCCCAAATCAAATGCACGAAAGACAAGCGACCTTGCATTCTCGTATAAGACGTTATCACCAAAATTATGCCAGAGACCCAGGGACAGGCGGGAAAGCGCCAGGCCGCTCTTTCCACATCGCTTATAAAAATCCGGCCTGGAATATCGATCTTTTGAAGGTATATATTGCATAAGTAAAGAGCTTGTTTTTGAACCTGAATAAATTGAATTAAAACCCGAAATACAGACAACTGATATAAACTTAAATCTATCCTGATAAGGCTGATTTTAGCATACGGAAGAATATAGTCAAGTGTAACTTCGCTGCCGGGAAGCTTAGAGCAAAATCCAGAACTTAGTGAACACCATGATTTATCAACTGAAAAGATTTTGATTAAGCATAACACATTTAAAAGTCAGTAATGGAAAGGTACCTTCATAATAATGAAAATACTTTCGCAAAGATTGAGAATTAATCTGATTTTTTCGGGAATTCGAATTCGATTGAATCTGTTACCTTAACCTGGTCGCCGAAGTATGTGACTAAGCCAAAGTGATAGTTTTGCAGGGCACCATCGTTGCGAAGATTTGAAAAATAAATATATTTCGTTTCGAGTGTATTGAACAGCTTTTCTCGAAGAGAAGCAATTTTCACATCCCCCTTGCTCGTATCGAAAGGCACCCAGCCGTACTTTTCGAGATAAACTTCAGACCAGTTATGCTTTGCAGTCTTCCTGTCTGCTTGTACTGAAATGCCTGTGACAACTCGTGCCGGGATTTTTTTGGCTCGGCAGAGAGAAACAAACAAATCGGCGTATTCGGAGCAATCGCCCTTTTTATACTTAAGAGCATGGAGTACGCCGCGGTCTTTTTTGCCCTGTATGACATATTCCATATTATCGAGTACATAATTATAAATATTTCTTACTATCTCAATCTCGGAAGAACCTGTTATGCTTCTGGCAATTCCGCTAATTTTACTATCGGTTTTTTCGAGGTACTTTTCCTCTTTGAGAAATTCTTCGAGACCGCTTTCCTGGAACTGATTTTTCTCTTTATTACTCATCGCGGTCTGCAGGTCATACCTGTACAGTTCGGCAGAAATAGTGATAACAAGCTTTTCAATCCTGCCGGGATTATAAATAATAATTTCAGCGTATCGACGGCCGTTTTTCGTGAAAAATCTGAAAGGCTCAATTGAATATTCCACATTTTCTATTTTCTGGATATTCGGCACAGAGTCGGGAATTAATGCAGTCAATCGCACCCAGTTAGTCTTGCCGGGAACAGAAATAATGTAAGACAGCCTGCATTTTACCAAAACCCCCTGCTGCCTTGCTGTCCTGTCAGGCTCGGGTGCATTAGCTTGAGAATATACAGCGGCACGGGCGGACAAAGTGAATGAAAGTGCAATACCGGTCAATACAGTAAGAAAGAAAACTTTTTGCTGCTTCATCGAACCTTCCAGAAACCATCGTTAGAAGCGATTAAAACAAGTGCGTTTTATACACCCCCCAAACAAGAGGAGTATAACAGTAATATACTGTATCAGAATACGAACATGATTGCAATACTTAAAATTTGAAAATGAGGCCTATCCCGAATGCCCGAGCATCTGAGGTTTGTTGATATTCAAGATTGAAAGAGCAATTTTCATTGAAGTTCATCTGCGCACCAAAATAGCCTCCAAAAACGGAGTCTTCTTCGATGTCCCATGAATATTTAGAGGTTAAAAGACCACCTGTTCCCGAGTCAACCTCGCTGTACTGGTCATCTATTTGGCCGCCTACAAAATGCAGGAAAGGCCCGCCATAGATTGTTAGATGCTCATTACATTCGCATGATGCGCCGACCGCAAGCTGTACCTCACCTATATCAACTTCTACAAAATCAGATGACGCCCAGTGTGAAGCCTCAAGCTGGCCATCGAAACTTGCCCCATTGAATTGAAATAATCCGCCTAATTTCAGATTGTCTTCCTCGTAAAAAGTCAGCTTCACACCTGCTCCCGCGGCAAATTCAGCTCCGCTGCTGAATTTTTCGGAGTCTTCCCAAATCGCATCTCCGAACTTTGCATTCATACCACCCAGTCGCAGGAAGACCTCTGCATTATCGGTTATACCGTATCCGACCCTGGCATAAGTTCTATTAATTTTCAAATCTTTAAGAGTTATATCGAGCGCCTCACCCCAATTGTCAAAAATTCCGTCCAGGTATTCTGAATATACGCCGTTATACAGTTCAAGATCCATTTTTGTATTTGTATATTCAATTCCAGCGTTGAACCAGCCCTGCTCAAGAGACGCTGTGGGCGGACCCATTAAATCCATTGAAAATGCTTCTGAATTCCAAAGGCACGCTGTTACAAGCACAAGCATCAATGATAATAATTTTTCACCGCGTCTTTTACTGCTCTTCGTTTTCATAACAAATCTCCTTTACTTTTTTCCTGATGAGTTCTGCATATGATTAGAAATACAATTTAACTTCTATTTATATTTCCTTTTAATAACAAAAGGCATTTCTCGGAGGGAAAGTTACGAACTTTCTGAAAATTGTTTTGTTTATATTTAAAGGTGTGTGATTTATACCCACAAGCCGTATTTATAATGACAAGTTAGTTGTTATGTACTGCCGCCTGACAAGCCGCCGGAGACGATAAAAGCCATTGCCTGCGAGCTATCAATATTCAACGGCTGAACCGCTTCTTTCGGAAACAGCAGCACATTTCCCGCAAAGTTATACGATTGAGGCATATACACTGCAACATAATCTTTCAGGCCGAGATTTTCGAGGCTGTCCCTCGTAATAAAACCGACAATCTTTGCGCTTGTGCCCGGACCGATAGAAACAATAACAGGTTTATCGAAACTCTTTTTATCACCCGCGAAAGCTTCGAGAATGTCCTTAAAGGCAGAATAGAGCAGTTTGACAAGCGGCAGGCTTGTGAAAATTCTATCTATAAGGTAAAATAATTTTTTACCCAAAAAATTCGTTGCCAGAAAACCAACTGCAGTAATTATTAAAATCGTTAACAATATTCCGATACCCGGAATATCGAAAAACGGTATTATTTTGTTTACCATTGAATCTAAAGTTGTAAACACCCAAAAAAGCAGAAATACTGTCAGCGCTATGGGAACAAAAATCAGCAGTCCCTTTACAAAATAAGTTACAATTTTTTTCATTGTATATTCCCCTTAAAAAAATTAGACACAAAGCGTCAAAGGCACATAGCCGCAAAGCTGGTTGGAAGTTTGTACCTTTGCGGCTTTTGTACTTTGTTACTTTTCCTACTTTGTTAACATATTTATTATAAAATTACAATATTTATGAAAAATTTATCTTGCACAGGTATTTGAAAAGACATCCATAAAGACGTAAATTAATAAATATTTTACAAAAAATAAATGATTATTCGGGCTTCTCACGCGTTTTATTATATAATAGGACTCGAAAAAACTAAATGAAAAAAGGAGAAACCTATGGATCCATTAATGATTTATGGCTTAATAACGGTTGTATGCGGGGTAATCCTGTTCTTAATGGCAATACTTGGTCATGACATTGATGTCGATGCAGATATCGATGCCGGAATTGACCTTGCCGGAATAGATGCCTCAGACGCGGGCGGGCCGGGCATATTCAGCCTGAAACTGATTATGATTTTCCTCATCGGCTTCGGCATGTGCGGCTTTATCTCCGAATATCTCGAATGGCCTGTGCCTTTTATCATTGGACTTGCCGGAGGCTTTATAATCTGGTTCGTCTGTTATAAAGCACTGGGGTGGCTGTACAGGCAGCAGTCAACAAGCCAGGTCAGCAGCGCTTCTTTCGTAGGAAAAGAAGCGAAAATTACTGTCCCTATCCCGAAAGGCGGAACCGGAGAGATATATTCGAAAATCAAGGGCACCGAAAAAAGCATTTACTTAAATGCCCGCTCGAAAGAACCTCAGAAGGAATATGCCAAAGGCCAGACAGTACAGATAGAATCTATTGAAGGCAATACGGCTACAGTTGAATAAAAATACTATATAAAAATATTCAAAAAAAATATTTTCATAATTTTAAGAAAAAGGAAAGGACAATTATTATGATAGAGCCATGGTTAGCAATAGTTATTATAATAGGCGTGAGCGGCATAATTGCAGCAATCCTGATTTTCGCAAGGAACTACATAAAGGCACAGCCCAACGAAGCCCTGATTTTTACAGGCAGGAAGGATGCCGCAACAGGCAGAGGCTGGAAGGCTATAGTCGGCGGCGCTAAATTCAGAATCCCCGTTTTGGAGAGAGTCAGCAGAATATCACTCGAAACAATGAACCTTCCCGATGTCACTGTTGCAAAGGCATGGTCGAAAGAAGGTGTTCCAGTTACTATCGAAGCTGTCGCGAACGTTAAAATCGCCAGCGAGCCTGAACTTTTAGCCAAAGCAGTGGAAAGATTTCTCGGAACACATCCCGAGCGAATCAAGCAAATCATCAAAGAAACGCTTGAAGGCCAGCTTCGTGACATCATCGGTGTATTGACTGTCGAGCAGTTATATCAGCAGCGAGACATGTTCGTGCAGAAAGTGCTCGAGCAGTCCGGCGATGAGCTTGCAAAAATCGGCGTGATTATCGATATCATCAACATACAGGACATCCGCGATGAAAAAGGCTATCTCGAAGCGCTCGGAAGAAGAAGGACAGCCGAAGTTATCAGAGATGCCTTAATCGGCGAAGCAGAAGCCAACAGAGATGCAATGAAACGCTCCGAAACTGCAAGGCGTGAAGGAGAAGTCGTCCGGGCCGAGCAGGAAAGGCAAATCGCCGAAGCGGAAAAGAACCGTGATGTCGCAAAACAGGAGTATGAGGGCGAAACCCTGGGAGCAACCAGGACAGCCGAGCAAAAAGGACCGTTCGCGGAAGCCCGTGCAAGACAGGCTGTTGTTATCGAAGAACAGAAAGTTCTTGAAGAGCAGCAGAGAGCAAGAGAAAAAGTCGAAGCGGCAAAAGCTGAAGCTGAACAACAAAAGTATCGTGCGGAAAAGGTTGTTCCTGCAGATGCCGAAAGACAGGCAGCTATCCTTCAGGCTGAAGGACAGGCGGCGAAAATCCTCAAAGTTGCCGAAGCGGAAGCAAAAGGAATACAGTTGAAAATGGAAGCCGAAGCAGAAGGTCTCAGGAAGAAAGCAGAGGCATGGAATACTTATGGAAAAGCGGCACAGCTCAACTTGTCACTGGAAGCAATAAAAACAGTCGCACAGGCCGGCGCAGATTCTATCGGGCAGGTTCGCTTCGATAAAGTAATCGCCCTCGACAGCGGCGGTACAGGCGGCGACAATGCCGTCAACAGGATGATAACAGCCGCTCCGGCGGGTCTTGTTAAATTCATCGAGCAGATGAAAGCCGCTACAGGTATCGACCTGGCTGAACTCCTAAAGGAAACCAAATCAATTAAAGATGAGCCGGTAAGCGTGCAGCACCAGGCTGAACCAGAAAAAGAGGATACCGCCGCTGATAAACGCGGTAAAACAAAAAATACATAACTGGAGAGAACTCCGAGCAAAAACATAAATCTTTAAATATTAAATTAACTCAAACTGGCCGATTTCTTCTTTGTCATGCTGAACAGAGTGAAGCATCTGGCTCTCGAATAAGAAGTTACGAACGATACATATTTTTATATTCGCAGGCCAGATCCTTCGTTTCACTCAGGATGACAAGTTTCGATATGTGCTTACTGCACAAGAAGTTATAGTACTATTTAACTAAAAATCGGTCAGTTTGAGAAATTAATATATATCTCGCCGGCAGCATATAGTATGTGCTGCCGGCGAGGTCTTTAAATAAGTGGAAATTGTTTCTGAATTTACTTTGTCGATTTTAATGAGGCTTCTATCATGAATTCAGTAAGTAAAAATTCAAATCGTTCCCGGCGACAGATTTTATTCGAAGTAATTTTCGAGTCCGATACTCCTGCAGGCAGACTTTTCGATATAGCATTAATCATATGCATTTTAATCAGCGTTCTCGTTGTTATGCTTGACAGTGTCAGCTCAATAAGGGAAAAACACCATGAATTTTTATACGCTCTCGAATGGACATTCACTGTTCTCTTTACAGTTGAATACATTCTCCGTCTAATATGTGTTGGAAAGCCTGTAAGATATGCGGTAAGCTTTTTCGGCATTATTGACCTGCTTGCGATTTTGCCGACTTATATGAGTCTTTTCTTTCTTGGCAGCCGCTATTTGTCTGTGGTCAGGATTTTACGAGTTCTGCGCATCTTCAGAGTCCTTAAGCTGGGCCATCACGTAAAAGAGGCCGCTGTGCTTAAAAACGCTATTTATGCAAGCCGCAGGAAAATTCTTGTTTTCCTTTTCGCTGTTCTGACCCTGGTTGTCATAATAGGTTCGCTTATGTATGTCATTGAAAAAGCAGAGAATGGCTTTACAAGCATTCCGCAAAGTATATACTGGGCGATTGTGACTCTTACAACTGTCGGATACGGTGACATATCGCCGGTTACCGGGCTGGGACAATTTCTCGCTGCTATTGTAATGATTATGGGATATTCGATTATCGCTATTCCTACCGGCATTGTAACTGTGGAATTGTCGCAGGCCGGCAGGGAAAAAACCAGCGCACAGGCTTGCCCTAACTGCAGCGCAGAAGGCCATGATGATAACGCGTTATACTGCAAATTCTGCGGAACAAAATTATAATAAATATATATTGCCTAAAATGTCTAACTTCAATTTTGCAGAATCCTTTTTAGTTTATTTTATCGGAGAAAGAAATATTTCTTCCAAAATCGAAATAATAACGATTGTAACAGCGGCTATTCTCTTAATTACAATGTATCTATATAAGATTACAAAACATAAAAGAATATTGGCAAAGCCGTTTCCGCCTGAATGGGAAAAAATTATTCAAAAAAATGTGCCTTTATACAATCGCCTGCCCGACACATTAAAGCAGCAGCTTCACAGTCTTGTGAAAATTTTCCTTAGTGAAAAGGAATTCGAAGGCTGCGGCGGAGTGAAAATCACAGATGAAATAAAAGTCACTATCGCATCGCAGGCATGTATGTTACTGCTGAACCGGAAAACCTCCGTTTTCAAAAAGCTTCATACCATTCTTGTTTACCCGCAAACCTACGCAGCCAAAACAGTGTCATCGGACGGCATTGTTACTATGGAAGGTCATAGTATCCGGCTTGGAGAATCATGGCAAAACGGGCCGGTTGTGCTTGCATGGGACAGCATAACAAGCAAAACATCAGAAATCGGCGACGCCCAAAATGTGGTCCTTCATGAGTTCGCTCACCAGCTCGATCAGGAAGACGGCTCGGCAAATGGAGCTCCGATTCTTGAAAATAAATCAAGCTATATCACATGGGCAAGAATTTTAGGCAGGGAATACGAATCTTTGCAAAAAAACGCGAGAAAGAACATAAATTCGGTCATAGATACATACGGCGCGACAAATCCCGCCGAGTTTTTCGCCGTAGTGACAGAAGCCTTTTTCGAAAATCCGCAAAATCTGCAAAAAAACCACCCCGAACTTTACAGGGAACTGTCAAACTACTACAACTTAAATCCCGCAGAATGGCAATAATGTTTGTGAGCAAAAAAAGTTTTTTTTCAAATTACACTCACTCTTTTTTGCCCATTTTACTTTCTATATGAAAAGTCATAAAATATAAAGGCCTGCATAAAAGAGTAACTAATACAGGCCTTTTTTGCATAAATTAATTCATACGTAATTTCACGGTGAAGCCGGCTGAACATATACGCTCAACTGAGCAATCTGCTGTAAGCCGGGTGATAATTGACTGAGATCAACATTTTCACCCCTGACAATAAAAGTAACATTCTCGCACCCCGGACCGACTGTCCCCGGATCGGGACTAAACCACGCCGTCCATGTGCCTCCTGCCGCCGAGGTAGGAACCACGACAAGTGATAGAGCCGCCTGAAAATTCAGGCATATCTCGACTGTTTGGGGGTCACTTTGAAGCGTAATCGGCCAGCTCGGAACTACAGTCGGAACATCAACCCAGATACCATCCTCATAAGTCGGATTCGGAGGAGTAACTGTACCGGCTCTTTCAAAAGCGCCCATATCTACAACAGAGTTCTGTATGCGAGTATTGCTGCCAAGGTCAATCGGGAGTTTTTCACTCGTATTGGTGTCTTTGTCAAGGTCTGCTATATCCATCGGAAGCAGGGAATTGCTTCCTTTGTCAAGACACGGCGAATTATTTTTAAGGGTATAGTCGCCGTTAATCCACTGCCCTTCTATGCTTCTTTGACCTGGATTCACAAATTGCGGATTTTTATTTATATTGCCTGTTCCTGTCCATCCGCCCTGCACATCGCTGTACGAAACAGATACAGTACCGGAATGGTTTGTCAGAATCTCATTGCCGCCGTTGTAGAGAATACTATTTGTGATAACAAGGTTGCAGTCTGCCGGAATTGTCCACAGATAGCTTGTTATTGCCTTGCCGTCTGCGGGTGTAGTGCCATCAGTATTATCTGCAATTGTGCAATCCATAATAGTAAGATTTCCGCCGAGGTTATGAATAGCCGAGCCTCCGGTAATTTCCGCCTGAGATGTACTATTGCCTGTCATAAGGCAATTTATCATTTCGACATCGCTGGAATAACTGTACAGTCCCCCGCCATAAATTCTTGCGTGATTTCCAATTATTGTACAGTTCCACATGGAAAGCTCAGCATTACGGCAGGAGATACCCCCGCCGAAGCCGCTTACATTGCCTGAAATTGTGGTCTTAACAAGCCTCACATCGGCATTGTCAACATCCAGACCAGCACCGCTATTCATTGTGTCCGGACCATCTGCCTGTCCTGCTGTAATTGAAAAACCATTAATTACAACTGTCCCCGGCGCATCCCCCGAAATTCTGACAACCTGGTAGCTGTTGTCATCCTTATTGAGTATGCCCCAGAGGTCATCGCCGTCAAGGTCACCGCTCAATATTGCAGTGTATGTATCGACATTCTGCTTATTCGGGTCTGCATAGCCAAAACCTGCGCAGCTTCCGATTAATGTTACTCCCGGAGCAGGTGAGAAAGCAGCCATCCTGTCACCGGTGATTTGCGAACCTCCTTCATCAGGCTTGTAAGTCCCCTGTGCCACAAGAACGGTATCACCGGCTGTCGCGACTGCAAGGGCGTCCTGAAGATTTGTGAAAGCCCATTTCCAAATTTTCCCGCTATGAATCGGACCCGGGGCATCATAATCGACATAATATGTCTTTCCTGATGAAGCCACAGTAAAAGGCACCTCAAAAGCAATGGAAGACTGAGTCGATTTGAATGTCCAGTCACCTGCCGATAGGGGTCCGAATTCACCTGTTAAGCCGCATATCGGATCCCATATAAGCACACATGAAGTAGGCGCAGGTCCCTGGAACCACAACTCTACTACTTTATTTATCTCATCAATAGAAATTGTCGGCGTGCCGCCAAGGTATGCCATTCCATAACAACTGTTCACAAGAGGGCCAACAGGACCGGAAAAAGAAATCACATCATTCTGGGTCGGTTCACATGGATCTATTGTCCATGCATCAGGTTTTTCAAGACCTTTTATCCAGGAGATTTCGGATGTGAATGCCGGCGAAGATAAAAATATACAGAACAACAAACAAAGAATATTTTTTCCTGTTTTCATTATTGTACCCTTTCAACTCCAAACTTTTTACCTATCTAATGAAATGACATTCACAATACACCACAGGCAAGATTGCCTTGCAGGTATTTTAGATATGTATATTATACAAAATCGGAAGTGATAATGCCACTTTGAATTTTTTTGGGACAGATATTTATTTGAGCTGCGGTTCTTACGATACGTTCTTTCATTCTCTTTGTATAGCTCTGGTGGTCGCAGGTTTCGGCATATTTCAGGTGAGAAATTCCAGCCAAATCTCTTGTATGTGCCAATTTTGCGCCTTTAGCTGCCATTTTTCGCACTGCTAACTGGGCTTCGCCCTGGTTTATACTGCCCAAAGCATCAACAACCACCCTTACATTTTTACCTCGCTGCAGTAATCCGAGGGCAGTAGCCATAACTGCATTTTCGGCGTCAATGCCGAACAAAATAAACTCATTCGCTTCCAACTCGCTTAAAAGCCTTTCGATACGAGGTTCTTCAAAAGGATCTATACAGCGTTTGTGCAGGATTATCTGTCTGTGCCTGCGAAGCACATCAGCAGGCAGAGCATTCCAGCCATCCGCGGGAAAACTTATACGATTATTCAACAGAGTATAAGATATTTTCCTCTGGCCTTCAGTGCCTTCGAGGCAGTGCCCGATTGTACATTCGCCATGATTGTAGAAAACTTCTGCCGTCGATATAATCGGTATATTCTTCAATCTCGCCCACGCCATTATTCTGCGGATATTAGCCAGAATTCTTTGGCGATTTATTATACATAACTCATTGCCGACAGATATAAAATCCTTCTGAGTATCAATATCTATTAGAATATGTCTTCTTTGTTTTTTATGTAGTTGCATAATCATTTTTCAGCTCTCCTTTCTGAAACTCCAGTCTAAATCTTTATGATTTATTTCATTATCCATAAAACTTCCTTTTCAATAATTCTATATCATTGTCTTCTACTTTTTAGTGCCTTTTCAAGTTCATAAGTAACGTTTTTTTTTGATAATTACGGGCGGAATCGAACGATTTTATACATAAAATCACTGGAAAATAGCCGGCTCGCATTAAACCTGTTAAGTTAAGTAATTTAGATAACTCTATCTCGACAATTCACAAATTATTTACATATTTTTTTCTTTAACAAACCGCATTAAAGGTTATACTATATATATGACAGAATAGATTTTTAATTGACGGGACTTTTGCAGCCCGGCGATTTCAATATAATTTAGTTAGGGGAAGTTAAAGATGGAACTGAAACAACTAATGCAGATTAATATGAAAAATTCTGTTTTTCTTATTACGATTGTTCTTTTCGCCTGTCAGGCTTTTAGCGCTGATTCTAAAAATACAAGCGAATCTGAAAAATCACAGGCTAAAAAGCCAGCCGTAAAACAAACTGTTCCGGCTCCAAAACCCAACCCGGCAGTAAGTCCTTCGAGTTTCAGGCCTGATATGCCCTTAAGGGAAGCTATCGACATCCTGCGTAATTCGACCATACCTCCATTAAACATAGTTGTACTGTGGAAAGACCTGAATGAGAATGCAGATATCACGCGCGACACTCCAATAGAAATTGATGGCGTTACAGGCGTTTCACTGAAAACACATTTGAGCCTGCTTCTGATGTCACTTTCATCTGGCTCTTCAGCGGAGCTTGGATACATTATCGATGGCAATGTAATAATAGTCGCTACAAAAGAATCACTCCCGAAAAAAATTGTTACACGCGTTTATGACATATCGGATTTAGTCGCACCGCCATCCATGGGAGGTGTTATGGGCGGTATGGGTATGGGAATGGGTATGGGTATGGGTATGGGTATGGGTATGGGTATGGGTATGGGAATGATGCCATATGGAAACATGATGCCTTATGGAACATACGGCACAACCGGCGGACTTAATCAATATGGCAATACTGGCTACATGAACCAGGGCTACATGAACCAGAATCGTCCATCTTACGGCAATTAAACTGCTCCCAGCGGTATCACTATGATGTATGGACGTTAAAGTAACTTCATCTGCCTGTTTCAAACCTGATTAAATACCTTCTAAACATAAAAAAACTGCAAAAATTTCAAACTATTCAATAAATTTTGTAAAAGAAGCTGAATCTTTTGTAAAAAAGAGTTTGACATAAATAAGAAATGCGATAGAATACTCGTTTTTCTGTTATGAAAGAGAGTTTTTCTATGAAGAGCTTTATGGCAAAGAAGAATGAAGTTGAGCAGAAATGGCTGCTCGTTGACGCAGAAGGAGCGATATTAGGCCGGATGGCGGCCAAAATCGCACCGATTTTAATGGGCAAAAATAAACCCACATATACTCCCCATGTGGACACTGGCGATTATGTTATCGTTGTAAATGCCGATAAGATAAGGCTTTCCGGCAACAAAGCCAATGTAAAGGAATACGATTATTATACGCTTCATCCCGGCGGACATAAATATGTCAGCTTTGAAGATATGATGGAGAAAAAGCCGGAGAAAGTTATCGAATTGGCAGTAAAACGCATGATGCCCAAGAGTGCGCTGGGCAGGAATATGCTTAAAAAGTTGAAGGTTTACAGGGGGCCGGAACATGACAACCATGCACAGAAACCCCAAAAAATAGAACTATTTTAGTAAAGAAAATATTTTATGGCAGATATCGAAATTCAAAATCCTGAAGTTAAAACAGAAGATAAGTATGTACAGGCAACGGGTCCAGCCAAAGAGCCAAAAAGCGGCTTTTGGTGGGGCACCGGAAGAAGAAAAAGCTCCGTAGCACGTGTTCGTCTTAAACCGGGTAGCGGAAAAACAGTCGTAAATAAAAAGAATCTCGATGAATATTTTAAGAGAGATCAGGACAGAAAAGCTGTCCTTGCGCCACTGAAAGCGGTCAAAGGGGAAAATTTATTCGATATATATATCAATGTACGAGGCGGCGGCTCTACCGGACAATCCGGTGCTTCACTGCTGGGAGTAGCCAGAGCGTTGAGAAATTACGACCAAAACTATATTCAGACACTAAGAGATAATGGTCATCTTACCCGCGACCCGAGAATGGTCGAAAGGAAAAAACCTGGACAATCAGGTGCAAGACGGAGATACCAGTTCTCGAAGCGTTAATATTCAGATTTTTTTGGGACTTTTACAATAGCCGCTGAGAGAAACTTAGCGGCTGTTTTTATTGGAGATAAAATATGATTAAAGTTGCAATAATCGGTGCAAGCGGATATACCGGCGCCGAGTCAATTAAAATTATTTTGAACCACAGTAAAGCAAAGCTGACATATCTGACCGCCCTGCCGGAGGAATGCGGCAATGTGGAAGATATTTTCCCGCAATTTAAAGGCAGATGCCCCATGCAAATCGAGCCGCTGGATTTGGACAAGCTCGCGAAAAAAGCTGATGTAGCTCTTTGCTGCCTGCCCCATAAGGTTTCGATGGGATTCGTACCAAAGCTGCTCGATGCCGGAGTAAAAGTTGTCGATTTCAGCGCAGACTACAGAATCAAAGACGTTGCTGTTTACGAAAAATATTACGTCAAGCACACGGATACCGAAAATCTTAAACACGCGGCGTTCGGTCTGCCTGAGCTTTTCCGCAAAGAAATAAAAAATGCAAAACTTGTCGCCAATCCCGGCTGCTATCCGACAGGCGCATCGCTGGCTATCGCCCCACTGCTGAAAAAAGGACTTGTTGAGACAGATATGGTTATTGTCAGCTCGGTAACAGGCTCATCAGGTGCAGGCAAGAATCCTTCCGAAAAATTCCATTTTCCGAATATGAATGAAAACCTGTTCTCTTATGGTATTGGGACGCATCGCCACATGCCGGAAATAGAACAAATAGCAAGCGAAGTCGCCGGCAAGAAAGTCACCGTACTGTTCCAGCCCCATGTAGGACCTTTCGACAGAGGAATACTTTCGACGGTTTATTGCAAACCGACAGAAAAAATCAATAACGAGCAGTTGGAAAAACTATATCGTGACTTTTATAAAGATGAGCCGTTCGTGCAGGTCTGTAAAAGCGCACCAGGTGTTAAAAATGTCGCAGGAACGAATTATTGCCATGTATTCCCGGCGTATGTGAAAGATATGTTCGTGTGTTTTTCGGCAATTGATAATCTCGTAAAAGGCGCCGCAGGCCAGGCCATCCAGAATATGAATATCATCTTCGACCTCGATGAAACTCTTGGATTGAAATAAAGGATAATCCTGTGGCAGGAAAAATTCAAATTGCGACATGCCAGTTTGCGGTGAGCACCTCGATAAAACAGAATTCGCGCAGTATTTGCAAATATATTCGCAAAGCAGGCGCTGCCGGAGCGGATATTGTGCATTTTTCCGAATGTGCGCTTAGCGGCTATGTCGGCACGGATTTTCCCAACTTCGATAATTATGACTGGGATATGCTGAAAGCGGAAACACTAAAGATAATGGCTCTCGCGGCGGAAAATAAAATATGGGTGGTTCTGGGAAGCACTCACAAATTAACAGAGCCGAACAAGCCGCACAACAGCCTGTATCTTATCAATCCCAAAGGTGAAATTGCAGACCGTTACGATAAAAGATTTTGTACACCGGGTGATTTGAAAAGAATGACGCCGGGAAATCGATTTGTAAATTTCGAAATCAACGGCGTAAAATGTTCGCTCTTAATCTGCTTCGACTTGCGTTTCCCGGAATTATACAGGCAGCTTTATAAAGAAGGCGTTCACTGTATCCTGCAATCTTTTTATAACGCAAAACAGTCAGGCCCGAGTATTCATACACATATTATGCGCCAGACGATGCAGAGTCACGCTGCATGTAATTACTTCTGGATAAGCATGGCGAATTCAAGCGGCTGTTTTTCGCCATATCCATCCTGCTTTATCCAGCCGGACGGAAAAATCACAGCTCAACTACGTGTAAATCATCCAGGTATGATGATTAATACTGTTGATTTGAAGAAGCAATTTTACGACCCGATGAAAGATTTCAGGCAGGCTGCTATTGACGGAAAACTCAATAACAGCACCGAAAAAATCAACGACTCCCGTTCAAAAAACAGAACATGTCTTTAAATATTGCATATAAGAAGATAGCGATATAGAATAACGCTGTTTTGAATAATAAGAAATTATTTTGAAAGGGGAAAAAATGAAAACAAAAAAAATATTTCACTTAGTGACATCTGCTGTCTTGTTAACATGTGCCGTTCTGAGCCAGGGTGCACAGCAAAGTATCGATCAGCGGCAGATTGAATGGTTCAGAGTTTCTACGCTTAAAGATGTGCGCGAGGTTTATCCGAAAGTCGGGCTTGAAATTGTCGAAAAAGACGTCGCAGAGCCGAATTTCACCGCTAAAATCGGTCCCTTAACGCAAAAAGACCTCCAAAAACATCTGGAACAAATACTGCAAAAATCCGGCATAAGAATTACTAATAAATTTAATGCAACTTCGGCTAACGCACCATTGAGCCTGAACGTTACTGTCTTTGCAAAAGTCAGAGACGATACTCCCATGCCCGCCTATGCTGTTTTCGTATATACCGAAGCTTTGCAGCCTACAGTATTAGGACGCAATAATGCAATTCGTTCTTTTAGCCGAACATGGCCTATGGTCCCGACTGGAAATGGGACAAGAACATTATTATTTCTTACTCCTGAAACAATGGTAAAAGAAATAACAGAAGAAGTTACAAATCAGGTGAAAAATTTTATAAAAGACTACAGTGCTGCTAATCCAAATTTAGGAATTAACGTTAAATCAACTCAAAATTTAATTGCTCAAAAAAAACCTGATCATATGATATCTGGAACGGTTATTTATGTTCCTATTGAAGGTGGTTTTTGGGGACTTCGCACAGAAGATGGCACAAAATATGATCCAGTAAATTTGCCCGAAGAATATCGAAACGATGGCTTGCGTGTATATTTTCAGGTTAAAGAGTTAGAAAATGTTGCAGGGATTCATATGTGGGGAAAAATTGTAGAAATACTAAAAATAGAAAAACAGTAACAACAACAAAGAGGTAATTTATAAATGACAAATAATACTATTACAGCACCTAAGGGTTTTCTGGCAGCAGGACTTCCATGCGGCATCAAGCAATCTGGTAAACATGATTTGGGTATGATTGTATGCCCAGGCGGAGCAAATGCGGCAGCAGTTTTTACAACCAATAAAATTCAATCTGCGGCTGTGCAAGTATCAAAACAGCACGTTAATAACCGCAGGATTTTTGCAGTCGTTGTCAATTCAGGCAACGCAAACGCATGCACAGGTTCATTGGGAATCAAGAATGCCTTAAAAATGTGCGAAAAAACTGCCTCGCTTATCGAAGAGAATCTGCAAAATGTACTCGTTGCTTCAACAGGGATTATCGGAGAGCAGCTTCCTATGCAAAAAGTAGATGACGGCATCGCAAAAACTGCGGCAAAACTTTCCGCTTCTCCAAACAGCGGCATGGACTTTACTAAAGCAATTATGACTACCGATACAAAGCCAAAGATGTCTGTCCGCCAGGTTGATATTTCCGGCGCAAAAGTCACGATAGCAGGCACAGTTAAAGGCGCTGGAATGATTGCCCCGAATATGGCAACTACACTCTGCTTCATCACAACTGATATATCTATAACGAAAACCCTGCTGAATAAGGCTCTGAAAAACGCTATCGGAAATTCCCTGAACAAGCTGACAGTCGATGGCCATCAAAGCACAAATGATACCGCGATTATTCTCGCATCAGGTTCATCTGGAAATAAACCTGTAACAAACCAGTCGGCGCAATATAAAAAATTCTCACATGCGCTAACGGATTTATGCGATGATTTGGCAAGACAAATGGCACACGATGCCGAAGGAGCTACGCGAATATTTAAGGTAATAGTCAACGGCGCTGCCTCACAGAATGATGCGGCAAAAGCCTGCCGAGCCATAGCCGATTATCCACTGATAAAATGCGCTGTTCATGGCGGCGACCCGAACTGGGGAAGAATTATTTGCGCAGTCGGCTCATCAGGTGTAAAACTGAATGTGAACAAATTAAGCTGTAAAATCGGACATGTTACTGTTTTTCATAATGGCAAACCACGGAAATTTGATCCAAAACAGGTCAGCAAAATTGTTTCGCAATCCGAGCATACAATAAGTGTAGATTTGGGCGCCGGAAAGAAAAACGATTTCTGCTATGGATGCGATTTAAGCGCTGAATATGTCAGCATAAACGCAGATTATCACACATAAAAATCTATTGTTGCAATCAATAGCATCTTGTGGTAGAATGCGGGTTTTAGTATTTCGGGGTGTAGCTCAGTTTGGCTAGAGCGCCTGCTTTGGGAGCAGGAGGTCGCAAGTTCAAGTCTTGTCACCCCGATTGGTTTTCCCCTGTTGCCAAATGGTAAAAATAGGGCTTTTTTTATGCCGAAAAGCAGGTTTTTTAGTAAATCCAACATATCAAAATACAAAGTCTCATGTACGACCAACGTACATCATTATGGTCAGTAGCTCCAACTACAATGACTTCATAATATTTTTGTGGATATACTGATATAGGTTTGGAATCGTTACCAGCCGCGAAGAGAACCACACATCCTTTTCCACCACGACCTATTCCACCATCTTTGGTAATATCCATGATTGCTGAATGGAGTATTGGTCTCGGATTAGCAAGAGCCCAGCTATTGCTAAGAATGTCGGCATCGTTGCTTGCTGCCCACCGAAAAGCTGTTGCAATAGCGCTTTCGGTAATAAGGTGCCACACACCTTCGGCATCCGCCTGATGAGTCCGGACTGGCATAACTTTACAGTTCCATGTGACTCCTGAGACTCCAATCTCGTTATTGCCTCGTGCTGCTATTAATCCTGCACAACATGTTCCATGTCCGTTATATTCATGACCATATACAGGATCTGGCTGGTTATCACCGTCAAAGAAATCATATCCAGGTACCAGATTACCGACAAGGTCAGGATGATTGCTTTCCACGCCAATGTCAATTACAGCAACTATAATATTCGGATCTCCTGTTGTAATCTCCAACGCCTCTGGAGCACTTATAACAGAACCTTGATATTATTTGAATATAAATGTACAATTTACAGATATTTAGTAAATCGTACGGATATTTAGCAAATTGTAAGGAAGTGTATAATGAAAAAGTTATTTGCCAGTATCGTAATCGTCATTCCAATAATGTTAGTATCTGCCCCAATTATATACGCCGAAGTGTTTTTGCCTGGGATGCAGCCTAAAGAAAGTGGTATCGAGTTCGATAAAGTTGATCAATGCGAGATGTGCCATGCTCAAACAAACAATGGTTCTGCAGATCCTTTCCTCTCATGGCAAAGCAGTATGATGTCCCAGGCGGCCAGAGATCCTATATTCAGAGCTTCACTTACAATTGCAAACCAGGATATAGAAGGAGTAGGTGAGTTCTGTTTACGCTGTCATGCTCCACGCGGATGGCTTGAGGACCGATCAAAACCTGCTGATGGCTCAGCTCTAAATCAGGAAGATATGCATGGAGTAAGTTGTGTTGTTTGTCATAAATTTATAGAGCCGCTTTCCCCTGAGGCACAAAAATTGATTGAACATATACCTCCGGGTTACGGCAATGCTATGATGGTTGCTGATCCAGAAAATATTATGAGAGGTCCGTATGATGATTCCGAAGGAGCAATGCCTCATGATGCAAAAAAATCTGAATACCATGCTTCCAGTAATCTATGCGCAACATGTCATAATATTTCAAATCCTCTTCAGGCCAAAGATGTAATGACACAACCGCCGCATGTTTTTGGCCATATTGAAAGAACATATAGTGAATGGTATTTAAGTGATTATTCCAAGGAAGGGAAAACCTGTCAGTCATGTCATAATCCAAAAATTGAAGGAGGGGGGCAGGTATCGGTATTTGAAGATAAAAAACGCGACTATTTTGTTATGCATGGTCCGGTTGGAGGTTCCATCTGGGCTCAGGATATTACTTTATTGTTATCAGATAGTAAAGACATCAACAAAAAGGCAATAGAATTAGGTAAGCAGCGTGCTCTCGAAAATCTTAAAGAAGCAGCCTCATTAAGTCTAATATCAGCAGAGCCGGGAAAAGCTGCACTTAGAATAACAAATCTTACCGGCCATAAACTCCCGACAGGTTATCCCGAAGGACGAAGAATGTGGGTCAATGTTAAATTCTTCAACGCTAAAGGTGATATATTAAAAGAAATTGGAAAGTATGGACTAAAGGAAGATACTATTTTTGATAAGAAAGTTAATGTTCCCACATTACTGGATCCCGAACAGACACGAGTATATGAGTGTCTCCCTGCGATAAGTGAATCACAGGCAGAAAAATATAATAAGAATCCAGGTAAATCTTTTCATTTCGTACTTAATGATATTATCGCCAAGGACAATCGCATTCCCCCTAAAGGTTTTAAGAATGATCTTTTCAAAGAACACCTTTCGGAACCTGTTGGTACAATATATAAAGACGGCCAATATTGGGACGATGTAGAATTAGATGTACCTGCTGATTGTAAAAAAATTATTGTTAATCTTGTTTATCAATCTGTGTCATGGGAGTATCTTAAGTTTCTTGCTGAAGAAAACAAAACTGATGATTCCGGCAGGCGTTTATTTGAAGCATGGGATAAGACTAACAAATGTGAACCAATTAGTATCGCAACATTGGAAACATCACTTTAAGATTTTGTAAATGTTAGTGACGTAAATTAGCTGTTTATCTCCTGTAGCTTTGATTGAACATTACCTATTGCTATTGAATTACAAGATACTTGTGAGAGGCACATTGAAATATGTTCCAGCATCATTCATTATCTTATGGTTGACATTTTATCATTTCAGTAATTCTAATAACTAATATGAAGCCAGTATCTATCGAAGATGAAAAAGCTTTACACTCCGATATAAGCTTATATAATTACAAATGCGAATTTTATTAATTTTCTGGATAGTCCGTAGCTGATCCTAAAAATATAATCAAAAATGATGATAAGGCAGGTTATTTGTTATACAGTGAAATAGGAGAAACAAATGAAATTTTCAATAATTAAAAGAGAAATATTTAATACTGTAAGTTTAAAAAACTTCTTAATTATTTTTCTATTCACTTTCACCTTCACAGTTAATGCCCAAACTAAATCAATTAAAAAGTCACCGCCATTGTCAGAGAGTTCTCCAGAGAGTGTAGGTATGTCCACGGAACGTCTGGCAAGAATCGATGCCATGTGCAAGAAAACTATTCAAAATGATGATATCCCAGGTGTTGTCGCTCTGGTAGCACGTAATGGAAAAATTGTTCACCTTAAAGCATTTGGAATGGCTGATAACCAAAGCGGTCGATCCATGAAGACAGATGATATCTTTCGAATTGCTTCACAAAGCAAGGCTATTACAGCAACTGCGGTGATGATGTTATGGGAAGAGGGCAAATACAAACTGGATGATCCAATATCTAAGTATATTCCTGAATTTAAAAATCCACAGGTATTAAATACTTTTCAGTATAGTGATGTAACTTATACAACTGTACCCGCAAGCAGGGAAATTACCATTCGAGACCTTCTAACCCATACATCGGGAATTGGTTATGGTGCAATTGATAGCGATGAACGATTCCAATTGATCTACAAAAAAGCAGGCATAGTAGATTTATTCACGACTGAAAATATCAGTATAGAAGAAAATGTCAAAAAACTGGCAAAATTACCTCTCCATCATAATCCCGGGGAGAAATTCACTTATTGTGAAGGGCTTGATGTGCTGGGTTATTTTATTGAATTAATGTCAGGTATGCCTTTCGATGTTTTCCTGCGAGAGCGTATTTTTGAACCTCTCGGGATGAATGATACCTGGTTTTACCTGCCTGAGGAAAAAGCTGAACGCTTAGTTTCTATTCAACAAAAATCGGATAAAGGTAAATGGATTCGTTATCCAATTACATTCTATGACCCCAATTATCCTATTACGGGAGCCAAACGCTTCTTTTCAGGCGGCGCAGGTCTTTGCAGTACAGCAAAAGACTATGCGACTTTTTTACAAATGTATCTCAATGGCGGCGAGTTAAATGGTATACGTATTCTCAGTCGCACTACAATACAGTCAATGATGGCTAATCAGACTGGCAACCTATGGGGTGGAGATACAGGCAGTTATTACGGTTTGGCATTTGATGTTGTTGATCAAAAAGGTCAGGCTCTTGGAGGTCAGGGTAGTGTTGGGACATTCAATTGGGGAGGTTATTTTAATACTCAATATTTTGCCGATCCAAAAGAACAAACTATAGGCGTATTAATGAAACAAACTCAAGGTCCTGTATCGGATGATACCAGTTGGATGTTTCGCCTTTTGGTTGGACAAGCTGTGGATGATTGATTTGGAACTAATAAAAACCATTTTAACTTGTATGACTTCTATTTCAGAAACATGAAAACATGATAATTTTTCAGGTGACATTGTGATCGAGCAGACGTAATATAGTTCTTTAACTTGGGCATGCTTTGTATTCCCAATTGCTCTCCTCTTTCGATTGGAGAGTGTCACAATATTCTGCCATACAATAATTAACAACAACTCTAATAAAAGTTATCTGGTCCCGACTCCGCCGCATATATTAACGAACTCTCGAATTCACCGGCATATCCGGCTGTTCAATTAGTATAAGACATAAAGAAAATTTTTGAAATCGAAATTCTACCGCCTTACTGTGAAAGTTGGGTTAAGTAAATTATCTGCCAAAATCCCTCCCTAAAAAACCCTAAGTTTGAGTGAATTAGCTGTTGACATGCTGACAAGACGGATTTAAAATGCTATTCATGGAAAGGATAAATTTTTATTGAAGGAAAAGAAAAATGGAAAAAGCAACGGTTCTTATTGTAGATGATGATCCTGATATTACCGAAGCGATGACGGTTATCCTTGAGCAAAAAGGTTATGTTGTAAATAGTGCAGGTAGCATTGAACAGGCAATGGAAAGCCTGCAAAAGCAGCGCTCTGATATAATAATTCTTGATGTAATGATGGATACACCGCAAGATGGTTTTATTCTCTCAAGACAATTGAAGCAGGATGAGAAATACCAAAATATTCCTATACTTATGTTAACCAGTGTTCAAGGCAAAATCGGGATTGATTTCAAATCAGCTGCCGGTGATGAGACCTGGCTGCCTGTTGATGAGTATCTGGCAAAACCCATCAAGCCAGATGTGCTTTTGAAGAAAATTGAGAGTCTGATTAGAAAACGGTAACAACATATGGAAAGTCTTCTTAAAAGCACGAGACGTATTCATAGTGCCTGCTGGCTTGTTAAGTTGAGGTGGGCTGCCATTGCTGTTCTTGGTTTAGGGGCTTTTTTCGCGAAAAGGGCGTTGTGCGTTGCATTGCCGGGGAAAAAACTATATTTTATCACAGGGGTATTATTTTTTTATAATTTTATCCTGCTAGATTATATTAAGTATCTTACGTGGGAGGGTCGAGAACCTCCAGCTAAATCTATTAGCAGAATGATTATGTTTCAGATATCTGCCGACCTTTTTATTTTAACGACCATACTTCATTTCTCTGGGGGGATAGAGAATCCATTTTGTTTCTTTTTTGTTTTTCACATGATAATTGCGAGCATTCTCTGCTCGAAGCTGCACAGCTATATCCAGGCGGTTATCGCAATTTTTCTTTTCAGTCTAATTGTAGCGCTCGAGTATTTCGGGATTCTTCATCATTACGAGCTGGAAGGCTTTGCCGCTCATGGCCTGTATAAAGACTTTACATTTATCAGCGGGACACTTTTCGTATTTGCATGGACACTTGTTCTTGTTGTTTATATGACGACCTCAATTGTTGAGCAGTTACGAGAGCAGGAAGAAGGCATCGAGCAGGCCAATAAAATGCTCAAAGAAAAGGATAATATTAAAAACGAATATGTTTTGCGTGTCACACATGATATAAAGGGGCACATGGCCGCTATTGAAAGCTGTATAAATCTTGTATATAGCGAGATGGTCGGCCCTCTCAATGAAAAGCAAAAAGACCTTATCGGTAGAGCGTATCGCAGAACGCTCAAATGTATAAGTTTCATAACCGCTCTGCTAAAAATTACCCGTCTTAATCTCGCCGGCAAATTAGAAAAAGAGCTTGTTCATCTTAATAGAGTCATCTCAAGTGCAATTACGACTGTTCAAA
The DNA here is from genome assembly GCA_016931715.1 of Sedimentisphaerales bacterium. Lineage (GTDB taxonomy): Bacteria > Planctomycetota > Phycisphaerae > Sedimentisphaerales > Anaerobacaceae > JAFGPS01. The sequence goes on from JAFGEF010000043.1 coordinate 23,802, forward strand.
ATCGCGCTAATCAAAAAAATATAAGTTTAAATTACGAAGGTACCGAAACTGTTTATGATATTTTAGGCGAGCAGGTTCTTATTGAGGAGACTCTCACGAACCTGCTCTTTAATGCGATTAGATATACTCCTTCTGGAGGGCGTATCGTTTTGACTGTAAAAGATAAGTCTTCAGAATATCTCATCCAGATCAGGGATACTGGTATCGGAATTCCGAAGGGAGATGAAGAAAAAATATTCGAAGAGTTCTACAGAGCTACAAATGCCAGGAAAGTAGAAAGGGACGGAACAGGACTTGGATTGTCTTTCGCAAAACAAGCTGTCGAAAAGCACGGTGGAAGAATCTGGGTTGAAAATAATCCGGATGAAGGAAGTACTTTCAGCTTCACCTTACCGAAATCAAATAATATAGTGAATAAATAAAGAACTGTCGGTTATACCTTAAGGTATTGCCGGTTTATAATAATCCCTTTGGAGGTTATTTAGTCCTCCAGCCTCAATAATAATATTTAGATAATAAAAATAATAAATATTTATCCTCAGAATTTTTAGATTAAATAATTTTCTTAAATACCTTATATAAAAGCATTTATGTTTTTTCACCAATGCTTGAAGCCCAGTTTAAGATAGAAATAATATAAATAAATCTTGACATATCAAGGAACATGCTTTAAGAGTAAGGTTATGTGAATGTGAACACAAGAACTAATAGATAGAATGAAGGGTGGCTTATCAAATGAGATACAGCAAGATCCCAGACGAAACTATTAGACGTTTGCCAATATACCTTAGAGGATTATTTATGGCTAACGAAGCTGGAGCATTATGCATATCAAGTACAAATCTTGCTGAATTTATCGGTGTCAATTCCTGCCAAATAAGAAAAGACTTTTCCTATTTCGGTTACTTAGGTATTCGAGGCAGTGGGTATAACATCGAAAAACTTATAAAGAAAATAAAAAGTATTCTGAAAATCACCGTTGTTCAGAAGGCGGCCTTGGTTGGCGTTGGAAATCTTGGCTCTGCGATACTTTCATTCCCCGGTTTTGCAGTTTATGGTTTTAATATTGCTGCCGCTTTTGATGTGAGTCCCCAAAAAATCGGCAAAAAAATAAATAATGTTAAAATAGAGAACATCTCAAAATTATGGATTTTGAAAAGAAAGAAAGTTAATCTTGCAATCCTCGCTGTTCCGAGTGAAGCAGCACAAAGTACTACAGAAAAATTAGTTAAGGCAGGAGTTAAGGGCATATTAAATTTCTCTTCATGTTATTTATCAGTTCCCAAAAAAGTCAAGGTCATTACAACTGATATAGCAATGGAGCTGGCTCGTCTTCCTTACTATATACCGGCAGGTTAAATAAATATTATTCAAAATAGACATATATAAGTGGTTTAGGCTGATAAGCTGAATAAACACGCAAATATAATAATAATTTGTTTTGGATAAGAAAATGCAGACTGTTTTTATAAGTCAGTTAAAGCCTCTTCTGGATACAGTCGCCTCGCAGATGGATGTATATATTCCTTGCAAAATAAAGTCTCATTTCGTTTTCAGCAAGTATAATTCTAATACTGGTAACGAGGTGGAGTTAAATAATATTCGTGCGTGTACGCCTGTAAAGGAGTTTTTGTTTCCTTTACGCGAGTTAGCCGCGATTTTCCCTGAGCCTCTTGTGCCAAAGGAGATTAAGCCATTCGCGATTTTCGGGTTGAAAGACTGCGACCTTCGCTCGATAGAAATCCTCGATAAGGTGTTTACAGAAAAAGATTTCGAGGACCCGTTCTACATAAACAGACGCAAAAACATGTTCATAATTTCCTCTGATTGTTTCGATCCTGGCCAAAGTTGCATATGCAACTTGTTAAGCGGAAAACCTTTTGCAGGAAAAGGGTATGATTTGAACATTTCAAAAGTGAATGTGGGCTTTATTGTCGAAGTCGGATCGGAAAAAGGTGAAAACTTTATTACGAAAAATTCGAGTATTTTTACGAAAGCAGGCGAAGACATTTTGGCAGAAAGAGAAAATAATCGTGCAGAAACACAAAAGCAGCTTGAAGAACAAAACGACGAATATAAGCTGGATGCGCCTGTGCATGAAATTGTTCAGCAGAGCTATGAAAGCGATGTGTTCGACCAGGAAGCTTCCACATGCGTTGAGTGTCAGGCCTGCACCCGTGTTTGTCCAACTTGTCACTGTTTTTATTTGTATGACACAAAGCAGAAAGATTATTTCGGGAAGATGAAAATGTGGGATAGCTGCATGAGGCTCTCTTACGCAAGAGTCGCAGGCGGGGAAAATCCGAGGAAAGTGCTCGGGGACAGGCTGCGGCATCGTTTTATGCACAAATTTTCTTACTTTCTCGAACGATACGGTATCGATATGTGTGTTGGATGCGGCAGATGTGTTGATGCAGAAGCAGGCAAAGTCGATATACGCAGAGTGATTAAAAAATTGAATGAAGAACTCAATGTAAAGGCAAAGTAAAGGCGAATTTTCACGATGAACAAAAATCTTTACCAACCTGTAAATGCCGAAATTATTGATATTATCGAAGAATCTCCGACAATAAAAAGTTTTATTGTACAGCCTCAGGAGAGCTTTAAGTTCGATACGGGACAGTTCGTGGAGTTGACTTTACCTGGCGCTGGTGAGGCGCCTTTTACGCCTTCTTCATCACCGGCGCAAACGGATAAAATGGAAATTACAATTATGAAGGCGGGTAGAGTTACAGCCTTACTCCACGACTGCAATAAAGGACAGAAAGTCGGAATCCGCGGACCTTATGGTCATGGTTATCCTGTGGAAGACTTCGTTGGCAAAGAAGTATATATCGTGGGTGGCGGCGTAGGTCTGGCGCCAATTAGGTCACTGTTTCTTACTCTTATTGACAGGATAAAAGATTTTAAGTCCGTTGTGTGCAGGTACGGCGCAAAAACTCCCGCAGATTTTATATATAAGAGCATGCTTTTCGGGCAATGGCAAAAAATCAAAGGAGTCGATATAAAGCTGACTGTTGACCAGTCAAATGGTGAATGGAAGGATAATATTGGTGTTGTGACAACAATCCTTTCTCCCGATGATGTTAATATAGAAAATGCAGTTGGTGTTGTTTGCGGTCCACCTATAATGATGAAATTTGCAACTATAAAGTTGCTTGAGTTTGGATTTAAACCTGAACAGATATACCTATCAATGGAAAAGAATATGAGCTGCGGCTTCGGCAAGTGCGGCCATTGTATGCTCGGAAAATATTACGTATGTAAAGACGGACCGGTATTTTCTTACGATATGATCAAAAATTACCCGAATATCTGGGCTTAGAAAAAAAAGTATATAATAAAGAGAACTTACTATGAGTGCTAAATTAATAATTGATTTGGCAAAAAGCAAACTTCAGGAAGAATCCAACGTGAAGTGTTCTTACAAGCACCATCCCGGCAACAAAGGATACGATGCACTTCTGGAGATGATTCGTTTTGCCCTAATCTGCCGCAGGTGTGAGTCTGCACCCTGCATAAAGGCTTGTCCCAGAAGTGCGCTTGAAAAGGTGCCTTCTGAAAGGCACGATGCAGGTATTTTGAAAAGAGCTAATATGCTTTGCACAGGTTGCGGCACATGTGCGATAGCGTGCCCATTCGGGACGATATATACTGATTTAATTCCATTTCCATCGAGTGTTTGCGATGTGTGCCGTGATAGGTTGTCACCAGGTGACAAGCCCCTATGTGTGGAAACCTGTGAAGATGGAAGCGTTGATTATATGGAAACTAAAATTGAGGGTGACTTAACAGAAGTCTTTGATGACATAGTTGTTAAGGTTTCCGGCGGTGTTACGTGGGAACCGTTTTTAAGAGAAAAGGTAAAGAAATGAGTCTGTTTACCGTTTTGTTATGGATATTGGTTGTTCCTGTGACCATCGTTCTTGGATTGGCAGCATCATGGATTGTTCGCAAGGTAAGCGCTCTTGTGCAGTGGCGCGTCGGACCTCCTCTGTTTCAGCCAGCCTATGATGTTATAAAATTGATGGGTAAGGAAATTCTTATACCTGAAGAAGCAAACAAATCTGTATTTATGATGGCGCCGCTTATTGGTTTTGTAGGTGTGCTATTGCTATCATTGATACTATGGAATGCTTTAGCTGTGCAAAGGCCTTTTGTCGGTGACGTAATTGTTGCGATTTATCTTATGGTATTACCATCACTTGCATTAATTCTTGGAGGCAGCTCGAGCGCCAGTCCTCATGCATCTATCGGGACAGCAAGAGAAATGAAACTGGTAATGGGTTATGAACTGCCTCTTGTTCTCGCTTTTATTGTTGTCCTGATAAAAACAGGTGGCCAGTTAAGTTTAGCAGGTATTTCTCAGCAGGTGCCGGTTCTAAGCATTTCGGGAATGCTGGCTTTTATAGTTGCCTTATTATGTGTGCAGGCCAAATTAGGTTTTGTGCCTTTCGATATCGCAGAAGCAGAAACAGAATTAGGAAGCGGTGTATTGATGGAATATTCCGGCGCTCTGCTGGCGTTATGGAAAGTAATGCAGGCAGTAATGCTTGTAGCTTTGCCTTTCTTTTTGATGATACTATTTCTCGGCGGTTATGGCACAAACCATTTGACAGGAGTAGGAGCGATTTCTGCTATTATTCTTTTAATTGTCTTTGTAGTAGGGAGATTCATGTCGGGACGAAGCAAATTTCTGGATGTTATGGCTTTGCTGAGTTTTATAGGAATTTGTATTTTAGCTGGACTTGGAAAATATGTCCTAATACTGGTTTTATTAATTCTGATTAAAAATACGAATCCGCGTCTGAAAATTGACCAGGCGATGAAGTTCTTCTGGGGTTTTTGCACAGTAACTTTGGTTGTCTCGATTATCCTGGCTTCGTTAGGGAATTATTATAATGTGAGTTGGCTTTAGTAATTGTGGCACGGCCATTTTGGCCGTGCATGCATCGGCTGGAAGTCCATGCTGCAAAGCTGAAGGATTAGACAAATGAGTTGGAAAATGTGGTCATTGAAAAAATCGATATGGGTTTTCCATGTTAATACAGGTGCGTGCAACAACTGTGACATTGAAATAGTAAATTGCCTTACGCCTAAATATGACATTGAGAGGTTTGGAATAAAGCTGGTCGGCTCGCCTCGTCATGCGGATGCTCTTTTGGTCACTGGAGTTGTAACGCTCCAGGCGCTTCCCCGTTTGCTGGAAGTGTACAGGCAGACTGCAAAACCCTGCGTTGTCTTTCCGATAGGTGCCTGTGCGTGTGATACGGGAATTTTTTATAATGGTTATCATGTAGCAGGTCCCGTAGATAAAATAATCAGGGAAGAAGACCCCAACGCGATAATTGCTTATGTGCCGGGCTGCCCGCCTAAGCCGGAGGCAATGATTTCGGGCGTAATGAAGGCATTGTCGGCAATATAATCAGGATAGAAATATGAACCGTGAAAAATTAAATAATAGACTGCAGAAAATAAAAGACAAGCTAATAGACATAGTACAGACCAGAGACAGGAGGATATATATATCTTGTGAATCCCAAAACGCATGTGATGTGTGCAAGTTTTTATTTGAGGATTTGACTTTGAGATTTATTATCGCAACGGGAATTGACAGTGATAATTGCTTCGAGGTTTTATATCACTTCGCAAATGATGAAACTGGTGATATTGTAACAGTAAAAGCAATAATACGTGATAGGGAAAATCCATCGATTGAATCTATTACGCCGTTTATCCCCGGCGCAGAATGGATAGAAAGAGAAATACACGACATACTTGGAATAGAAATAAAGAATCATCCGAATATGCGAAGGCTTATTTTGCATGACGACTGGCCGGAAGGTGTATATCCGTTAAGAAAAACTCGTCCCGAAGTGAACGAAGGAACTGTAATATGAACAAGGCAATGAACAAACCTGTTCTGGCAGTAGGTCCGTTTCATCCTTTGCAGGAGGAAATGGAATATTTCCAGCTTACAGTCGATGGCGAAATAGTTACAGATATTGACGTTAGAATATCTTATAATCATCGCGGCATAGAGAAAATCAGTGAAACTTTGCAATTCGATCAGGTTCCATACCTGGTCAGTCGAGTTTGCGGGATTTGCTCTGCTTCACATCCACTGGCCTATATCAATGCGGTTGAGGAGATTGCCGGCGTTACTGCTCCTGAGCGTGCCCAGTATATCCGTGTGATTATTAATGAGCTGGAACGTATTCACAGTCATTTATTGTGGGTTGGACTTGGGGGTCATTTTATCGGTTATGATACAGTTTTCATGTGGGCATGGAAGTACCGCGAGCCTGTACTGGACTTGCTCGAAGCAATTACAGGCAACAGGAACAATTACGGCAACGTTTGCGTCGGAGGCTGCCGAGAAGATATTCCTGATGAGATGATTCCGAAAATATTAAAAGAGCTTGATACTATCGAAAAAAAAACTGAAATGCTCACCAAAGCGGTTCTTGATGACCCTGTATTACATGCCAGGCTTAAAGGTGTTGGCATTTTAACAAAAGAGGCAGCAGTTAAATATGCTGTTACAGGACCGACTGCACGAGGAAGTGGTATTGCTATTGATGTTAGGCATGATGATCCTTATGCGGCTTACGGAGATCTTGACTGGAAAGTAATCAGCCAACCTGAAGGAGATGTTTTTGCGAAAGCTGTTGTTCGTCTGCTCGAAATATTTGAATCGATCAAGATGATCAGGGAAGCTCTTAAAAAACTTCCCAAAGGCCCTATTGCAGTGGAAGTAAAGCAAATCCCACCTGGTGAGGGTTGCGGACACGCCGAAGCTCCGCGGGGTGAAACATTCCATTATGTACGCAGTGATGGTGGCAACAGACCTATCAGGCATAAAATCAGGGCGCCGAGTTATGTGAATGTCCCTTCATTTAAGGCATCGTGCATCGGTCAGAATATCAGTGATGTTACTTTAACACTTGCTTCAGTTGATCCCTGTTATAGCTGCACAGAAAGAGTTGCTGTTGTGGATTCGCATCATAATATTATTAATGATTATGAAGCATTGCTGCAGATGAGCCGTGATAAAACAGCACGTTTGAAAAAAGAAATTGGTGCACCGGAACTAAAGATGGAGGAGTCCTAAATTGGCAAATGTTATTATTTGTATCCCTGTCTTATTGCCCCTGATAGTTGGCTTTCTAATGCTTTTCCTGCCGAGCAAATTATCTGTTTTATTCCGGGCATCTACACTTATCATTTCTATTGTTACTTTTATTTTAGCAATCGTAATATTTACGTCTGGTGAATCTCAATATTCATGGCATATCCTTAATTTAGCCCAAGGTGAATTTGATCTGACCTTGTTATTGAAAGTAACATCTCTGGGTAAATTTATTCTATTGTTTGCAATGGGATTCGGTCTTTTGATTACATTATACTCGCTTAAGGCAAGAACGACGGCTGATGTGCAGAAAAATTCCAATATTTATTATGGCTCAATTCTCCTTACAATAGGAGGTTCGGCAGGAATATTGCTTTCCAATCATTTGCTGTTTTTGCTTATATTCTGGGAGATTGTCACTGCATCGTTGTATCTCCTTATAGCAACTGGGGGTAAAAGTTCCAATTTTGCCGCAACCAAGAGCTTTACCATGATAGGCGCATCCGATGCGGCTTTTCTTATAGGATTACTTATCGTGTGGAGCATTCAAAAGACATTTGTCATTTCAAATATGCATCTTGCGGCTGATTCAACATTACCTGTTATTGCTTTTTTATTGCTTATTACGGCTGCGATTACGAAAGCAGGTGCTATGCCTCTGCATACTTGGCTTCCTGCAAGCGGTGAGTATGCTTCTGCATCAGTAATGGCACTTTTGCCTGCAGCGATTGATAAATTGCTTGGGATTTACCTTCTCGTAATAGTTGTTCGTGATATATTTGAATTAACACCGGGGATTCTAAGCCTTGTTCTGATGTTAATCGGCTCTGCCACAATAATAATCGCGGTGATGGTTGCAATGGTTCAGCATAATTTAAAAAGGCTTCTTTCATATCATGCGATAAGCCAGGTTGGTTATATGGTTCTCGGTATTGCAACATTAACACCGATAGGAATTGCAGGCGGCGTATTCCATATGCTTAACCATGCGATTTATAAGTGCTGTCTGTTTCTCTGCGGCGGTTCCGTCGAGCAGCAAGCAGGAACGGCAGAGCTCGATGAGCTTGGCGGTCTTGGCAATAAAATGCCTTGGACGTTTACAGCCTGTCTGATAGCGGCTCTTAGTATCTCAGGCGTGCCACCATTTAACGGATTTGTTTCCAAGTGGATGGTATATCAAGGAGTAATCGAGATGGGTAACAAACAGACAGGCCTGGTTTCCGGATTATGGCCTATTTGGTTAGTTTCAGCTATGTTCGGAAGCGCGCTAACGCTTGCATCATTTGTGAAATTAATTCATTCGATTTTCCTTTCACGCCTCCCGAGCAGTCTTAAGGAAGTAAAAGAAGTTTCGACTCTGCAGATTATTCCTGTAGTGATACTCGCTGGCCTTTGTGTGATTTTGGGAATATTTTATTATTTACCTTTGAATACATTTATTTATCCTGGATTGGGATTGGAGGCAGAGACGCCTGTTTTAAGTTTGTGGAGTGCAGGGCTTGCTACGATTCTGATAATTGTGGGTATAATTATCGGCGTACTTATCTGGTTTGTGATGAGGTTGTCTGCTAATATCCGTGTAGTTCACACCTGGAATTGCGGCGAGAAATCTGATAGTGACAACCTTATAGTATCCGGAACACATTTTTATAAAACTGTGTCATCCATGAAATGCCTGAAGCCTCTTTATTTAGGCCAGGAAAAAGGTTATTTCGATATATATAACCAAAGCGGCAGGCTGGGCCTGTCTCTAACGAGCCTGCTAAAATGGCTCCACTCAGGTATTCTGCCTATGTATCTGACATGGGTGATAATAGGATTGTTAGCCGTTTTATTTGCGCTTTGCAGGGTTTGGTGAGGATAATTATGATAGTGGTATTCTATATTTTATTATTGTTCATGCTGATCGCAGCTATCATCGCTGTCGAAACGAAAAATCTGCTGAGTGCTGTGATTTGCGTGGGTGCAATAGGTTTCGGAGGCTCTTTGATTTTTCTTTTTTTAAGGGCTCCCGATATTGCGATAACACAAATTGTAGTGGAAGTTCTCGGATTGATTATACTTATTCGTGCTACGATTGCAAGAGACCTTACTTCTATCAGCGGTGACAGGGAATTTTTCGGGACAGTTGTTTCCATTGTAATTATTTTTCTGATATTTATGGCAGGTTTTAAGGTTCTTGATTCTTTGCACGATTTCGGAACACCTGTGTATGCTAAAACTGAAAAAGCAGCCTCTCAGACTTATATCGAGAAAGGACTTGAAGATACTGGAGCTACAAACATAGTTTCATCAATAATTCTGGATTATCGCGCGTATGATACTCTTGGTGAAGCAACAGTGTTGTTCACAGCCGTAATTGGCGCTACAGTTTTACTTCGTAAAAAAAGCAGAAAATCGCCGGAGGTACTCGAATAATGAAAGGTATGTCGGTAATAGTTAAAACGATAAGCAGTTGGGTAAAGGTGCTAATTATTTTATTTGGTATTTATATCGTGCTTTTCGGCCATCTTACACCTGGGGGCGGATTTGCAGGCGGAGTCGTTTTAGCTTCGTCTTATGTTCTGCTTATGTTGGCCTTCGGAAGAGAGTTTGTTCTGAAAAACCTCCCTCTGTCACTCGATTCCAAGCTTGACTGCGTTGGCGGGATATTGTTTATTGCCATAGCGATCTTGGGAGTTGTATTTGGCGGTGTTTTTTTCAAAAACTGTTTTATAGAGTATGGCCAGAAATTTAATCTCATAAGTGCAGGAACTATCCCTCTTTCGAATATTGTTATTGGTTTGAAAGTCGGCGCATCATTGTACCTGGTGATTTTCCTTCTTTCGGCTTTCAGACGTGACGATTCGGATGAACAATCCGTTTTCCGCAGTCCTGAAGAGATACATGACAGAGCCATGAAAGATGAAAAGGAGTCAAACTAATGCCTTATGCTATATGTTTTTTGTTATTTATGGTCGGATTATATTGTGCAGTCGTTAAAAAAAATATGGTCAAGATTGTTATCGGTATAATGGTCATGGAATACGCTGTGAATCTTTTCCTGATTATGCTTGGTTACCGCTTCGGAGGTGTTGCTCCGATTTTGAGTCGAAGCGATGTTAATAATGAGACCGGTCAGATTATGCAGAGTTTTATTGATAATAGCGTTGATCCACTGCCGCAGGCCCTTGTGCTTACTTCAATTGTTATTAGTCTCGGTTCTCTAGCTTTGCTGATTTCGATATGCGTCAGGATATATGAGAAATACGGAACTTTTGACATCACCGAGATAAGGAGATTGAAAGGATGATAAAATTTTTGCCTGCTTTTGTAGTTATTCCTCTGCTTACAGCATTTATTTTGCCGCTTTTTAGCAAAAAGAACAAGGATGCTGCAACAGTTCTGGCTAATATTGTAATTGTGTCACTGCTTGTTTTATCAGTTCTTTTCGTTAATAAAACCGGTGTTTATGTGATGGGGCAGCGGTCGATTCCATTAGGTATAAATCTTGTTCTTGACGGGTTAAGCTCTTTACTTCTTCTGGCTATCAGTTTTGTCAGCTTTGCGGCTATGCTGTTCAGTATAAGATATATGGAGCAATATACCGCAAAAACAAAATACCTGAGCCTGTTTATGCTTATGGTAGCGGGAATGAACGGTGTTGTTTTATCAGGTGACATCTTCAACCTTTTCGTTTTTCTCGAAGTTGCATCAATAGCGTCTTACTCGCTTGTCGGTTTCGGATGTGAGCATGAAGAGCTTGAAGCGTCCTTCAAGTATATGGTTTTGGGCAGCATTGCTTCAGCGTTCCTTCTTTTCGGAATAGCTCTTGTTTATGGTAATACAGGTTCACTCAATATGGTCTACATATCAGAAATAATTCAGCAGACAGGTATGAAAAATGGCCTTGCATTTGCGATGGCATTGTTTATAGTGGGATTCGGATTAAAAGCAGCGTTAGTACCTTTTCATGCTTGGTTGCCCGATGCACATCCATCCGCCCCGGCGCCGATTTCAGCTATGCTTTCCGGTGTTCTGATAAAAGCGCTTGGTGTATACGCACTTTGCAGGATAATTTTTAATGTATTTGGTCTTTCAATTGCTATAAGTTGGACCCTTGTGGCACTCGGTGTCCTCAGCATGGTTATAGGCGTGTTTCTCGCTGTAGGTCAGTGGGATATGAAACGTCTTCTGGCTTATCACAGTATTTCACAGATGGGTTATGTCGTAATGGGCGTAGGTCTTGGTGCATTGATCATAGCTGAGGATGGCAGTAAAATATGGGCTTCATTAGCAATTATGGGAGGTCTTTTTCATCTAATTAACCATGCCGTATTCAAGTCGTTATTGTTTTTAATGAGCGGCTCAGTCGAAATGGCTACAGGAACAAGACAGCTTAAAAAGCTTGGAGGTCTTGGGGACGTAATGCCCATAACACGCGCAGTTAGTTTTGTCGCTTCAGCCTCAATAGCAGGTGTGCCTCCTTTTAATGGCTTCTGGAGCAAGTTGATCCTGGTTGTAAGTGCTGTAGGTGCTGGTTTCTATTGGCTTGCGGGCGTAACGGTTGTCGTGAGCCTGGTGACACTAATATCATTTTTGAAGATTCAGAGATATGCTTTTCTCGGAGAACTGCCTGAATATTTACAGCAGGTGAAAGAAAGCAAAGGCTCTATGCTTTATGCAATGATTTTTCTTGCTTGTCTTTGTGTTTTTATGGGATTGATTTTACTTGTGCCAAGCTTGCGGGAAAATATTCTTCAGCCTGCTGTTAACGTTCTTATGTCAGGACAGGGTTATGCTAATACTGTAAAAACGATGGTGCAGCAATAAAGGACTTGTTATGAGAAGATCGATATATTTAATTCTGTCATTTATTGTATGGATTCTGTTGACATGGCCTTTTGTTGATGGAAATATCGATTGGCAGGTTGTGGTAGCTGGTATCGTCGCTTCAGCTATTGTAGCTACAATATTCCACGATATACTTCCAAAAGAACATCACATTTTTATCTCGCCAATAAGGATCTTTTGGTTTCTGGTATATATTCCTGTTTTTTTCTATTATGTCATCAAAGCCAACTTTGATGTTGTCTATCGCGCACTGCATCCTCAAATGCCCATAAAACCTGGAATTGTAAAGATTAAAACGAATCTGAAATCAGAATCAGGAATAACCGCGCTTGCGAATTCAATTACACTGACCCCAGGTACTCTGACAGTAGATATTACCGATGACGGCTACTTATATATTCACTGGATTAATGTTAAAACAGACAATATTGAACAAGCAACAAAAATTATTTCCGAGAGGTTTGAGTGGTTTATAAAAAAGATTTTTGAATAAAAAGAGGTTGATATGGAGTTGATATTTTATTTTGGCTTGTTTGTATGCTGCTTTTTGTGCATGTATAGGATAGGCCGCGGGCCTAGCGCTCCGGATAGAACAGTGGCTATCGATATATTGGGTATTGTTATTGTGGGTTTCTGTGCCTTACTTGGTATTGAGACCGGAAAAGATTTTTATATGAACATTGCTCTTGCCTGGGCGCTGCTGAGTTTTATTGGAACTATAGCTCTGGCAAAATTCCTGGAAGGAAAAGATTTTGATGACTGATATAATAGGTTATATCCTGATAACGATAGGAATTTTGTTTGATATATTCGGCTGCATAGGACTGGTTCGTTTTCCCGATGTTTATAATCGCTTGCAGGCATCAACAAAATGCGTCACCCTAGGAACTATTTTCCTGCTCATAGGTGTCGCTTTAGTGAGTGCTACGGGAGCTATCGGAGCCAAATCAATCGTATGTGCAGTTTTTATATTGATTACCTCACCTACAGCCGCACATGCAATCGCCAAAGGAGCTTATGCTTCAGGCGTAAAGCTATGGGAAAACAGCGTTGTCGATAAGTACGGTGAAGATACATCTAAATTACCAAAGAGTAATTCAGCTTCAGAGTGAAAAGTTAATAATAAAGCCCGGCTTGGTCTAAAACTATGCCGTGGCAGTTTTCGTTCGACGTTTCATATCGAATCAGAACTGGAGGTTCTAAATTGCGTTTACCAAAGTTGAGAGAATTAAAAGAAGCGGTTACGGCTGTCATCTCACCGCGTTTTACAACGAAATTTCCCGCTGAACCGTGTGTTGTGCCCGAAAAATACAGAGGCAAACCAGAAATTGATTCAGATACCTGCATTGGCTGCGGGGCATGTGTGAATGTCTGTCCCACAAGAGCGCTGACGATGGTCGACGAAACCAAATCAGCTAATCCGCTCAGAACAATTACCGTACGTTATGACGCCTGTATTTTTTGCGGCAACTGTCACGAAAACTGTACTACTGAAAAAAGCATTTATTTGACTAATGAGTGGGATCTGGCCGGGTTGGATAGAGAGGCTATGGTCAAAACTCATGATTACGAACTTCAACTTTGTGAAAATTGCGGTGCCTTGATTGGTACGAAAAAACATCTTGTCTGGCTTTATGAAAAACTCGGACCTTTGGCCTATACTAATCCATCATTGCTGATTGCCAAGAGCGGTGAACTAAGTACAGCGCTTCAGGACATCAATCAGCTATCAGAAAAAGGTGCCCAGGTCAGCAGTTTTATGCAGATACTTTGCCCTAAGTGCAAATGTGAATTAAATATTCAATTGTGATTAGTTAATAGTGTATGGTGCTTCGTGAATCTTCTCCCAACAACGAATCATTGACCATGAACAACCAATCACTTCTTAAGGTTCTTAATCCATTACGGAACTCAAAGACAATAATTCTTGGAGTAGGAAATGTTCTTAAAGGTGATGACGCTCTTGGTCCATTGGTTTGCGAGAGATTAAAGCCCGAAAAAGTCTCTGCTGAAGTTATAGACGCAGCAACTGTCCCCGAAAATTATATACAGACAATCATAAAAAAGGCTCCGCAGAATTTGCTCATTATAGACGCGATAGATTTCGCAGCTAAGCCTGGTACTATAAAAATATTTGAAGCAGAAAAGTTGAACTCGTTTGCAATATCAACTCATACGCTCTCACCCCGTATATTTATCAATTTGATCTGTCAAAGCATTAAACTGAAGGTTTATTTTCTTGGGATCCAGCCTGCCCAAACTCATTTAGGTTCACCTATATCGCAGCGGGTTCAAAAATCAATTGATGTTTTGTCCTGCATTCTTACAGATATCTTTCAGCGGAAAATATATTAACGATTGTAATTTTAAACGAAGTGACGAATCTATTTTTTCAGCTCAGATTCCAAACGTTTTAATATGCTGCATAAACTAAGCGGCTCGTAAAAATGGTGATGATATTCAATGTACTGTTTCAGATTAAGCAAGTATTATTGTGTTTGTCAAACTTTGCCAATCGATATCCTGTTTTTCCTGTTAACAAATTTTACAATATACCTTTTCTTTGTGCGAGGATTTTTTACTATATAGGGCCCATTCGGATTGTCTTTAGGTTGTTTCATAAAAGCATCAGTGACTTTGACGGAGATGTTGAAATTGTTAAATAAGAGATGGTATTTTTACTGTTCAGTATGAGCGTCTTAATGCCTTTATTACTGTTTATAATTTTAGACTTGAGCGAGAATGTGACAGAGAATACTCATGGGAATCAAGAGAAACTAAGCTGGAAAAAGTCCTAAAGATGCTGTCAGCTATTGATCTTGAGAAACTTAAACTCAATACTGACTCGTTAAAGAAACTCAAAGATGAGATTCTGAAAGATGCTCATGGAGAAGACTGGCTGCGGACAAAAGTACTGTCGTTGGAATATGACGATGGCTTTATATATCGATATTCTTAGACGCTCTGATAGGGTGTGGCTTTTCGTTTTTATCAGATCTTTTGAGTAAAAATCTTAACCCAGCTTACCTTTGCTTTGCATGGTATCGGCCACTTTCTTGAGATTCATTCCCTCAAGGGTTTTTCGTGTTGGCCAGCCGTTCTCCGGGTTGTAACCCTCAAACTTATAGAATCGCGTTTTAAAGTCCTCGAATTTTTCCCGATCCAGCTTGCGGCCCGCGCCTGTAGCATACTTCCATTTACCGTCAATATACATCGGCATATCGTGCCCCATGCTCGGCTTATCGTAGATATAGTCGGGATATTTCTCCATATCGCGATGTCTTCCCTGCAGCACCCAGATGGACCTGTCCAGGGTATAGATTTTATGTCCAAGCTCCATATAATCGGCAAAGGTGCGATTATCGCCGGTTACAGCATTCCAGAACATAGGTTCCGCCTCCGGCGTGGGGCCGCGCCTGTCGGCTGTGTTGTTGGTAATACACATGGGCCATCGCCAGCCGCAGAAACCTCCGGCGCCAACCCAAAATTTTTCATAATGTTTGATCCATGCAACCTGCTTGACCTTTGAATCAGAATAAATTCCGGTCGGTCCATCGCTGTGATCCACCATGAAAGGATCTCCCTGGTAGGGGACCATTGCATCGGTATATAGTTTCGCAGCATCTTCGGCTGTAAGATACGGATCCCCGGTCCAGGCCATCCAGTGGAGAGGATAGTTGGCCATCATGTGCAGCATGAGATCGCGTTCTCCAAGTATGGAACCGTATCCCCATTCCGCCTCAATAGCCGGATCATAATGGTTTGCCGTTCCGTAGTAAGCCAAAGTTAGATCTCCGCTGTTGACATCTTCTTTATACCTCCCAATCTTTTCCGCAAACCGGGCGCAACCTTCCGTCAGATCGTTGCCGATGCCTTCACGTGTAGTGATCTGCCTCATTAGGGCTTCCGCATAAGTAAATGTCCCGGTCAAATCCAACGGCAGGTCCGTATCAAGCTGTTTTCCTTTTCCCAGAATCCCTTTTTTATGAAGGATTCCAACATAGCTCAATAGAGGCATCAATTGCCAATGCCCGAGACCGTACCTTTGCATCAGATCATTACCCTGTCTTGTGAATTTGAGTGATCCGTCCACAGTGATGACCATGGTGCCTGCGCAGACCGATTCATTACTATCACCTGTTGCAAGTCTCATTCGGCATCCCCTTGGGCAGGATGCACAGGCCGCTGCCCTTGCCGGAGTTAGAGGTAAATCTCGATTAAGTACATTACCGCCGCTGGGGCGCCCGCTGATCAGGGCATAAGGACCTCCCTTACCGAATCTCTCAGCCTCACGGGGATTATCTACGTTCCATTGAAACTTTCGGAACCAGAGTCTGGCATCCATAAAGGCCTTGGGATCGGCAATCGGAACATCTCCGGATCCTATGGCACTTATAGCTTTCAGTTTTTTTGTTCCAAAGACGCCTCCGAAACCGCAAAGCGCGGCCTGAGATCCAGGGCCGTGGAGGAGCGCACCCAATCGGCTCTTGTTCTCTCCCGCCGGGCCGCAGCATACAACTGCCGGAATCTGAGTGGTATAGCAATTTTGAGACAGTTCCGCCCATTCGCCATATTTGAATTTCTTGTCGGGCATGACGCGCCGGGAAATCTCCTGCTGTGTGTCCCAGGTATCCATGCCCCATATTCCGGCGGCATTTTCGATTGTCACTTTATCGTTGACGATATTGATCCAGACAGGCTCATCGGAAGCCCCTTCGACCACAATGCCATCCCATCCGGCGAATTTCAATTGAGCGGTAAAACGCCCTCCGAAATTGCTGTGACCAAACCATTCAACGGGATACAGCATAGGCCCAAGCCCCTGCACCTCGCATCTGCCGGAACCCGGCATAAATGTGCCGGAAAAAGGAGAAGCCATCATGATGATGAGGTTCCTTGGATCGAAGGCTTCAAAAGGCAGTTGATCACCCACTAAATCGAAGAACACGGCCGAACCGATTCCATGGCCGCCGCCAAATTCTATATATTTTTCTGTTGGAATTGTGCTGACTTTTTTTGTAGTCAGGTTTACTCTTGCTATTTTACCTGTATATCCACCTTTCATCATTCTTCACCTCCCGACTTAACCTGCCATGAAAGATCCATCTTCGGGACAACCTCACTGTCATCCACCAGACCAAGATTTATCCAATGATCATTTCGAAGATTCACGTCATACCCTTCGGTCTCCTTCTGCTCCGGCATGACAGATACGAATTTAATTGCCATCATCGGGCACGCTTCCACGCAGGCTTGCTTGCCTCCGGGTCCTCCTTTTTCATTCCAAAAAGGAGTGTCTATGCACAAATCGCATTTTGAAGATTTCCACTCAC
>JAFGEF010000006.1 GCA_016931715.1 Sedimentisphaerales bacterium
AAAAAAACTTACGAATTAGTTATCATAGCCTTCAAAATTGCTTGATTCACTAACAACATACAACTCATTCCTACTCGTAATAATAACTGGAAGTTGACACTCAGATACTTTTAAGTGTGACATTATTTGGAGCCTTTTCCATAATCTCGCTTAGGCTGGCTATGTTGTCAGTTAGCTTTTTTAACTCAGCGGAATCAACAACTGGTATTTCTGTATTTCCTCTTTCTTCAAGGGCATCAATAACGTATTTAATAGTAAGCACATTGACATCACGAGCTGGTTGAAATGATGATTCTTTACTGTCTTGTCCTTTGTTCACTTCAGATAACACTCCCGACTCCACTAAGTCAAAGAGTATTTGGCGGACCAATCGGATGGGAATTCCCAATTCATGAGAAATGCTATCAGCGTTCAGAGGAGTTTTTCCCGAAGAGAATCTTTCTACGATAAGCCTTGTAATAAGTAGCGAAAGCAGGTTCTTGTACTTATGACTCACAGATAAACAATCCTGCTCGAATTCATAAGTCTGAACATTTTGTATGGCAAATGCAATTTCTGCACCAAATAAAATAATTAGCCAGCTCAACTGAAGCCATATCAGGAACAAAGGAAGGGCTGCGAAGCTTCCATAGATGGCGCTGTATTTGGCGGCACCGATTTGAAGGTTAATATAGGTCAACTGAACAATCTGAAAAAGCGTGCCTGCCAGGATTCCAGCAACCAGACCAGACTTTAACTTTACCTTGGTATTGGGCATAAAAATGAATATGAATGTGAATGTAGCCCAAAGAGTACAATAAGGTAACAGCTTTAGTGGTAAGAGTAATAATGGCCCAAGCGATTTCAGGAAAGTTATTTTCTCAAGCAGTTGATTTGCTTGACTGCTTACTAACACTGTAGCGCTGCCTGCTAAAGCCATAAGAATAGGACATATAAGTATCAGAGACAGATAATCACTAAACTTTCTGGTTAAACTTCGAGGTTTTTTGACGCCCCAGATTATGTTGAAAGAATGTTCTATATTGCCCAGAACTTTCATTACACTCCAGAAGAGGATGGCAACTCCAATGCCTGCAATTAATCCCCCCTTTGCATTTTCAAGCAGAGAATTGGCAAATGTAACAATTTTTTCAGCCATTTCTTCTTGTCCCTGAAATCTCTTTAAAATCTCAAGTCTAACACGTTCCTCCAAGCCGAATCCTTTGGCTATGCCAAACATCATTGCTATAACAGGGACGATTGAAAGCAGAGAAAAGAAGGTTAATGCTGAAGCACGAAAGTCGCAGCTATCCTCACGAAATCGTCTTACAGCAAGCGCAATAACACGCAACTGGGTAATCAGGAATGATTTAGGATGCGGATAATCATCCAGCCGCATCCTCCAAATATCTGTATTCAGGAATTTTAAGAATTTTGACAACATTGTAATTTGCCCTTTTTAACACAACAACATAAGATTTTATTTGATTCAAATATTATTTCAATTACTTCATTATACTTTACATTTGAGTATAATACTATTTATTGGTTTAGAATAATATGTATATAATTTTACTAAAACTTGCTTTTAAGCCGGAATCAACTAAAATCACTAATATAATTATAATTGAGAAAATGTTATAAGGGTTATTGTTATATTCAGAGAAAACCATGCGAAAAATAGAAATAAAAAATATATATGAAATTATATCACTTCATTATTGGAGAACGAACAAGATATATAATACTATATTGTTGTTTCTTGCATTATCTTTTGTATTTTTGGGCTGCGCAATGAACACGCAGCAAAAAGAACCAGAATCTTATATCAATAAAATAGGTTATGAGATTATTTACACTCCCGGTTCTCTTATATCAGGTTTCGTGCCAATTGATATTAATTCGATTTCCGTTGAAGAATCTCTTGGTATTACAGTGAAGGTGACGGCTCTGGAACAGATGCCGGAGAATTCTCTCGACCCGATAGAATCACATACTAAAATGATACTTGTTTCTCCTTCCGAAAATCCCATCATGCCGATAACTCAGCTTGGCAGGGGAAGCAGAATAGGTTATATTCCGGATGCGGACAAGTTCATTAACAACATTGCAGCCAACAACGATGAAAACAATATTAAATTTCGGCAGTTTCAGGGTATTCTCGCGCATGGAGTTACAACCAGCTTTGAGTTTTTTGAGTCTAAGACTATAAATTCAGAACAGCCGGAAGGTTTTGGATTCTGGATTTATTTGGGAACTCAGGCCAAAAAAGAAACTGAAGCAGATATTTTACAGGGAATTGCCGTAGTAACAAATGGAAAGCTTAAGCGTAAAATAAATATAGAGCAGGAAGGTAGCCAAAATGAGAATAAAATAAATACGGAGCTGCTTGGAAATGAACAATGGGAAAAAATAACTGAGACAATTCTGTTGGGAGATTTTTCAATAGAAGTAAATAAACCTATTGGAATGATCATACCATCTCCATTTAATGTCGGCAAGGCTAAAGCGTTTGCTGTTACAATAGAGGTAAATCATCCGCCAGATGAAGTTACTTCTAATGTATCGATGTATGCTGACTCTTTTAAGGGATTAATCGAACAGCTCTGGAAAAGTGAAGTTTATCGCAAATCGTCTCAAATTAACAAACCTGACACTGCATTTTTGGGTATTGACGAATCAATTCAGGTGCTTCGTTTTCCTACCAACAGACGGGGAGTTTTACTTTATTTTTCGCAGAAAACTGAATCATCTTTAGTCGAAGATATTTCATTATCCGGGTCACAAAATGTGCTTGAAATTCTTTCTGATACTATTATACAAGAGTATTCATCTGGTCTATACAAAGATATTCAGGCATTGGGCTGGATGCTTGAACGTTGCGCTTATAAAGTTTTGGTGGAAATGCTGTCTTCAGATAGCACTGTACCGGAACTGGAATCTGTTCTTGTTCGTCATACTGGTGAAGTCGGGCGGCATGTTGCGAGCCTTGAAGAACTCGTGGCCGCTTCATCAGGCAGAGAAGATTTGCATAGCCGCCTGATTAAGGAAAATATTATCTACCTGGAAGACATGTCACCGGCATCAAGGACTCGTGCTTTTGAATGGCTGACTTCTATCAATAAGGCGCCGGACGGGTATAATCCGCTTGCCTCTCTGAAAGAAAGAAGAGATGTTTTGGACAGTTTTGAGAGTGATTCTAATTAAAACTTAAGGATATTGTGTATGCCTCGAAAACATAAAAATAATCAAACGACTCAACAAGAAAAAAAAAA
>JAFGEF010000007.1 GCA_016931715.1 Sedimentisphaerales bacterium
AACAGCCCTGTGGCATTTGATGCTCAAAAAGAATGGATCGATAAAGCGGCTGAGTTTAATATGAAATTTCACCTCGTTGATGCAGGCTGGGATACAAGCTGGAGAGCGGAAGGTAAAACCGAATTCGACCTTCTTAAAGAATTATGCGATTATGGCAAATCAAAAGGCGTCGGAATCTGGGTATGGAAGCACTGGAGCACTCTTAATGCAGAAGGTATTTCCACTGGGCAGGGTGTGAGAATGGGCGGCAGAGGCGGAATAAGAGGCCAGCAAATGACCAGAACTGAATTCTTTAAGGCTTGTTCTGATGCTGGCGTCGCGGGAATTAAGATTGATTTTATGGATTCCGAATCACGTGCAATGATTAATTTCTACAGGAATACGCTGATTGATGCCGCTAAAGTAAAATTAATGATTAACTTTCACGGTGCAAACAAACCGACCGGCGAACCCAGAACGTATCCGAACGAAATGACACGCGAAGGCATTCAGGGACTGGAATATAACAGATGGGAAGCTCTTCCGGCTATGCACTATGCGTCTTTGCCTTTCACGAGATTCCTTGCAGGACATGGTGACTTTACTCCATGCACATTTAATCCTCAGAGTCTCAAAGGCACTACAGCAACATTACAGCTTGCGTCGGTTATTGCTACTACTTCTCCTATGATGCACTGGGCTGATAACTGGAAATATTACGAGAGCAGTAAAGCCCTCGAAGTCATCAAGAATATTAAATCAGTCTGGGACGAAACTATTGTTCTTCCCGGCAGTGACATTGGCGAGCTTGCTGCTATTGCACGAAGAGCAGACAAAGACTGGTTTATAGGAATTATAAATGGAAACGCAAATAATTCTAAAAAATATTCCCTTGATTTATCTTTCCTTGGCTCAGGCACATATAAAGCCGTGAAAGTAAGTGACATCAAAGATGCTCCGGCAGAGATGAATGTTGAAAATACTACAGTTAAGAAAGGTCAGAAAATCGATGTGAGCATGGAAAAAGCCGGTGGTTTTGTACTATGGGTAACTCCTCAGTAAAATACAGAAAAATAAAAATCCAATAATCCTATAAAGCCCGCAAATTAACATAGCGGGCTTTTTTTAGCCTTACTGTCTGATTTTAGATGCAGTACAATCTCAAGTAAGATTTGCACCTCTATATAATTCGGTTCTTTCGGCTATTAAAGAAGCGGTTGAGTTGCTTATTACTAATCGTGAAGATGTGAATATGAAGAACTTCATGGGAAGTAATCCTTTAAATATGGCAGCTATATGAGGAGAAATCCAGAGTTCATCGCTTTGATTACCGTGACGCTATAGAATAGCATCACTCAAGCCCCCACAGAAAATAGGACCGATTCGGAGTCGGTTTTGGCATCAAAAGACAATTAAAAACAGGTTCAACTCCAAAAATATTAAAATATTATGAGTATTTTTTTGTTTTTGCATTTTTTGAATGTATATTTTAAACAGGGGAAGAATAAACTTATTTTCGTTAGAACATATGCCGGGTACCGACAACAAAGGAGTGATATAATCAGGAGGTGCTTAATATTATTTCAAGTGACTTAAAAATTTCCGAATTTATTGACGCCGTCAAAGATAATGATAAGCATGTTATTCTCAACTTAGCAGAATCTGAAGCAAAAGAAGCTGAAAAGATTTCCGAAATGAAGGGATATGGACAGGATTATGTTGATGCTCTTGCAGGATTAATTTATTTTTTTACATATCATCAAAAACCGGATGGTATCAGCGAGGAGTATTTTCAGATGTTTCGGTCTGTATGTAAAAAGTTAGCCGCTAAAGAACAATTACCATCAGATATGATGAGAATTTTTGACTCAAAGGAATAAAAAAGGAGAATCAATACAACGATTCTCCTTATTCTGCATCGTTTTCAATAAATGGTTTTGGTGGAACTTCGTGAAAGAACCACACCACAAAACGATACATTTTTTTAAAAATAAATTATATAATAAATATTTCTTTCTAAAGCATGCCTTTTCTCATTTTTGCAAAAGTTCAGGTTTTAACTGAAACCTCTTTTACTTTAGTAACCAAAAGAGATTGCATATGAAGATAGCTTGTGGCCTTTCTTTTTGCATCGATATCACGAAATATACGTTCGACTTGTTCGATTGTCATTTCTGTTGCCGCCGCAACTTTTTCAGGCATGAACTTATTATTTTTCCCGTATAGACAGATATCCATTTTATCGTATGGAATAGAAAAGAAGAACTCTTCCTGGCTTTGCTGCATAGGATAAGTATCTGTAGTTGGCGGGCGCATTAGAATCTCTTCAGGAATTCCAAGAAATTCCGCCATCTGATAAACTTGTGTTTTGTAAAGGTGTGCAATCGGCTTTATGTCCGCGGCTCCATCACCCAGCTTAACAAAGAAACCCTGATCATACTCTTGCCGATTCGGTGTTCCCACAACAGTATAATTCAAACGGTCGGCATGATAATATTCGAGCATTTTTCGAACCCGCTGTTTAAAATTAGTCGCGGCTACAATTTCAAGATATACAGTCGGAGTCAATCTAACTTTTTTTTGTTGTCCGTCAGGAGACTGAACAACCAATGAAAAAATCCGAAACCTGTCATCATCCAAAATAGCCGGCAGAACGATTTTACATTTATAACCTGTACAATATTCAGGTATGATTTGTTTAATAGCATCATCACGTCGTCTGTAACATCCGAGAGATTCTAAAATTTTAGTAATATCCTCGCAGACCGTTTTTATTCCCAGCTTATTACTTATCAGGCGGCTAAGTCTAATTGTTTCCGGAGTTGACTCCTTTTCCGGCATAAGCAGGCCTAAAACATGTTCCTTACCCAAAGCTCGTACACTTAATTCTCCGACAATACTACTGTCTATACCACCGGATAAAGCTACAACTATGCCGCGTTTTTTAAACTTCTTCAAAACGATTTCTCTAAGTTTTTGAGTTATTATTTTAGTTTCCTCGACACAATTTAATTTGAGCGTTTCAGCAGAAATTGCTCCGTCATTTTTCATACAAATGCAGCCTCCATGTATTGCAGTTTTTTCTTATCAACTTTTCCATTAGCCGTCATTGGAAATTTATCTATGAATTCTATATATTTGGGGACCATATATGTTTCCATATTGGCTTTGCAGTATCTAATTAATTCTTTTTTCACAAGCTTACAGGATGGCAGAGCAATGATATAAGCTTTTACGGCATTACCGAGAATTTCATCGGGAACACCAATTACCGCCGCTTCGGCAACTCCATCATAAGCACAAAGTATGTTTTCTACCTCTCTGGGGCTGATGCGTTCACCCTTGCTCTTAATCATGTCATCTTTTCTGCCGACAAAATAAAGAAAGCCGGAATCATCCTTGCGGAAATAATCTCCGGAATGGAGTTTTATATTAGCCGGATAATCACCATTTCTAAATGTTTTTAGAGTTAAATCGTGGTCTTTCCAGTATCCCTGCATCACATTTGAGCCTCGAATAATCATTTCTCCGGTCTGACCTGCCGGGACTTCATTGCCATTTTCATCGACAACCAAAACCTCACAGTTTGGCATAGCCTTGCCTACCGATGAAGGCCTGACATTCAATTCTTCCGGCGGCAAAAAACAAACCCTTTTACACTCTGTCAGTCCAAACATCGAAAAGAATCTGACATGAGGCATAATACTCTGAAGTTTACGAATATGTTCTACCGGCAAAGCGGCTCCGGTATTTGTTATATATCGTATTGTGCTTAAGTCATAATTTTTCAGGTCATTCATTTTCAACAACATCGCGACAATAGTCGGAACGATTGGAAAGCCGGTAACTTTCTCCTTAGCGATTAAATTCAAAAAGTCATGGAGATACATAAAAGATTTTTCCAAAATTACCGTACCGCCGAACATAAAAGCCATAATAACCTGATAAAGACCATAATCAAACGAAAGCGGGAGAACATTCAGAATAACATCTTCTTCAAAATTTTCTATGTACTGGATAATACTTCTGGCTGACGAGATCATATTATGGTGTGTGGACATAACTCCTTTCGGCTCACCTGTAAAGCCGGAAGTATAGATAAGCGCAGCTAAATCCACATCTATACACTGCGGTAAAGAATTATTGCTTTTGATATCTGTCATCTCATAACTGAAATCCTCAAAAATGTTCTCCCAGTAAAACGAACATTGTTTTAATTTTTCCGGTATTTGGTCATTCTTCCCAACCCAGATTATTTTTATATCCCGCCGAAGATTATCCAGCGCTTTGGAAACTATTTCTGCCTTACTTGTATGAGTAATAAGAGCACAAGCCTCAGAATTCTGTAAAATGTACTTAAGTTTCATTTCCTTTAAAGAACCAGCCAAAATTATGAAAATAGCGCCAGCTTTTAGAATTCCGTACATGGAAATCACTGTTTCCGACGAGTTTTCCAAAAATATCACAACTTTATCATGACGATGAATCTGCATATCCCTTAAAAATCCTGCCAGGTAGTCGGTATGTTTATCAAGAGCCTTATATGTCCATCGCTGATGATTACAAATTAATGCGTTCTTGTCAGGAAAACGCATGGCAGAACGTCTTAACCATTCATGCACTAATACAGGCTCGAATTCGATTTTTTTCACTGCTGAAAAACCATTCACTTTTTTATTATTAGGTATATTGCAAAGCTTTTTTTCTATTGTCTATTACAACAAGATTTTTAAATGTCAGATAATCTGACCTTGCAGAGAAGCTTTCCACAAACTTCTGATAAATCAATTGCGAGGATAAAATGCCTACAAGAGCCATATTATCAACTTCGTTCGAAATGTCCGTTGAATTCAACTTGTATAAAAGCTTTAATACCTTGTTGCTATCGAACAATCCGCTTTTTTTTAATGAACTTTCTGAAAGCATTTCCCTCGTAAAATCAATTGTTCTATTATTAAGCAGGCTTTGCTTTATCGGTGCACGATAAGGATGTTTTGGTCGATGGGCGATTTCCAAAGGCAAAATATTCTCAAAAGTCTTTTTTAGAATATGCTTTTCGTTTATGCCCAGGATTTTCCATTTAGCCGGTACATGAGCCATGAACTCGATAACTCTCGGGTCAAGAAAGGGAAGCCTGATTTCTACCGAATGAGCCATTGCCACTCTGTCTCCCTGTGAAGAAAGGAGATAATTGCTGAGAAAAATTGTCATCTCCAAATATTGGGCTATAGCAAGAGAATCCCATTTTTTATAATCAGGAGGGAGATTTTCTCTGACCTGCTCGAAGGCATTATAATTGCCAATAGCATGATGAAGCTCCTGTGAGAAAAAAGTTCTAATCCGGCTTGTATTGACCCATCTGATTAAATGCGAAAAAACCGGATCCTCGACCTGATCAAGACCTCTGGCAAAAAAGGACTGTAAAGAATATCCCAGCCTCGGATTATCAGATATGTACGGATACAACCTGCTGAATAATCCTGCTCGCTTCTGAGAACATGGATATCGAGCACAAAATCTTCGGATTTTTGACTCTTTGAATATGTCATAACCTCCGAAAACTTCATCCGCTCCCTCACCTGTCAGCACAACCTTCAATCCATTTTGGTTTACTAACTCTGACAGTAAAAATAATGGAACTGGCGCCGTTCTTAAGACCGGTTTCTCACAATGCCACAAACAATCAGGTAAAAATTTCCCAATTTTGTCGTTTGTAGTATTAATCTCTGAATGATCCGTTTTAAGCCATGAAACCATTTGATTTTGATACTGACCTTCATCGAAGTTTTTTTGCTCAAAACGTATTCCAAAAGTTTTAACTTCACGATTATAATTTTTTACAACTAAACTCGCAACGGCAGAAGAATCAAGTCCACCACTTAAATAACATCCGACAGGAACGTCAGAGCGCAGGCGAATTCGCACTGCGTCCAGCATAAGTTCCCTGATTTGCTCACTGATTTCCGCAGGCTC
Source organism: Sedimentisphaerales bacterium (assembly GCA_016931715.1). Classification (GTDB taxonomy): domain Bacteria; phylum Planctomycetota; class Phycisphaerae; order Sedimentisphaerales; family Anaerobacaceae; genus JAFGPS01. Next base: position 5,953 of record JAFGEF010000007.1, read on the forward strand.
TGTATCGAATTGCTCCGAACGAGGATAAAAAGGGATATCCCAATATTTTTTAAGGTCTATTTTACCTCTGGATGTTTTCATATAATAACCAGGAGGCAATTCATAAATATTTTTGAAGGCCGTTCCCGGGCTTAGTGTTGTCCAGAACGTAAATATCTGTTCCATAGCAATTGGATCAATCTCACGGCTAACCTGTCTGTTTATAAATATTGCCTTAATCTCCGAAGCAAATATCAAGGTGTTATCTGCAATGGTGTAATACAAGGGTCTGATTCCAAACCTGTCACGAGCAAGAAACAATTCTTTTTTCTTAACATCCCATATAGCAAAAGCAAACTGGCCATTAATCAAGTTTAAACAATCTTTTCCATATTCTTCGTAAAGATGGAGCATTACCTCGGTATCTGATTCCGTATAGAAATTGTGACCCTTTTGCATAAGCTCGATGCGAAGCTGAGGATAATTGAATATCTCTCCGTTATATACAATCCAAAGGCTGTTGTCTTCATTATGGACAGGCTGTGCACCGGAAACAAGATCAATGATACTTAACCTCGCACCGGCAAGTCCGACGTTATCATCCAGATATATACCATGCTGATCAGGTCCCCGATGTTTTATCATTCCTATCATCCGCAATAGTATTTCTTTTGATATTGTAATCTTGTTGTTTAAATGATATATGCCTGCAATACCGCACATAAAATATTTTTATAGAAAAGATTTAAATTATTTCTTTAGACCTCCGGCTGCATGATTATACTATGATAATCAGCTTTCATTGGCTTCCAGCCATTTTTCACAAAAGAGAGAAAAATCAATAAAATCAACAATACCATCACAGTTAAAATCCGCCGTATCAGACTGACACTCAGTCCCACTCCACCCCCCCAGCCTCGAAAACAGCCACCATGCAGCATAGGCCTTTTGGTTAGCATTAAGCGGCTGACTATGTGACGACTCACATTGGTACCAATCTACACCTAAAACATGACTATCCTGCCACTCCAGAGCCCAGTTACCAGCATACTCTCCGTTTTTTGAGGCATAATAGTTGCAATTATCATGTGGAAAAGGGAAATATTCCCCGTTCGGGTCGTGACTTTCAATATCGGCAAAGTCATAAAGCACCTTGTTGTTGGCTTCACAATAATCACGGATAATCTGATTGGCAGCTTTGTTATTTGCATCATCCAGGTGATCTACATGGCCGGTCATATATACAAATACAACTTCAGGATAATCTATTTCAAGCTGGCTCATTGGTATGATATACTCACTGAATAGAGTATCGTAGGCATACTTAACACTAACCTGTCCGCACCATGACCACATAATGACATTAACATCAGCATTATTAGCATTCTTTAGATATGCTCTTGTATTATTGACCCAGTCAGGATAGTATCCAACATCGCCGCTCATGGCATAATCATGCAGATCAAGTTCTCCATCTAATCCCCCATCATTCCAGTTAAAAATATTATTTTGTAAAGATAAATTCTTGCCACCGCTATTTGCAAAAGCAGCCAAACCGGTCATTCCGGTTGTAAGCTGTGAGCCATGAGATGTGTGCCCATACGCAATGTGGAGTGCTGCCTTTGCCTGGAGAATTGCCGATTCAGGTATTTTTGTTATATCTGTACAAGTATGATCAATAACCAGAGCTTCTGTTCGATTTGCTAAAACCCGACCATTTAATGAACAAAGAAGTACAACTATTATTTGTAAATACCGCTCAATCATAATATGCCTCCTTCATAATTTATAATGAAGACTTTTTGCGTTCTGTTCTGAAAGGAATCTATAATTTACATATAAGACAGAACGCGATTCTATGCTGTTGCATTTTCATTCATTTTTTTTTCAATAAAGCAGGATATATTCCTTAATGTTCCGAGGTTTTCAGGAATAACTTCGTTATCTTCAATCCTGATATCGTATTTTTCTTCTATAAACGTTATAATTTCAAGGAAACCTATAGAATCAAGAATCCCATTTTCCTGAAAATCAGCATCAATATCTATGGACTTTTGTTCCCCGAATAATATATTCTCTATAATATAATTCTGTAACTCCTCTTGAATTTGCATAATATCTTCCTTCCCTGAGTTTAATTAATGATACTATTTAGAACCTGCAAGATTTAGCAGTGTTATTAGCAACTGTTCTGACACATATCGTCTTCCAGTTTTATTAAGATGGCCTCCATCATCCGTATAGGATTTTACGAGAACTGGAAACTCCTGTCCCTTCCAAAAACCATAGTGCTGCATACCATCAGGTCCCAAACTTTCGTAAAGGGCCAGGTCAAAGAGCGGTTCCTTTCCTGAATACTTTTCCCTTAATAGTTCATTATATTGTTCTCGAACAATATTATCCCTTAAAATAGACGAATAGCCTATCAGACGTTTGATACATTGCTTAACTATACCTTTTATTTTAAAAGGTAAACCGCACAGAGGTACTGTGACATGTACAACATTAATTACTGGAAATTGTGATTTCAGATTGTCAATGACTTCACAGTAATAATTAAAAATCTCTTTCACATCCGATTCTAAGATGATATCTACATAGCATAATTTAGCTAAAACAATATCCGCTTTTTCCCAAAAACCATTCTCGATAAGTATTTTAAATTCCTCAATCTTGGATTTTGGATTCTTGTTCTGACCAATCGCGGCATGAGCTAACACAGGAGTTTTTACCATGTTACAATTTTTTGTTTCCATAATATTTAAATGCAGAGACATACGGCTGTCTATATCCTGTATTCCCTGAATAATATTATAACCTACTGACTGATGACCAAAAAATATTGTTTTATTCTTTAATCGCTCCAGTTCCGGTTGTGAAAAATCCGATAAACTTCGCATGATAACTTTTGAGTTTAATCTTTTATGCACAGGAAATAATACATGAATCATTATATAAAAAATAGTAAGTGACAATAATCAAAACTCTATTTATGTTTGAGGGGATATGGTACTGTCTCTGCTATGCAAATTTTCCGATATAAACTGCTGTATCACTTTAACTAAGAATATGGGGCTGTCCAGATTCCTTTTGAACATCCTTTTAGGTTCCTTTATAAATCGATATGCCCATTCTAAACCATATTTACGAATCCACTCCGGAGCCCATTTTACATTTCCGGAATGGAAATCAAAAGCTGCTCCCACTCCTATCATTGCGGCTGCTTTTACATGTCCCAGATGCTCCGCCATCCATTTTTCCTGTTTCGGCGCCCCAAGACCAATCCACACAATGTCAGGTTTCGCTGAGTTGATTTTATATATAATTTCTTCGTTCTCCTCCCTGGAAATATGCCCAAAAGGTGGACAATATGTTCCTGCGACCTTAAGACCAGGATAAATATTTAAAAGTCTATCAGAAAGTTTCTCAACAACACCTTCTGCGCCACCGTAAAAAAAATGTCGATATCCTTTTTGCCGACCCCAGTCACATAGTTTTAGCATCAACATCGGACCTGTAGCTCGTCCGCTATGTTGATAACCCAAAAGAAACGCCGCTATTATAATTCCTATCCCATCAGGCAATGTCATAGTTGCCATTTCTGTAGCCTTACGCATTTCCGAATCCCGGATGCACATCATCACACTATGCGGATTGGTTATTGTTACATAATGCTGCTCACAATTCTGTCGCCATCTTTCAATAGTTTCCATTACGGCGTGATAAGCGATCAGATCAAAACGAACCTGGAGAATACTTTGCTTTTGGTTTGTATTTATCATTAATGAATGAATTTTTTTGAAGTGTTCATTCTGTGCTATTTTGTTCGAGAGTAATAGCCTTGTTAAAAACCACCATTAAGCGCTCATAATATTTTTCAGGAGAATACTCCTGCAATACTGGTCACTGTGTCATAAACGTTAGATAATAGCAAATCATATATGTTTTTGAATCTGTTTAGTTTGTATATTCATTGATAATATTAACAAGACTTTTAGAGTAACTATCAGTATTTAATTCTTGTATTCGTTTCATTCCATTTTCAATACATCTCTGCTTAAGATCTCTGTTTTCAAGTATTTCAATCATTTTATCTGCCATATCTTGCGGATTGTATGGATTAAATAATAGTCCGGCATTACCAACCTGTTCAGGTAATGCAACAACATTGGATGCACAGACAGGAACTCCCAAGTAAAATGCCTCATAAATTGGAAGACTTACACTTTCAAATAAAGTTGGCACTACAAGCATTTCAGAGAGAATATAGACTCCAGAGAGATCTGTATAATCAACATATCCTAAAAAATGTATGTTCTGACTACAATTGAGTTTCTTGACCTTTTCCATTACCGCTGAACCATTATGACTTTTAAATACTTCATGACGAGCAGAAATATCCCCTCCGGTAAATACCAAATGCATGTCACTGTATTTTTGAGTTAGAATAGAAAAAGCCTCTAATAATTTCATGTGATTTTTATGATGCCAGAATTGTGCAGGATAGAGAATATATCTTTCTGGTAATAAATACCTATTTTTTATCTCCTTTAGGTATTTTTCATTATTATCCCCATGATTACTTGCCAGTAATGGAGGCGACTGTATAACACTTATTTTGGAAGGCTGAACTTTTAAATACTTTATTATATCGTTCTTTACATAATTGGATTCACAAATAATGTGAGAACTCTGTAATGCTGATATTTTTCTTGAAAATGCTCTATATATCTTCTGTGACAACGTAAAATATTGAGGAAAATATTTTTCCTGCAAATCGTGAATTGTAATAATATATGGTATATTTATCCAACAAACAGGATATAGCGAAATCACCGGTAAAACAAGTAAATCAAATGATTCGTATAATTTTCTTTTTTTTCGGCTAAATAAAGATTTAAAACCCAATATAGAAACCCAGAATGTACTAATCTTCAAAAATGGATTATCGATATTTGTATTATCTTTAATCAAATCAACGTCTTTATTATCATAATCTGTATTATTTTTAGAGGTAATAATTATATATCTATTAGTTTTATCCAACAATAAAGCATCGACCATCGATTGGGTATATTGGTAGATGCCTCCCTCTTTTTTGCTGGCGAAACAAAGAATGCCGATTTTCTTCATTATGCTATTCCATGATTATAATACATACAGAAATAAACAAATTGACTTGTTTTTGTTTTCATTATTTTTCTATTATGATTGCATTTTGTTTTGTCTTTTTTGTCTTTAATTTAAGATCATGAATTTTTAATCGTAGTTTAGAGGCTAATATAGACTTTATGCTCTCGGATATATAATCCACATCAGAACCACTTAAGCTTTCATACGATGGTAAGATAACACCTTTTTGAAACACTTTATGTGCTATCGGTGTATTGACTTTTGAATACATAGGTAAGTCGGAAATGGGATAGAAGTATGGTCTGCTGTCGATTCCTCGATTTTTTAAATCAATCATAAATTTATCTCTTGATTCCATAGTCATTCCATCTATTTCCAGACATACTACCCAATAAACATTCTTAGCATAAGAAGCAGTTCTGTTTAGTTTCAAACCTGCTGTACCTTCAAGATTTGCTTTATATCTACTAAATATCTCGCGTTTCTTTTTGATTATCTCATCTATCCTCTCGAACTGCCCCAATCCTAATGCAGCCTGGATATTCGTAATTCTATAGTTAAATCCTATTTCTGTATGCCAGTATCTTTTACTTTTTGACATAGCATGATCTCGTAATTGCTTTGCTTTTTCATAGATGACTATATTATTTGTAAGCAGCATTCCTCCTTCACCGGTTGTGATTATTTTATTTCCATAAAAACTAAAAACTGCAACGTCACTAAGATTTCCTACTCTTTTTCCTTTATACTCCGCCCCATGTGCTTCAGCTGCATCCTCGATCACAAATAATCCGTACTCTTTAGCTATTTCATTTATCGCATCCATATCGCACGGATGGCCATATATATGTACCGGAATTATTGCTTTTATATTTTTATTCATTCTTCTTATAATTGAGAAAGGATCTATACATAAAGTTGATTCATCTATGTCAACAAATATGGGTTCTGCACCTGTATATTTAACTGCATTTGCGGTAGCTACAAAAGTCAGGTCGGGTACTATCACCTCATCTCCTCTTGTGATACCAAGACTCATAAGAGCTAGATGTAACGCAGTAGTACCGTTTGATGTAGTTAAACCATACTTTGCACCACAATATCGGGCAAAGTTTTCCTCAAATTTAGTAATATATGGTCCGATTGATGACACCCAAGTTGACTTTATTGCATCATTCATATACTCAATTTCTTTCGGTCCAATTGATGGTTGTGAAACAGGTATCGTCATTTTCATTTTATGTAACCTTACATAGAAACACGATTTATTAGTAAATGCAATTTAGTAACGAATAATTTTTGAAAAGAAAAGAACAAATGCTTGTGATTCTTTAACTCGTTGTCAAAACTTCATGTTTGATGCTTGATGAATCATAATGCTGCCACAAAACCGTAAACTGGACAAACAGCATATTTAAACTTACACATGATTATTCTTGATGCTGATGTCATAGGTTGTTATATTTTATTTTAATAAGGTTAAAACAAATATTTTGTTTTTATTGCTAAGTACAATCACTTTCATGCAAGGGGCTTCCAAAGTGTTCCCAAATCACTGGCTAAATGTTTTAGCGCATATTTATTAGCTATGGTTAAAGAAATATGTTCTACCTCTTTTAGGGCTAATGTACGACACATTGCCTCAGAAAAACTCTTTGGATGACGATTTTCAACGATAAAACCATTTTTACCCTCGATAATCATCTCCCGAGCACCACTTACATCTGTAGTGACAATAGGTTTTCCGCAAGCTAATGCTTCAACCATTGCTACCGACCAACCTTCGAAGTGAGATCCTACTACAACTATATCAGCCGCGTTTATGTAGCGTGCCACTTCGTGAGGACTTAAAAAACCAGTGATTTTAATTGATTTCGCAAACTTACTTTTTGCTATCCTGTTCGAGAGCAATTTGCGATCTTCCCCGTCACCAACAAAATACATTGAAGCTTTTGAAAAATACGACGAAAATATTTCGAAAGAATCCAAAATAAAGTCCCAGCCTTTTACAATATTTAGACGCCCACAGGTCATGACCAAAATCTCATCATTATCTATTCCTAATTGTAACCTCGCCTGTTGTTTACATTGCGGTTGAAAAATATCTGTATCAACTCTGGTGGGAAATCGAATAATTCGTTCAACAGCTAATTTACCATTGCTTCGTTGGATCATTTGATTGATAGCTTCATTTCCGGCGGAAGCCAAAATTACATTCACCGGCCTTAGAGCAGAAAATAACAATCTCTCATGAATACCACTAAACAAACGACTCCATCTATAGCGAGACATACGCAGTGAGTTCTCGACACCAGCAAAACGAAAACAAATACTCTTCCAAGGCATATCCGACATTACCATAATTGCCTCCTCGGACTGGGTATATAGATTATCTATACCAATAGAATAAATAGCTTTACGATAACGCCTGAACTGCAGATAAGCTGCTAAACGAAAAGGTACAAGGGGTTTCTTTGTTAATGGTTCCCACTTTGCGATAGCGAAGTATCTAAATGTAACACCATCGAACTCTTTTTCAATCCATCTTCCTACAGGTGTGTTACCTGTACTTATTCCGACCAGCGCAAGGCGGTTACCAAATGCCCTCATCATTTGCTTACAAAATGAAAGCATACCTCCTACTGGAAAATCAGCAAAATTACACGCTTCGATTAAAAGTACATCAGGCATAATTAAGTTAATTCCTATACATATGATTTTTGCCCAGCCCAGATTCCTAATATCATAAAAATTAAAGCCAGGTCTGGATTATACGATTCACCCCCCTGCCCCATCGAAATGATAATGAATATCGTGATAACCGATAATGAACCCTGAAACGCTGTCGCTTTGTTAATACGCAAATAGTTTGTGAAACGTATTAGTTCATAGTACCACCATATAAGAGTAAACAGACCAAAGATACCAAAGGCGTAGGTAAAATCCAACAAATCATTATGGCTCCCTATATACATTCCAAAGTCATTATACATGACATCCCGGATACGTCCTAATCCATCTCCCATTATCATGGATATAATATTGCGGTTTAAAATATGTTTTAATGCAATGAACCAGAAAGTGTATCTCCCTGAACCAGTTCCATATAACGGATTCAAATCACTCATACGAGCTAATAGATCTGCTCCCGCTTGTGTTCTTAAGCTAATTATACCAAGGGCACACAATGTCAAGATGGCTATTATTACCGTTGACTTGCGAATTCTTCGCCGGAATGGAAAAAAGTCATACATCAAAACAAGAAATATTGCAGCTATCGCAGCAATGAGAACTGTACGTCTCATTGTAAAAAACAATGAGACAAGGCAAATAATAATACCAGCCAAAGACATACGTTTATAAGGAAAAGATTGTAGAAAAACAGGAAGAGTTGATACAATCAATGTTGCAGTTACCGAAGGCTGGTCGATTAAACCAGCAGAAGCGTAGTCACTACCATATCCTCGAATTAGATTGCCAGATATCAATCCAATTACCTGAGAAACAGCCATAAAAATCAGTATTATCCAGGTACAGTTTGTAAGCCAATTTTCCAGATTCATGTTTTTCTTTGCCAGATAAAAACCACTTGCAAACAACAACGAAGTATAAGCTAATTTTATAGAAAAAGTAATATTCTCAAACGGATAACGACTAAGAAAACATGTTAGCACGGCATAGATCGACAAAAACATTAAAGGTCGAATGATCCTATGCTCCAGGAGAATGAGGTTTCTTGATAAATACAACACAAGAAACAACACGAGACATATAGTACCACGAATACCTTGTGCCAAACTAAAACTGCCCAGTTCGGCCTCTTGTGATCGAGTCAGAGAATAAGCCGTAGAAATTATCGGTGCACCAACTACTGCAAATGCACAAGGTACGACCTGCCAGATGAGTCTAACTGACATATCTTGTGGTTCTATCCTTTTCATCGCAGAAAATGTATACATGTTTATTTTTGCACCTTATATTATTTTTCTGCTTAAAGCAATATGAGTGTCTTGTCCCACAAGATAAAAACTATCACTACTGAAACTAGTATTTTCATTTAGTAATTCTCGATTGCTAATCTCTCATACCTAAAAGTGTTTGCCTTATAAAGCCAGTATAAACCTGTAAGAACATGTGAAATAAATAATCCGAGAGCAGCACCAACAGGTCCACGAAAAATCACACATACAAGCCCTATAGTAAGTGATAATATTGCCCCAAATACTCGTCCTTTGAATGTTATTAGAGTTCCCTTTCTGGCGTCGATAGCAATTGATATAGGACTTGAAAGTACAGAAGCACTTATAGCCAAAATACACATTAGTAAAACGGGATTTAAATCCATATAGTTTTGACCATATAGTTTAGTTACAGCCCAATTACCAATAAAGAGCATTACAAGAAAAAGCATGGCAAGCATAAGAGCCAACCATACCATAACATATAAAACGAGTTTGTCTGTTTTTTGAGGGTCATGTACAGAAAGATGACTTAATTTTGGCATTAAAAAAATGTTCATACCAGTACAAAGCGGATTCAGCAGGTTAGCAAGCTGAAGACATGCACCATAAAGAGCTACTGTTGCAGTGCCATGAAAAGCCGCAAGGGCAACAGGATAAACTTGATTCGAACCCATGTATGCAAACGTTCTTCCAACCAGCCACTTACCAAGTTTAAAATTTAATTTGAAATCATTCCAAATCCTGGATTTGATCAGTACCATTTTTTTCACATAGATTCCCGTGATATATAAAGCTGGAATACCAGAGCAACATGTCATTATCAGATACGCATTCGATAACGTAAGAATTTTTGTTTTATATACAATAAGCATTGCAGTTACCGTAGAAATATTAATCACAAGGCTCATTGCAAGATTAAGCCAAACTTTTAACTCGGCAAGCATTGTCAGTCTTACAAACTCACGGATCATAACGGCAAATGACGCAAGGGAGAGCATAAACAGATTGGAAGTAAGAACCGGATTTGCTTTGATAAAGAAACATATCAGGGAGCCGATAATAAAAGCTATAGCCGTTAATATCAAAAGAAAAATCTGGTGAATAAGCGTACTGCCAAGATATTTACATCTTTCATCAACCTCACATCGTGGATATAAAATCGTATATGGACCTGAAATAAGGCTGTTTTGAAGTCCTGTCATCAGATACAGAATCGTTAGACCAATAACAAATACACCATATTCTTCTTTAGAACACGCCCTTGCAACTAAAACGCCAGTGAGGAAATTCGCAATACTACAAAAGCCCTGATCTGTAATAACGATTATAGCTTGGCTAAAACTCGGTCTAAAAAACAAAGTGATAAAACGCAGAAACTTTGATTTACGAAGATTTTCACTCTGTTTGTATGATTTTGTTGATATATCTATAGTCTTAAATTTTATTTCACTTACTTCGGTTATTTTAGAATTAAGAATAGACATTTTATTGCGTAAAGTGTACATCAAATAATATCATCAGATTATTTAATGCCTTATAGGTATCTAATCACTCGTGCGGGATTTCCCATAACAACAACGTTAGGAGGTACGTCTCTTGCCACTACAGAACCCGCTCCAATAATTGATTTCTCCCCAATCCTGATACCAGGCAAAACTGTTGAATTAACAAAAATAATCACATTATTCCCTATAATAGTTTCTTTTTTACTTATTTGCTCCGCCGTATGTGCGAGAATATAAGTACCATGTGCTATATTGACATTATTCCCAATCATTATTTTTCCGCCCATAACATCGATATGAACACCGGAGCTTAAATAACAATTTGTTCCAATCGTAATGCCCATGCAACGATAATAATAAATACGGCTGTAACATGAAATAATAGTACACAGTGTTCTGAGCGTTTTAAAAAACCATTTCATAACCTGATCTCTTATGTCTTATAGCATAGCTATCTATAACAGATATCTTCCGGCAAATTGTTTTTTTGCTTAGAGACTTGTGTTGTTGAAGAACTTAAGTTATAAACTGCACTTTCATCGATTAATCTATTAAAAAGTGTCGCGCGATTGCCTGCCGATTCCAATGAGCCGTTAACGGAAATCGCTACTTCGAACTCACAGGATTTTTTATCTCCATTATGGTCAAAAGGAATAGTCATTATAATGAGTTTTGAAAAGTTCGCTTTAAAATCCGGCATACGCCACACTTCGGTTTGAATTATCCCATCCAGAGTTTCAGATTTCATAGATAACCATGCAAAATCAAGCTGCTCCGCCGCCTTACACACCGCTGTCCACCATTGGTCATAAGTATGTGCCTTCCGAAAATAAAGCTGTGCATAATCGAATTTCATTTTCTCCTGCTTGCAGCGATTGGCAATTTCATATTTTTTCTGTAATCCGGCTAAAGTTTCTTTTAGTCGGATTGAGCCGACAACACTGAATAAAATTATTATTAATGTTATTACACAAATGAATATCAAAAAGGTGTTTCTATTGTTGGTAATCATCATAAACATACCCAAGCCTGTGAAAAGAAAGGTCATTACATATATACTAATAACCACATGTCGCTGCTTTATACCCATATCAATCAGCATATGATGAAAATGTCTGCGGTCAGGCGAAAAAATGCTCCGGCGTTCGATAGACCTCCTAAGCATGGAGAAAAGTGTATCGAAAATTGGTATTCCAAGAGCAAGAAAAGGCAGAGCCAGGCCAACCAGGGCGGATGATTTTGTTGAACATTGAACACTTGCAGATGCAATGGTAAATCCCAGGAACAAGCTGCCGCAATCACCCATAAAAATCTTTGCCGGATTGAAATTAAAGAACAAAAATCCAGATAGGCTGCCAAGCATGGCAAGCATTATTATAGCCATAATGACATTACCGCTGTAAACAGAAAAAATAGCAATAACTCCACATGCGATAGCCGAAATCCCGGCTGCAAGCCCATCCAAACCGTCACTGAGATTCACTGCATTGGTAATGCCCACAATCCATAGAATCGTGAGAGGACAACTTAATATACCCAAATTTATCACCCATTCTTTTGTAATATAAATCGAGGATATTTTTATACCGGCAATACATAATACGACTACTGCCAGTAATTCTGATATTAATTTGATTCTGGCTGATAATCCTTTTAAATCATCAATCAATCCAATCAAAAAAATGAATGCTGCCGAACATAACAATGTTATCAATTGTGTTTTTGAACTTTGGAAAGCCCTACCGATAGAATTGTTTACAAATAAAACAATAACTATAAAAGTCATTGTTGAAAGAAAAATTACTAATCCGCCAATCCGGGGTACGGGTCGCGTATGAACTGCACGTACTCCCGGATAATCAACTGCCTTTATTTTATTAGCAATCATAATCACGGCAGGTGTAATTATTAGTGCAGAAAGTAACGAACCAAAATAAACAAAAATATAGGTTTCCATAGTTTTTTGCTGTTAGCGAATTAAGTTGAGAAATCAGAAAGTGAAAAATAAAGCAGCCAAGAATTCTGTCTTCTTTTTTATTTTTGCTCTCAGACCTGCTCAAGTAAATCGGAGTCTATTTCGATAAGAACACCCTGGCCGAGAACTGATACCCCGAGCACCATTCGGGATTTCGAATCGAGCCTTTCTACGACCACACCTTCGATTCCCATCATCGGTCCTGATATAATTCTGCAATTTGACCCGACGGGAAGATGCGGGTACCGATCGATTACAACTTTACTGAAAAGCGCTTTTTCTATACTTACAAGCTCTTCGATCAGAGTATCCTGGTCATAAACTGCTATAGTCTGGCATACACGGTTGGTTTTAAGAGCAGTATAGCGGTCACGCTCCGAACCACAGAAAAAGACGTATGAAGCAAAAACAGGAACCATTACAATACGCTTGCGGTTGCCTGAAAAGATGACCTTTTCACGCATAGGAAGGAAATAACCTATGCCGTGACTGTACATATCCCATGCGAATGACTTTTCGAATCGCGGCTTCGTATATGCAGCCCACCATGTACCGGCAAGTTCGGCAAGTGAGTTAACCTCAGGAGTTAAAATAAAAGGATTTTCAGATAACTTCAGCATTTTTTGAATTCTAAAATATAATGATTTTATGGTACAGCCGCGCGCACTCCGTTCTCGTTAGTGCACTTAGAAATTATTACCAGCTTTCTTTAAAACTATTTAAATTCCATTAAGGAATTAAGCTTTGGTCATCGATAGAATCCATTTTTACAGAAAGCTCTTCAATTAACCTTTCTGCCGCTTCAAACTGCGGACTAAACCGCAGACATATTCTTGCTTCGTGGATAGCCTCAGAAATCCTGTTTGTATCTGCATACAACTGTGCCAGCGCATATCGCCATTGAACCTGACTATATTCCAGAGATAAAGCACGGTTGTAATTTTCTATCGCTTTTTCGTTATCTCGTTCTTTTTTGAAAATATTCGCCAAAGAAGCAAGCGCCGAAGCAGAGACATCCGGCCCGGAACATCTTTCTATTAAAAGCTGAACTATTTGTTCCTGAGCCTGTTTAATAATATCCGCATGTTTTTGTGTATCTGTGATGGCATTTGCAACATAGCTCAACCATTCAGAATTATTTTTTGCCAGCACAATAGCCAGGTCTGGCCTGTTGGCATCGTTGATATATATATCAGCAACACTCGGGAATAAACTTCCATCAAGTTCAATAGTCCTGCTGAACTTGACAAATGAGGCATCAATATTCTGTTCTTTGACATCAAGAAAAGCTGTGACAAAACAGGCGACAGGATCACATGGCGCAAGCTTAAAACCTTTTCTAATATATTCCGTTCCATTTGGGTCGTTTAGAATAAATCTCTCAAGCTGGCCGACTATACAATATGTTGCGCCATAAGTCGAACAGAGCTTTCTGGCATTATGAAGCTCATCAACAATACGATGCACAAACTTAAGAGCCGGCTCCGGGATATTAATCTGACCGGTATTGGGATCAATTGTATTGCAAATAGACTCCCAGCGGTAAATATTTAACCAGTGCTTATATTTTACATTTTCCGGTTGGTAATCAGCCGCTGTGGCAGTATTTTTAATTAAGGCTGCATATTGTGTGTCACTCGCCTGCCAGTTTTTCTCTATCATATTTTTTTCGATAGCCAAAGCTTTCTTCCAGTGAGTTTCAGCAATTCGAGCATTATCAGCACTCAATATAATCCATCCGAATAAAGCTGAAACACACAATAAAATCACTATATATAGAGATCGAGATTTAGGAAAAACATCAGCACTTCTTTTGGAACTATCCTGTCTTTCGATACGAGTTAAAGCCAGCAGAAGAGCACAGAATATTGCTGAAAGGAATGCGTTAGCCGGCAGGTGCTGGCCAAAATCACTTAGACTGTGTATCAAAATCGCCAAAAGACCAAATCCGAGACCGAATGCGGCCGAATGAACCGGTACAGAAGAACTCCTTATATTACGAAAATAATATATGAATATTAGAATGCCAAAAGTTAACAGTGAAACCAAACCTATTAAGCCGGTTTCTTCCGCAGCCTGGGCATATTCATTTTCAGCATAAGCAGCAAGGGCAGCTATTGTTGATCTGTCAAACATCGGATAAACAACTTCATGAGTGCCAAGCCCTGTCCCGAAAAAAGGAAATCTTGTCCATGCGAGTGATATATCTTTCAATATCTGCCAGCGTCCAGCCTGAGCTTCATGTAAGTTTCTAAGACTTGAGAGCCTGTCGTAAACAGCATCAAAACCTATATAAAGGACACATACAAATGCAAAAAGCGAGATCAAGACAATTATCCATCCACCGCTTTTCATATTATGTCGCGAACTTAGAGCTAAAGTAGTACAGACGGCCGCAATAAACATGCTTACCATACCCCCGCGAGTCAATGATACAAATACCGTTGCGGCACCAATAGTTATCATCACTAAAAGAAACCACATTGATTTGGCAGAATTAGAACTAAGGTAATCATAGATTGCCTCTGCAGTAACTTTTTTCCTCTGGAAAGATTCATGTATTCCAACAAAAATAAGTCCAAGGGCTGCTCCTATGGACAAATTCATAAACTGACCATAATGGCTATGGTTGACAAATGTTCCTGAGAAAGCCTCATTAAAACCTGTCGGTATCTTCCAATACATACGTCCGTTTCCGAACAGGTCCTGAGCAAGCGTCAGTAACGCAATAAGCCCTCCTATAATAGCAATCACAGATAAAAGACGCTTTATTTGTACCGGTTGACGATAAATATTTGCAACGACTAAAAAAACCGCAGCAATGGAAATCACCAGCCGTAAGTCATGTTTTGTGGCATTAGGATAAAAACTCAGTGTCATATATCTTAGAAATATTTTGGCATCCGGCAAATCGCTTAAAAGCTCTTTCTTTATTGCCGCAGTATTCGAAGATATTACGCTGATTATACCTGCTGGTATCGGAATAATTTGAAATATCGCTGCAATAATAAATAGTACGACAGGAACATAAGACCATGACCAGAAAAAATGCGTTTGTTTTTCAAAAATAAGCTTGAGCAGAAAACATATGGTAATTGCTGCTGCAAGAATTACAACTATCTCCTCACTCCAGGCTTCAACCGCACCAAATGCAAAAGGCATGAATGCAAGAAGGGAAATCAGTAACCACTCGATTATTGTATCGAATTTACAGACTGAAAATTTATCGAAGCAGATATTTGCCTGCTCTTGCCTCATAAACCAATCCTCGATTCTTCAATAATTGATTTAGATAAAATATCCTTACCCTGAAGTACTCTCAATGGATTATGAATACAGACCCGGTTTGCCAAATCTTCACCAAGCCTTCTGCTTATAAGTTCATAAGCATTCTTCATCTTTGGCCTGCGTGAATTGACGTTATGTGCATCTGTTGCAACAAGATGAGCCCATCCGGAAGTTAATAAATCCCAGGCATCTCTTTCTGCCTCTAAACCAAAATCTCCTGATAAACTTGATGCCGTTATTTGTAAATAAGCGAAGTCTCCAATCCATCTCGATAATATATCCGGTTCTTTTGTCAATGTCGGTATTCTTTCGACATGAGATATTACAGGGTAAATATCCATAGATACAAGCGCTCGAATCATAGGCTCGATATCAATAAAAACCTGATGCGGAAGTTCGATGAGAATATATCTGCGACTGTCAGCAAGTGTTAATATTTTATCATCTTCTATAAACTGACAAATTCTTTCATCCGCGCGAACCTCTCCTCCCGGGACGACCTTTACTGGTATTTCCAGGTCATTAAGTATGCTGTTGAGTTTATTGACAGCATCACGTACGGCTTGTGCCTCATTCACGCCGTCAAAGCGTCCGAGCTGATGAGGTGTTGCCACAACAAAAGAAATATTATCCTCAACCAATGCTCTACAGAGTAATATTGACTCCGAGATATTAGAAGGGCCATCATCAAAATCCGCGAGGCAATGGCAATGAATATCAATAAATCCTCCTGAACCTTCCGGAGGAAAATTATTATTTTTGATATTCATAACACTAATATTTTCAGAGTCTATCATCAGCTTTTTCTGTCTCCCAATTAACTTTTGCCCTTTTTTGTATATAATTATGTAACCACCTGGGATTTCCTTGCGATCTCTCTCTTTTGATTTTTTTCATTTCCGTAGTAACCACTATAATTGCCATATGCACTGTAATATCCATAGTGACTTTTCTTGTGAACATCGTTCACAATTACACCGAGAATATGCGCACCGACACTTAACAATCCCTCCATAGCCTGCTGACTTATTTTTCTCGTGGATTTTTCCGCTCTTAATACCAAAATAGTTATATCACAGATTGCAGCAACTATTTTGGCATCTGTAATGGGTGTCACAGGCGGTGAATCAATTACAACACGGTCATACCTTTCTGAAAGCAATTCAAGAAGTTTGCTAAAACCTTTACTATTGAGTATTTCTGACGGATTGGGAACTTCCGGTCCGCGTGTGAGTATATCCAATCCTTTTATATCAGTGGACTGTATCGCTTCCTGTATGTTCATTTCACCGGCAAGCACACTGGTTAGCCCCATGTATTGATGGTCTAATCTGAAAATATTTTGTTGCATTGGTTTTCTAAAATCTGCATCGAGAATCAGTGTCTTTTGTCCTGCCTGGGC
Source organism: Sedimentisphaerales bacterium (assembly GCA_016931715.1). Lineage (GTDB taxonomy): Bacteria > Planctomycetota > Phycisphaerae > Sedimentisphaerales > Anaerobacaceae > JAFGPS01. Next base: position 23,197 of record JAFGEF010000007.1, read on the forward strand.
CATTGCGATAGCAAGATTACTAACCAGGGTTGTCTTGCCGTCAGAAGGCGATGGTGAAGTTACAAGTATAGTCCTGGCTTCACTTTTGGGAGCACCGAAAAACACAGCGGTTCTTATAGTTCGATAAGCTTCCGCCCAGGGGGATTTTGAATCGAGATATACTTTACGTCCCCGCTCCGTTATATTGTCCCGCTTTGACATTGACGGGACTATTCCCAGAACCGGCAAATTGAGAACAGAACAAATTTCTTCCGCCGAATGCAGCTTCTGGTCCACCGAATCGCGGATCAGCACAAGGCCGCCGCCAAGCATAAGACCTAGAACTAATGCAATAGCCATATATTTTGCTTTCTGAGGTTCAGAAGGTTTTTCTGCCGGGACTGCAACTTCCAATATGCTTATATTGAGTGCGCCTACATCTTCAGTTATATTCAATTCCTTTATTCTATCATCAAGAATATCACACAGTTTCTTTGTCTGTTCCCAATCCGATTGTAATAAAGTGTACTGAGTGAGATGCTCGTTGAGAGCTATCGCCTCTTGACGCTGCTGCTCATAGTATTCTTTAATCTGATCTTCTTTTTCCTTCTCGGTTAAGTACTGCTGTTTTGCTACTGCAAGCTGAGAATTAACGAATTCAATATCAAGAGCAGCAATCTGATTCTTAATATTTTCAATATCTTTTTCATAAGCTAAAATTCCAGGATGATCCGGAGTCAGTTGTCTTGAAAGGTTATTTCGGCTTAATTCCAGTTCGGTAAGCCTGGATTTGAGTTCTGCTTTTTCAGTATCAGAAGACAAAGACACACCTGCAGTTCGATGTGCTTCCACGAATTGTTTAATCCTGTCCGGATTACTGACCATTTCCTTCAGGGATTCATAAATAGACTTGTATTCCACAGTTTTTAGTTGAGCCTCTGTCAAAGCAGTGGAAAGCTTTTCAAGCTTATCCATTACAAGATTGCCCTGTCTTCCTTCGAATACCAGTTCTTCATTTTCTCTGCTGTAATTCGTTAAGGCCTGGAGCTTTTCTGAGAGTTCCTGACTTTGTTTAGCTTTCTCAGTTTGCAGTATTTTTAACACTTCCGCTGATGTGTTTTGTTTTCGTGTCGAGTGGAAAGTGATATATGAATCCACAATTGCATTGACCAGATCAGCGGCTTCCGCCGGATAAGGCGAATTGAATGATACACTGATTATATCATCTCTTCTTCCAACATCTACAACAAGATTACGTTTCAAAAAAGCTACCAGATTATCAACTTTTGCAAAGGTCTGCATTTGTCTTATTCTTGCCGGATTAAGAGCATCTGCAATAATCGGAGTTGATTTGAGCAATTCCGCCTGGGTATAAAGATAATTATTAGCTTTCGTCATTACACCTGTTTCCATTTCAGCAATTATTTTGGGGCCGCTTTGTTCTACATATATTCTGGAAGTGCATTGATAAATAGGTGTAGCCTTCGTTATATAGATAAACGCCATTAGTAAACAAATTATTATGCTTATCAAAAGAAGCCAGCGTCCTCGCCATAAAATATATACCAAGTTATCAGTTACCAGGCCCGCCATTACCTGCTCTTTTGTGTACATGCCATTTGTCTTGTGTTTATCAAATTCCTTATTTTGATCTATCATCTTTATACCTGTCATTAAAGAGGATAAATACTCTTAATTGTTGTTCCAGACATCATTTAAATTGAAATATGTACCGATGCTGAATCTCAGCACTCGGTCTAATAATACATTTTTACGTGTCCTCGGAGTATGTTCTACAGAAACAATATCACCGGGATTTATGGTCGTATTTAAAGCTTCCGTAAGCTGAGAGTGATTATTATTATTTATAATTTTATAGGAGACATTGCAAATAGTACCATCTTCTTTTAATCTGTAAATCGTTGCATAGCGAGGTTCGGCTATTTGATCCAAACCTCCTGCAAATGCCAAAGCCTGCATAAGGTTATATTTAACATCCTTGGGATAAGGGAAATTCCCCGGTCTATTAACAAGCCCGACTACAGAAAACAATGGTTCTACAAGCCGCTCGACTATTACCTTATCACCATCCTGCAAAGTAACATCTGCAAAAGGTATATTAAATCCTTTTACCGGTAAAACAATCGATTCTGAACTTTTATTCTCATCAGGCAGCGTTTCAGTATAATTTCCCTGGTTTTGAGCCAGATTAAACGATCCATATATTCTCTGGTCTTCCTGGTTATACAAGCCGGGATTGATTTTATACTGGATGGGATTCAATACAGAATCCGTCAACCTGCTTTTACCTGAATATTCTTTGGTACTATTATAAAGTAAGCTTTCGTTTCGTTCAGAGGTTTCACGTTGTATAAATCGTTGCTGCTGTGCCTGAGTAAATACCCCGGTTCTCTGCTCCGTTGCTTTTCTATATAATATCAGATTATTTTTTCGATTATCCTCAACTTCTCTGAGAATTCTATTATATGCAATACTGTTTTGTTTGGAACTTGAAAAGCCGGGTTTTAGAAGTTCTGCTAATTCACATAACTTCTGTTCTACCTCTATAGTGGAAATCCGCGGCTCCATTAAGGAAAACTGCTTGAGCAGAACCAATCTTTCTATTTCCTGAGAAATATCCATTTCTTCAGTAAGAAGGACTTCGTCATCATACGTTATGGTTAGAATACCTTTCATGCTCTGTGCAGAGAACTGTCTGAATTTTAATTGAACTTCGATATCATATATACTGGGGTTAGTTGTAGTTGAATTACTTATTTCAGTGATAATTGGCTCATATAACTGCTTATCTTCCTGCTTTGCAGGCACTTCCGGCTTTTGCACATCGTTGAGCTGAGTTATATTTTCTGAATGAATAATCTGAATAAGAGCTGCTCCTTCATCGATTATGCCTCCGGCTTCCATAAGAAGGCTTACCAGGGACATTTGGTCACTGCGAAGTGAATATAAACCCGGTGTCTCAACAGCTCCGCTAATAGAAACCTTAAAAATTTTATATTCAAGAATTCTGACAAAAACAGATGGGTATGAAGAAATATATTTGGGATAGTATGCTCGTATGATATCTGTCTCTATCTGGGCCAGACTTTTGTCTGCTGCTTTGACTTCACCGAGCACCGGCAGGGTAATATTGCCATTTTTATTTATTCTGCATATATATTTATCATCCTGATTTGTGTATACAGGTTCTTCAGTAGTAACCACACGCAAGATGGAAGGCATCGTTATCTCTAAAACTTCTTCTGGTTTTACCCGGTAAGAACTACTATCTATCTTTGTTTCATACAAACGCGTGAAATCTATAGTTGGACTGACAGCACCTGCATTTTCAAATTCAGATAACTCACTAACAGAAGGCAACCTTACTTTGTCGCCGCATCCGCTGTTACAGATAAATACCTGAAAAGCAAAAAATAAGATATATGAAATATTTCTTACTTTAAAATGTTGTTTAAACGCAATTCTGATTTTCACGAAGTTCACTTTAGCCACCTCCCGATAGCTTTTTTATAATAAATTTGGCTCTTATGGGAAATTTGATTATCTATGTACTATTTACTCAATATAATCATAATCCTTTCTTTTCTTTAATATTTAATAACCAATCATATTTGTATAGACCCCAAGCGCATAATCCAATCCTGAACTTCCCGTGACTGAATTATTCACAAAGAATATATTCTTCTTTATAAACTTACAAGTTGCATCCCATTAAAAAACAAAGGGAGGTCGAAAATAACTTCGTAATGGAGGTCTCGTTGTTATTCTTATCGGAGGTCTTGATACGGTCCCGTCTTCCGACGTTAACAACACAATACTTAAGGAAAACGGATCAAATATCCCTCTATCATTTTGAATCTGAGTTGTTGATCCCGTACCTGAAGCAGCATATACCACACTGCTATATCCTGCTATAACAACCAAAACAGACAGGATAAGAATAACATACAAATACTTCTTATTTTTCTTCCAATTCCAAACCATAACTATCTCCTTAAAAACTTAAACTGCTTGTCAGATATCTTATATATTTTCCTCAAACGACATTTCCCGGAGCCAGTTATCCAGGAAAACCTTAAAATCTTCAATATCTACAATACCATTATGGTCTATGTCGGCACCATTACACCAGCATTGCTGCGCACAATCACCGGCATACCAATTATTACTGAAAATTTCAAAATCCTCAAAATTTACACAACCATCCAAATTAATATCTCCCGGGATAATTAACGCCCTTAAGGCTTGCAGCATCTCTCCCGCATATGCGCAATATTCAGCACCTTCCCTGGACAGGCGCTCCCATACTGTACCTTCATTTTCGTCATCCTCCATATTTATCCCATTTAGTAATGCTGAACAAGAATTACCTATGGCATAATATAAGTTTGGATCAGGATTAGATTCAAAAACAGCAGTAAGTCCGAGTGTTGCAAATATCGCATCTTCTGTGTAGCCGCTTGGGCTGCCTTCCTTATGCCCAAACTGCCAGTAAAAACTGCCGGCATTAGGCTGCCCATCCTGTACCTGATGACTAATAAGAAGATCAGGTAATTCTGCCAGTCTTTTTGAATTCCAGTAGGAAGCGCCATATTCCAAAGAGTTGTTGATGATTGTTTGGTCTAAAGTACCTGTCTGTGACAATGCCCATACGGCCGCACCAAGTGCCATGACTGGATAAACAGAAGAATCATCAACAGATGAGAGCAGATTGATTAGCTCTTGTCGCCAGATTTTCTTATCATTCGCATCTACATAATACGCTGCCAGAACATGATATGACATATATAACACAGCAATCGAAGGATCAATTGCATAGAAATTACTTATATACGCTTGTGTACCGCCGCTGTACTTTATTTTGGAATAGTAATCAGAAACAATGTCGCGCCATGGATCATTTGGATCGGTCGAAATCATACTCAGACGAGTTAATGCAAATGCCTCATCTCCATAAAAGTTACCCTGAGAAATCATGAGTATGCTGTTTGCACCCAATTCAGCGGCACTGAGATATTCACTCTTGCAAGCAACCTCGCAGGCATTGGCTATTCCTGCCACTATTGGGCCGGTGAAATTAATTTCTCCGGTCCAGCTTCCGGCATTTATACCCTGCTTGATTTGCTCTTCCTGAAGTCTGTCGGCAACTTTTACGATTGCTGCACCAATAGGTTCTGCTTTTACAAAAGATTGCTGAAACACTATCTGTATCAAAAAAATCACAATTGCAATAAAAATTCTTTCTTGCATTCTAAATATCCTTAGACGCTAATAATATTCACTCCTCTATGGCTTGAACTGATTCTTCTTTCGGATAAATGTATTCACTGTCATAAACCTCAAGCATTTCTCCTCCGAAAAAGTAATACATAAAATAATACATTGTATTATCCAAAATGTATACCTGAACTACCCCTGTCTGATCGACAGCCTTGATAAGTGCATCTCTTGCATCCTGAATTTCCCTGTCAAAATTCCATATCCGAAGTTTGTATTGCTTCACACCGGGATCATTTACATTATCTTCTATAACGATAATGTTATTGGGATCGATTCCCTCAATATCATTAATATCTTCTCTGTAATTATTTGCTGATATCAGACCAAGAAGACCAAAAATACTATCTTCCGTATATCCCGCCTCATAAAAACTAGTACCTGGTGCTGCATGATCGTATCTGACATAAAAAGAGCCCGCGTGCTCTCCAGAGAGAACCTGATGGGTAGAAAGAATATCAGGTAAATCACATAATTTCACATCTTTCCAATAATCTACCCCTGATAAACCGAAAGGATCTATTAAAGTATCATCCATTGGTCCCGTCAGAGCAATAGCCCAGGTAGCCGCACCCAAAGTCATAACAGGAAAGTATGATATGTCATCATTGACCTGAGAAAGGTACTGAATAACAGCTTCACGCCAGATTCCGGCGTCATTTGCATCAACAAGATAAGACGCTGCTGCATGAAAAGAAATATAAAAAACTGATTTTTCTGCTGTTGTGTAATTATAGCCGCTAATGTACTTATAAGTATCAAGTCCGTTATAAAAATCACGAACAATATCAGTATAGACCTGATTGCCTGTAACTTCACCGAGTCTGGCTAATGCATAAGCTTCATCCCCCAGAAAATTCAAATCAGAGTACCAAATAATAAAATCTGCACCACGTTCCGCAGCTTCTTTATAAGCGGTATTATTTGTTATTTCATAAGCTTGTACTAATCCAGCCACTATTGGTCCTGTATAATCCCATTCATCAAGACCTCCCCAGTAACCATTGGGATTTTGTTCAGTTACTAAACGAGCTGCTATCGCTTCGAGCGATTCAGCAGGTGATAGAGTTAATGAATAAGCACAAGCAGAAAACATGACTGATATTACAAAAACTGCTGTAATTATTAGCTTTTTCATGATCTAAACCTTTCTAATTTAAATTCCCTGTCCACAAAAAAGTGTAACTTACTTCACCAGCCTCAAATTAAAATATGCTTTATTTATCAATCGTATAATATTTTTCTTTAACTATGGCTCTTAACCTAATCGCTATCCGATTTTCTGATATGCCGTATTATTGAATAATGGACATTAATAGAAACTATAGTGCTCTATTTGGCTTATTTCATACATTCCTTATAATTCCCAAATCATCATCCGGCAATTCATATTTTGCAACCTGCCATCTTCTTGGCGACAACTTCCTATTACAAATAACCTCTTCTTTTAACCATTTAGACATAGTATTACGGTGAACATTGTATATTTGTGACAATTCTTCAATGCTCATTGGGCGCGACCATTTGATTAGTGTCTTAGTTCTTTTACTTATTTTCCCCACGAAACAATTTCCTTTTATATTATATATTGTGATAGTATTGGAATACTTTCCTTAAGAAAATCATTTTTTATTTTAACTGCATTGAACTATATGTTTCTTTACATTCAAGTTTGTACGCAGGTGTGCTTTGATGTTTAATATAAAACGATATTATTCTATATAATGGTATAATATCCAATACTTGAAGATATGTTTTTAATTGATTTTTATGATTTTGTTCACAAAGTGTTATTTAGACATGATTGTGATATATAATTCGGTTTTTATTATGACTGCGTGATTGCGTTCAGGATTTAATATATATCTTTTATATTATCTTGAGCGTATAACTTTATATTGTCCTGACCTGAATCGTAAGGCAGCTCAAAAGTAGCTATCTCCCACTTTCTTGGAGACAATTGCCGATTGCATAAAATTTGTTTTTTTAACCATTTTGACATGGTATTGCGATGAACTTCAAAAATCTGCGACAACTCCTTTAGCCCCATAGGATGTGTCCATTGAGCTTTCGATATATCAATATTATTTTGTCGTTTCATGTTTCCTCTCCAAAATAATATACCAGTTAACGTCAAAAACGGTTTTTAAAATAAAATATCAGCTTAAAGAAAAACAATGGATTTGAAAGATATAATCAAAGGTATGTTCTCCTTAATCCTTTCTCCTTAAAACAAAAACTTAAAATTTAAAATGCAAAAAGAGTATTTTTAAAAAGGTTTAATATTAGCCTCATTCAAGAAAACTCCCGAATCTTGAATTTTTCTGCCTAATCACATGATAATAATTAAGCCAAAGTATAAGTAAAAATATCTAAATGAATATTATTCTATATATAATATAGACATTCTGCTACTATTTCTTTAAAAAATGTTAAATATTATGCAATATCTTGCAATATATAGCAATATTAAATGGTTTTACCATTTTTTAAACATCTTTTGGCATATCATCTTCAGCTATTTGCCATCTGCGAGGTGATATTTGCCGATTGCATAAGATCTGGTTCCTGAGCCATTTAGATAATGTATTTCTGTGTACATCAAAAATTTGAGATAATTCTTTAATACTCATAGGATGGGACCATTTGATATTATTTAAATTTATTCTCCTTTTTTTCATATAAATATCAATACCTCCTCCATATTAATATTATATTGTTTAGATAAATATACTTTTGAGAATAATTATGGGCAAAAATAAAAGCTGTTCTTCGCTGTAAGACTTGAACCTGTAAAAAATTCTATATTCTCTATTTTTTAAAAGAGCGATGAAGAAATTTGCATTTTTTATTCAAATTTCTCATCTTAACTTATTACAAATGGTGTGTGCTTCCTATTTAACTCAAACTACTCATATTTTGTATAATCTTTACACTAACGGATTCTTTTTTGTTATTCAATAAAAAAATCATAAAAAATCAGTTTTTTTAAAGATAGATAAGGATTCTGCAAAATTGAAGTTAGACATACTTTAAGAAAGAAAAATTGCTTGTGTTTAATTTTTTCTTTCTTAAACAACGAAGTTAAAGTATTCTTTAATAAGCAGTTACAGCAATGCAGCAGATTGTATGAAGAAAATCTTTTAAACCGATTTTCTTCATACAATATATGTCTAACTTCAATTTTGC
>JAFGEF010000044.1 GCA_016931715.1 Sedimentisphaerales bacterium
GCATCCATCAAATGCGTCCGGCCAATTTTGATAATATCGGCGAATTCCTTCGACTTGTTCCGAAGCAGGCTCGCAAGCGAATCTGCTTCAGGAAGCAGCTTTTCTTTAATAGCTTTTGCGGCCGCGATGTGCATAGCAGTCGGAAAAGTATCGTTCGAAGATTGTGATTTATTTACATCGTCATTGGGATGAATGGGAGTTTTACTGCCGATACGCCCCCCTGCCAGTTTGATTGCACGGTTGGCGATAACTTCGTTCAGGTTCATGTTTGTCTGCGTGCCGCTGCCTGTTTGCCAGACGCTCAGCGGAAACTGGTCATCAAGCTTACCTTCGATAATTTCATCCGCCGCCTGCACAATAAGATGAACCTTATCTTTTGAAAGGAGGCCAAGTTCTTCATTAACCAGGGCGGAGGCTTTTTTAAGAATCGCAAAAGCCGCTATTACTTCTGAAGGTATTTTCTCTGTACCGATATCGAAATTATGCAGCGACCTCATTGTCGCAGCGCCATAGTAAGCATCCTTCGGCACTTTTACCTGTCCCAAAGTATCCTGTTCATCTCGATAAACCATATTGTTCCCAATCATCCTTACAAGTATTAATTAATCACGGGAAAACAATGTACCATCCTGCTGTAATTCCTGCAAGGCGAATTTTATTTTAATAACTCAGACTTTTGCAAAAATGAGTCATCTTTAAAAATGAATTAAAACGGTGTCATGGTATTTTTTTACATGTCTATCGCAAGTTTCGCTCTTACACGTTCCAGCTTCTCAGCTTTTGATTTAATTCCCCAGACAAGTATGGAAATCGGTTCTTTGTCTTTATCTTTAAAGGTAATGATTATCCGTCCGAATCCCATGAGGCGTTCGAGAAAGTCACTCGTGTCGATGCGCGTATTATAGTCTTCTCTGCCGATCTGCTCTCCTGATTCTGTCGGGCCGTCCTGAAGGTTCATATAGTTGGGCGTCAGGGACACATAATAAAACAATCCTTTGAGCCATGAAATGAAAATTGTCAAAACACCCAATATTCCGACAAGCAGATAAACAGTTAAATTCATGGATATTGCTATATTTTTGAAAAGCCCCAGAAAAGCCCCTGCCATCTCAAGCAGATGCAGCCACAGGAGAAAAAAACCAATACTAATTAAAGCTATAAGCAAAATCTTGATACTGATATTATATTCCTCGATAAGAAAGTTCATGAAAAAGACAGCGAACCATAAGCCGCCGATGGCAGTATCATTTATTCCTGGAATTTTTAACAGAGCCGCCGCCAGGAACGAAGCTATGATAGTTGGAAAATAAAGCGCCTTCGGCGTCCAGCTAAAAATTATCAGCCAGTCATCTATATCCGGATCATCGTGCATGACCTTTTCCATTTTCAATCTTGTTCTGAAAGTTTTTCTGAGAATAAGCCATGAAACTATTCCTGCAACAATAAGTCCAACCGCAATATAGACCGCTACCATTTGGTTCGATATCCAGCCGACATCATTGGCTTTCCCAATCAGATATATAACAATCGCAATCAGAACTATAGCGGCAAGTATCAGGGCTGCGATTTTTATAATCTTTTTCCTGTTCTTTTTCGGTTTTTCTGAAGTTTCTTCCTTAAGCAGCTCTGAAGGCTGTTCCGGGGATTTTTCCAATGATTGTTCTAACAGCGTCTGTTCCGAAGGCTGCTGAATTTCTTCCTGATTATCCTGATCCTTCGGAATCTGCTCTTGATTATTCTCATCCGTCATGATGAACTCTCCTGCTTTTTTTACATATCATCCTGATTAAACGGCTCCCAGCGTATTTTCGCAGAGCCGAAAACAGTACCTGTCGCATACGCCAGATCAACAAGCGAGATTTGATAATCGACAAGTGCAAGAATTTCTGCACTCTGCGCGTCAGCCAAATTGTTCTGAGCTTCAAGAACATCGGTAGATGTCACATAACCAAGCTCGAACTGGCGGCTTTCGGCTTCAGATAAGCGGCCATACAATATCGAGCTTTGTCTGCCCGCCAATATACGCTGCCAGTTGGCTTCTATCTGGTCGATTACATTCAGAACTTCATATTCTATCAGTTCCTCGCGATTTTCTTTTGTAATAAGTCTTTGCCTGCGCTGCAAAAAAGCCTGCTGTATCTGGCTTTTAGCCGCGCCGTTTCCAAGCGGCACAGATAAATTCAAACTGAGATTATGGGTTTTATGCATAGTATCTAAAAGTAAATCATACGAATCACTGCGAGAAAAACCGGCACCTCTAACATTGTAAGTATAATCCAGTGTAACCAACGGCAAAGCCTGATTTTTCAAATAGCCTTGATTAATTATATCCTGTGCAATTTGTAATTCAAGTTCCAACATTTCCATACGCTCATTAATCGCTATATTTATCAACTTGTCAGATTGAAGCGCATAACGCACAGGATCCAAATCGGTGGCAAGCTCAAGAGTCGTAGGAGTACTCATTTCAAGACCGACTTTGTTTAGAGCTTTTTTAAGGTCCCGCTCTCTTAACCTGACATTATTTTCCGAAGTTATAATAGCTTCAAGACGCTGAGAAACCCCCGCCTGAGCACGAATTACTTCGACTTGTCCAACCTGACCTGCCTGATAAAGGCGCTCCGCCTGTTCCAGTAATGCTGCTGCATGGTCATACCACTGTTTGCGAACTTCCAGCTCTTTCCTTGCGGCATACAAACGCCAGTAATATTTATCGATATCAGTGATAACTCGAATCGCTTCAAGTTTTGTCCTGGCATTAGCGATTTTGTAATCATATTCTGCAATTCGAATGGCGTAAGTGTTAACACGATTACCTGCATTTCGTAAAAGAGGCTGACTAATTGAAGTCGACATATTGGAAGTATAATTATACACTAATCCTACAGCATCGGAGTCTCTTTTATTATCAGCCAGGTCGAAAGCTACTGTTCCTCCTGTATGTAAAGGTACCTGAACGCCAAGATTCGCATTTGTGCCCTCCCCCTTTGATCCAGAAATATAATCTGAATATGAAGCTGGCGGACTATTCGTGTTATAATAGGAAACATTAGAATTAAATGCCGATTCAAATCTCGCTTCCTGCTGACTGATACGTTCTGCAGCTATGGCGGGATTGATTAGCTGAATTTTCAAGTCGAGATTATTTTCAAGCGCGATTGCGCGGCATTCTTCAAGAGTAAGCTCAATTTTTTCCGGCGCAGGAGCATTCACTTCCATCGGGCTGGTTTCTTCTGTTTCTTTCTTCTGCAATTCAAGTGTTTGTATCTGCTGCAAATCACGTGACTTCACATTTGTCTGATAATAAATTTCGCTGCTGTCAGGTTCAGTGCAGCCCTGTAAAAAAATAAAAACAAATCCTGCACAAATTAAAAATCCGAACCAACACAATTTACTTTCAAATTTCCTATTCATGTCTCAATGCCTCGATAGGGTCAAGCCTTGCGGCTTTGATTGCCGGAAATATTCCAAAAAAGATTCCAACGGAACCGGAAAAACCAAACGAAACAGCAATCGCCTCCCAGGGAATGTATGCCAGGTCAAGCTCTGCTTTTGGTATGTTTGCTATTGCATAAGTAAGAAGCTGCCCTATGCCTATACCTATAAGGCCGCCGAAGAAACATAAAACTACTGCTTCGATTAAAAACTGTGTAAGTATAGCCGACTTTTTCGCACCTACCGCCTTGCGCAGGCCGATTTCCCTTGTGCGTTCTGAAACTGAAACAAGCATAATATTCATAATGCCGACACCTCCGACAAGTAACGAGATACCCACAACTCCTCCTGCTACTAAAGTCACCATAACCGCAATCTGATTGAACGTGTCAAGTGCGCTCTGCAGCGACTCGATCCGAAAATTGTCCGGTTCAGTCGGCCTGATATTGCGTATTCTGCGAAAGAAAAATTTTAATTCCGCCTGAGCCTCTTCAAGAACTTCAGGAGATTTGCTTGCAGCAAATGCTTCGATCCATGGATCAGTGAGTTTGAATACGGTTTTAAACGGTATAAAAACCTCATAATTTTCTCTGTCACCCTGGCCGAAATTCATTTCAGGTCTTCGTTCTATAACGCCGACAACAACAAAGGCATGATAGCCAAGACGAATTACCTGACCAATACAATCGCGGTCAAGTTCGAGCTTGTCACGCAATTTCGGATCAATCAGGCATACATGTCTCGCCTGCATGTCGTCGATAACAGAAAATACACGTCCCTGAACAACTGGTCTGTTCTCTATTTCATGGTACGCAGGTTCAATCCCCATGATATTTACGGAATCAACTGATTTTTCACCAAATCTCGCGGTTCTTTGTCCGACCGATGCGATCCGGCTGAAACACTTAACAGACGGGCAATGTTCGAGCAAATCGTCAAACTGCTCCGGCAAAAATCGAATCGACCACCACGAAGCATGACGTGATGGTCCGGTCTCAGGCCGGGCGGGATTGATAAATATAGTATTAGTACCGAAGGTTTCAACCTGTGTGAGAATTTTTGCTTTAAGGCCGCTTAGCGCAGCAATAACAGCCGTAACTGACGCAACCCCGATTACAATACCGATAGTCGTAAGAGTCGAACGCATTTTATTTGCCCATATCTGGCCCATTGCCAAATATATGCTTTGATAAAAAAGACGCAGAAAAGCCAGAGGCACGCTTATTAATGCCATCATTTCCGTTTGCCCTCCGATTTACTGCCTGCTTCTGTTCTCACAGTGGAATTCCTGCCGGTCGGTATGTCACTTTGTATGCACCCGTCTTTCATACTTATTATCCTGTGTGCATGATGTGCGATATCCTCTTCATGCGTAACGAGAATAATAGTCTGTCCCTGGCTGTGAAGCCGGTCAAACAACTCCATAATGCCCTCGCTGGTCTTGCTGTCGAGATTACCTGTCGGCTCATCAGCAAGCAAAATACTTGGCCTGCAAATAAGCGCCCTTGCGATTGCCACCCGCTGTTTTTCACCGCCCGAAAGCTGATTCGGCTTATGTTTCACACGCCCGGAAAGACCAACCATTTCAAGCACACTCAAAGCTCGTTTTCGCCGAGACCACCAGCCGTCTCTTGAATAAATCAAAGGCATCTCAACATTTTTCAGCGCGTTAGAATGACCAAGAAGCTCGAAAGACTGAAAAACAAATCCGATTCTCTCATTACGAATACGGGCCAGAGACGCATCGCTCATCTTCGTCGTATCCTGGCCGTCAAGTTCATAATGTCCTTCAGTCGCCCTGTCCAGACATCCCAATACATTCATCAATGTACTTTTCCCCGAGCCGGACGGACCCATTATCGCAACGTATTCATTCTCATAAAGCTCAAGATTTATGCCATCGAGCGCGTGAATATTGTCCACACCGACCTTGTACACACGCTTGACGGCATCGAGTTTGATTACCAGCTTTTTAGAATTTTTAATTACTGTTTGCATCAGCATTCTTCATGGCTTGTTTCTTTTTGGATTCTACTTCTTTCTCATCCTTAATTTTCTGATCGTGTTTCAGAACATCAAGCACCTTATACGGCCCGACTACGATTTTATCATCTTCTGTAATGCCTGCTTCGATAATCGTATGAGTCAAATCGCTTGTTCCCATTTTAACAGGCGTAACCAGTGCTTTACCATTTGCAAAACGAAAAACAACAGCAGCAAAGGTTTTTTCTTTATCTATATAAGGATTATTGTCCCGGATTTCCAAAGGCAGCTCATCAATGTTGCGTCCCATTACCGCCTGAGAAGGAACTTTCAACACGTCAGTATGCCTGACTGTTTCGATATCAACGTGTGCGGTTAAACCTGAATACAGTTTTTCATTAGAAGCATTAAGCAGAATTTCAGTTCTGAAATATTTTGTTCCGCTGGACGAAGCTGTGTGGGACAAAGCCACCGAACTGATAACACCCATGAATTCGCAATCGGGAAAAGCATCAACCTGCACTTTGGCATTCTGGCCGGCCTGGACTTTTGCGACATCAGCTTCATCAACCTGTGCGACAACCAACATTTTGGAAAGGTCAGCAACTTCTATAATTACAGTCCCGGGATTATTCATTGTTCCGAACACAACCATTTCGCCGACTTCTGCATTCACACGAGTCACTACGCCGTCTATGGGTGATGTTATGGTCGTATAAGTCAATGCTTCTTCTGCTTCCGCGACTCTGGCTTCAGATGCTTCAAGATTATGTTCCAGCACAACTAATCCCAACTCTGCGGCCTTAAGAGAATGCTGCGATGATTCATATTGAGATTTCAGCTCATCAGCCTTTAACTTGGCTTGTTCATAAATCGTCTGACTTATATCCTGTGAAGACAGTAAATCTTTTTGTCGTTCCAAATCTCGTTGAGCCTGTTTAAAAGATGCCTCAAGTCCGATAAGATTTGCACGCTGTCCCTCAATTCTGGCTTTTTCAACCTCAAGCTGGGCAGCTTGTCCGTCTCTTGATGCTTTCACTGAACGCAGTTGACTTTCAAGGTCTTTTGAATCCAGCCGAACAAGAACCGAAGCAGGCACAGGCGGATTCGCAGAAGGATCGCCTTTTGTGACTTTATCACCTTCCTCGTAGGGAAGCTCGGTAATCCGGGATGTAACTTTTGCGCTTAATGCAACCTTTGTTTTTGGCTCAATTTCGCCGGGTGCGCTTACAAATTCTATCAGCTCACCTCGCCGGGGTTTTTCGATGCGCACGGTCTGACTATTATTGCCTGCGGCAGTTTTGGCTTTTATCACAATTTGGGCAACGCCAAGAACCGCTATTATTAGAACAACAACGATAATTACTTTACGGGATTTCTTCATCCTGTGTCCTTTCATGTCAAATTATCGTTAAAAAAACAATATTAATACATATCCTATATATACATAGACGCATGATTGCCTGATATATTGCGCGGTTTATCGATAATCCGCCAATTTTTTTTATCTGGCTGCAGAAACATGGATTTGGGCTTCTGTTTGAGATGTAAGGCGTTCTTCAATCTCAAAAGGCTGACCCGGCCCGCATCCGGCTAAAAAACAAATAATCGCTGCCAAAACAACCAGAATTACAAATGATTTCATAATATTACCTGCTAAATAATTAGTTTTTATACAAGTCTTTAACCAAATCCCGGAAAGCGAATTTTATCAGGAAGATAATTCACTGTCCACTGTATTAATGCAATATCTTGCACTAATACAACCTTCTTCAGGCAGAAAAATCAGACCGCATGATATTGTTGACGTGAGATTTCGCAGTTTATCTTCAAATGAAAAATAATTCAGCAGCAAATAAACCACTTGCTTAATTAATCCCTCCGGTCTTTTCTTTTTCGTCAATATCAATCGCAGTACATGCCAAAAGAAAAGATGCTGTTGCAAATTCAGTAATATCATTTTGTTCTATATATTTATACCGAACAGCAAAGCCAAAGGTTACATTTTTTGATATTTTTATTAACTCAGTAAATCAGCAAGGTGCAGTGCGCATTGTCGAAACTTGTCGGCAGGAAGGGTTACTGTTCGCCATTTCGGGCTTCTTCGTTTCATAAATTTGCGATAATCTTCGAGCCTGATGCATAAAAAAACATATCTGTTCGAGTCGAAATCGAACACTTCCTGCCCGTCGAAATCAACATCAATATTTTCAATTTTATAAGCGAAAACAAATACTGCCTGATTTTCTGAACCGAAAATTTCGAGCCACTGAGTCATGCCGTCTATATCATCAGCCGTGACCCAGCACTCCATCGACGCCATTTTTTCCAGCGAAGTTCCTCTGAATCTTCTGCCTTTCACTTCGGCGATTATTTTCCTGCCGCTCTCAGGCCGCAATAAAAAATCAAAACTCTTGATGCCTTTATGACCAAGCTCTATCGCTTTCTGATTGTTCAACGCGATATGCTCGATTGCATTGTCAATCAGCCAGTTTTGAAATGCCCTCTCGTAATGATTCGGAAAAGAATCCTGCATTTTCATTTCTTTGTGTCGAGGGCGTCTCGCCCTCGTCTATACCAAGTTCTACACGCGGGCAAGATGCCCGCGACACTAAGCATTAAATTCATCAAGGTTAACGAGCTTCTGCTCACCAGAAGTCATATCTTTAACTGCAAGCTGATTTGATTCAATTTCCTGGCCAATAATAATACATTTGCGAGCATTCTGGTCCGAGGCTTGTTTGAGCTGCTTATTCAGCTTCGCGGCCTTATAGCTGAAATTAGCCGAACAGCCTTTGGAACGCAATTCCATCGTTATCCGAATAGCCTGATTTTTATAACTTTCATCGACATATGCGACAAAATAATCAATTGAGCCTGCAGGAAGCTGTTTTTCAAGTAATCCTTTTTCGCGAAGCAAAATCTCAAGAACACAATCGCCCATTCCCATGCCGGTAGCTGGAATTGAAGGACCTCCGAAATCCTTAAGGAGATTATCATACCTGCCCCCGCCGCATATTGCGCGAAGTTCACCGACTGCATCGTGCACTTCAAATACAATACCGGTGTAATACGCCAGTCCCCGAACAATTCCGGGATTGAAGATACAGAAGTCCCCCACTCCCATACTTTCAAGATAATTAAAAACATTACCCAGATTCTCAAGAGCAGATTCTGTACTTTCATTCGGAGCAGTTAAATCACGTACCTGCTCGATTGATTGTTCCACCATAAAATCAAGAATTTTCCCCGATATAGTTTTGTCTGGAACCTGTTCTCTGAGCAATTCCTCGAATACGCCCGGCGGCAGCTTGGCGCTTTTATCAAGAAGAACATAAATGTCACCGAGTTTTTCTTCCGGTATCCCGATACTTTTTAGAAAACCTGCAAGAAATTCTCTGCTCGATATTTTTACTTTTATATCTGTGCTTGTCAGTCCGACCTGACGAAGATAATCGATGGTTGTAAAAATCACTTCCGCGTCCGCTAAAACATCATCGACACCAATAATATCGATATTCCACTGGAAAAATTCCCTGAGCCTTCCTTTTTGCGGCCTCTCCGCCCGAAATAATCTTGGAACCGAAAACCATTTAATCGGCTTGGGAAGCGAATTTATCTGCTGGTTCACCATGCGAGCGAGAGTTGGAGTCATCTCCGGCCTCAAAGCCAGGTCTCGTCCTCCCCGGTCGGTCAGTGAAAAAAGCTGCTCAACAATTTCATCGCCGCTCTTTACCTGGTACATCTTTAAATACTCGAAAATCGGTCCGTCATATTCCTCGAAACCGTTTCGCAGTGAAATTTTCTTCCAGCCGTCAACTATCCAGTTATGTACGGCCATCTCACGGGGATAAAAATCTCTCGTTCCTTTTACTGGCTGTATAGTCATTTCTTACTCTTATTCTTCTTCTTTTTGACTTTGCGTTTTTCTTTCACATTGTTATCGAATTTGATTTTTATATACTCTTCCATCTGCTTATCATTCGTAAAATGCAGCTCATAATCATATTCGCCTTGAGAAAAATCACAATCAGAATGACGGTACTTCCTGCAAATATTAGGTCTTTTTTCGTAAATCGTACATCGATTGTCTTTTTCAGTCAAATGCCTGCATTTATTTTTAATATTTATATACCAGTCGCCATCCTCAACGAAAACAGTTATATCTTTATGGCACAAAAACCACCTGATGTCATCAAAGTCACTTTTTTCTTCAGGCGTCTCTATCGGCAGAGCGAAATATCTGCAGCAGATACCTTTGCATTTGTTACATTGATTTTTTTGGGTCATTTATAAGAAACTCCAGCCAGATCAAAAATACGACCAGCACAAGCAGAGCAATATACGTTAAAAACGTTTTTACGTCAAGCTTTCTCCCGGCAGACATATTAATCATGACTTTTGCTTAAAATAACTAAAGATGACCGATTTATGTTGTGTCATACCGAACGAAAATAGTCTTTAGCCCTGAGCGAAGTCGAATGGGGAAGCATCCGACTATCGAATAAGTATTTATAATAGGTCAGTTAGAGAAGAATAGTTAGAGAAGAATAGTTAGAGAAGAATAATATTGACAGCATCCGGTTTTTATAATAGCTTAAATATCGTAGTGAGGCAGAAAAGACAGATATTATTTTGTTGGAAAGAATATATGAGATATGAAAATATCAGTATTAACCGAATTATCTTAAAAACCCAATTCTTTTATGAACAGCAGTTCTATATATATCTAAACAAAAAAAATAAATAGGTCAATAAATAATGGTGGCTGTCCCTGTTAATTACAAAAGGAGAAAGAAATGAAGACTAAAAATATAACAAAATGTATTATTCCAATGTTATCTTCCATATTTATTTTTACTATAACTATTATAGCTAATGGAAATAATATTGAAATATCTAAACAAATTAAAGATTATATTGAAAGTTATAGAATAAGTGAGAAACGTCCCGAGATCAAAATTACAAATGAACAACTAAAGGAAGCAGATCCCAATAAGATTCTGGAAGTATTGTTGCCATATGAAAACGATTCGGAAGAATTTGTAAGAAGAGTGACACATCGTACTTTAGTACGGATAGCAAATTTTCATCCTGATAACAAAAAGGTTCGACAGGAAGTTGTTATGCGATTAACAGAATCCGGATTTAACAAAACAGATAATGAAGCAACAGGATTATTAATGGAATTCAATTCAAGGGACTTCAATCAACAGAGTAAATATCTCATTAGAAAGGCTTTGGATGAAGCTAAAATTCAAAAAGACACTAGTCCTTCATTTATCAGGTTATGTGGAATAGCGGATATGAAGGAAGAATTGCCACTTTTGAAAGAACTTCTAATTGATGAAAAAAACTATGAGGGTGGTATAGGTATAAACAAAAGTAAACTAAACTGGATTAACTGGATTAGTTCTACTGGTTGGAATGCACGTCTTGCAAGATCTCGTATGGGTGTTAAAGAAGACATTATTAAATGTTTAGAATTGGCGGAGTCGATTGAAGATCCAGACGAACGTGTCCTTAGAATTCTTCCAGCCATTGGTTACATTCGACAACCGGAAGCGATAGAATATCTTAAAAAATACCTTGAAAGTAATAAGAGATTGCCTTCTGAAACTCCCAATACCAAAGGATCGCTCTATGCTTTACGTGCATTGCATATCTTAGCCGCATGTCTTAAAAACTTTCCTGTCGAACAGAAGGAATCCCGAGGTTATACTCAGGAAGAGTTAGATTTATGCCGCAAATGGATGTCAGAACAAAAGGAATGGCAAATAATTAGATAGCTTTGAATAATAAACTATTCAATAATTGTATGATTAGAAGTTGTCTTAGCTTGTGCTAAAAATACTACTATATTTGTTTAGTATATTATCATTGGTTTGTGCAGGGCTTGTATTGATACTCTGCGCAAACCAATGGTTTATGTATGCGCAGAATACTATACAAGATGAGGGACATTCAATTATTGAAATATTCAAAAGGATGGGGGATATCGGAAAATCAGATGAGCAGGACAAGGTTTCTCCTCTTGTAAGTCAGGCTGGTGAATTTGCTTTAATTATTGATCCGCCTAAGCCGCCTGTGCCGCCTGAAAAAATAGTTGAGTCACCTAAAATTGTTCAGCCTGTTGTTTCTGCTCCGAGACCGAGTCCAAGATTTAAGGTACTTTCGACAAGCTGCAATCGCGACAGGCCGGAGGATTCGGTTGCTTTGGTTTCCGAGCCGGGCAAAGGTGAGCATTGGGTGAAAAAAGGAGATTTTATAGGTAATTTTGTACTTGAAAGAATCGAGCCGGGAGTTATCATATACCGCTATGGCAGCCAGGTTAGTGAGATGGCTGTAGAGATGAAGCCGCCTGTTCGTATAGCGCAGGAGCGCAAATAAATTTTGTATGATTGAAGTAAATTCATAAAGAACCACAAAACCAGCGGCTAAGCATTCGTTTCCTATCGCCGCGATTATTTTTATTTGAAAACATAAAGATAGTATCCGATACGGCGTTTTCGCGCAGCAATCCCGTGTTTTTATTGACTTTTTTCCGGAAAAACGAAAAGTTTGCATTTTTCCAACTGTTAATTTGCAGTAAATACAGAAATCCGTTATAATTCCGCCGTAATGGTAAAAGTATAATGAAAAATTGGTAAGATGATTTCAGGTTGAAACATGCTGAAATATGAAAATACATTAATATACCTGTTTGTTGCGTTTGTTATCTCGCCGTTTTCGGCTTCTGCGGCTAATACATGGCGTTTGGAAGAGAATCAGAACTGGGACCTCGTTGCTACCGACTCACAGAAAAAATTCCTTGCAGCCATTTCAGACGCACAAAAAATAGCAGATAAAGGCAAAACCAAAGCCGCAGAGAAAGCATTCGCGGCTGTTAATAAAAATTTCTCTGAATTTTCAGGTAAAGATTTGAATTTGTTTATTAAAGCGGAAAAGCTTTTTTCTCAACATAAATTTACAAAATCAGCAAGACAATACGACAAGCTTCTCACAAAATACCAGGACAGCATCCTGCGAAACATGGCAATAAACAGACAATATGAAATCGGCATGGCTTTCCTCGACGGGCGCAAAAAGACCGTTCTCGGAATGATTCGAATAGCCGGTAACAGTGAGAGTATCAGCATTTTGGAAAAGATGACTGACCATGCAGGCTTCGATTCACAAATAGCTATTAAAGCTTCCATAGCAATTGCAAAGAATTACGAAAAAAGAGAAAAATTCGACGAAGCATACCTGAAATGGTACGAAATATATTCTTTAGGGAAAAAAGACTCTGTAATAAATAGAGACGCCCTGCTTGGTATGGCTCAGGCAAAACATGCGATTTATAACAAGAATCCAGAATCAAAGAAATCGTTCTATGATGCCTCCTGCCTTCGTTCAGCCAGAAGCTATTACGAAATGTTCAGAACTAATTATCCCGACTATGCAGAACAGGCAGAGGTCGGCAAAATCATTGAGGAAATAACAGAACAACTTGCATATAAAGAATTAAGTGTCGGTCTTTATTATCAAAAAATGAACAATAAGCAGTCCGCGAACTTATATTTCGATATGGTAATTACTACCTGGCCCGAAAGTAAAAGCGCTGAAATCGCAAAGAATATGTTAAAGAAAAACACAGGAAGTTAAAATAGGCAAAATGGAAGAACGATATACGAAAAATAAATATATAAAGCAAATACCGCTGTTTTATCTTTGCTCTATTGGGTTTGTTTTGCTGATATGCCAGGGATGCGGTATATTTTCCGGCTATTCCAGCGAATCGATATACCCTGACGATGTAAAAACCGTTTGCCTGAAAATGTTTGACAATCAGACTTTCAGACGCGGCGTAGAATACGAGCTTTCAGATGCTCTCGCCAAACGTATCGAAGCTGAGACACCTTATAAAATCGTTTCAAGCCAGGATTATGCAGATACTGTGATAAGCGGCCAAATCAAATATATCGGTGAATTTGTCCTGACTACCGAACGCCAGTCAGGTCACGTTCTTGAAAAAGAAGTGGAGCTGAGGGCTGTTGTGAACTGGAAAAACCTTAAAACCGGCGAACTCCTAATAGAAAACCGCACAATAAACGCTTCTGCAAGCTATTCGGAATATCAGCAGCAGGATTTTAAGTACGGTTCAAATCTTGCCGCAAACAATCTTGCTCAAAATATCGTAGAACTCATGGAGAAAAAATGGTAGCATTGCTGTTTTATTCGCAATTTACCAGATAAATATTAATTATGGCAGAAAAACAAAATAAAAAATCAATCAGGTCGTCTTTCGGACAACAAAATAAACAGGGTAAAAAATTACCTGTTACGCCGCAGAAACGTCCTCCGACTTACTATATCATTATAGCGATCCTGATATTCACTGTTATGATGATGTTAAACCAGTACCAGAGTGTCGAAACGCTTTCCTGGGATCAATTTGTTATATTTATCGATAAAGGCTATATTAAAAATCTTTTAGTAGAAGATAATGTAGTTACCGGCGAGTTTACCGAAGAATATTTGAAAATCGAAAAAAATACCAAAGAAACTTTTGAAGTATCATATAATCCGGAAGTATATGGTCCCCTTCTCAGGGATATAATAAAGGAAAAAGGTATAGAAAACAGTGCAACTCACCAGAGTATCTGGCTGGTATTCTTTCTTCAATGGGTACTGCCGCTCCTGGTTTTCGTAGGAATATTTTACTTTTTCCTTTTCCGGAACATTCGCGGCGGAGCAGGCGGAATGCTGATGTCATTCGGTCGAAGCAAGCACAGGCTGCAGGGAAAAGACAAGGCAAAAGTAACATTCAAGGACGTAGCCGGAATTGAAGAAGCCAAAGATGAAGTTGCCGAAATAATCGAATTTCTGAAAAATCCGAAGAAATTCCAGAGACTTGGCGGGCGCATTCCGCGAGGTGTTCTGCTTGTAGGACCGCCCGGCTGCGGAAAAACGCTGCTTGCAAAAGCAATCGCAGGCGAAGCTGATGTCCCGTTTTTCAGTATATCAGGAAGCGATTTCGTCGAAATGTTCGTTGGAGTCGGTGCATCGCGAGTGCGTGACCTGTTCAAGCAGGCAAAAGAAAACTCTCCATGTATTATTTTCCTCGATGAAGTCGATGCCATCGGGCGAAAACGCGGCCCGGGATTTGTCGGCGGCGGCCATGATGAACGCGAGCAAACCTTAAATGCGATACTGGTCGAAATGGATGGCTTCGATACTAACGACCAGGTAATTGTAATAGCAGCCACGAACCGCGCTGATATTCTCGATAACGCACTTACCAGGCCGGGAAGATTCGACAGGCAGATTTTCGTATCGCTGCCGGATATTAAAGGAAGACTCGAAATTCTCAAAGTTCATGCAAAAAAAGTGAAATTAGGTCCCGATGCCAACCTTGAAAGACTGGCACGCGTAACACCTATGTTCAGCGGCGCAGACTTAGCTGCTATTATTAATGAAGCAGCTCTCGCCGCTACTATGGCAAATAAAGATTATATTGAAATGACCGACCTGGAAGAAGCAAGAGACAAAGTTCGCTGGGGAAGAGCCAAAAAGAGCAGAGTCGTCGATAAAAAAGAAAAAGAAGTTGTCGCCTATCATGAAGCAGGACATACACTCGTCCAGTCATTGCTTAAAGATGGTGACCCGCTTCATAAAGTAAGCATTATTCCGCGCGGGCCGATGGGCGGCGCTACTTTTGCACTGCCTGAAAAAGACCGGACGATATTTACAAAGAAGTATTTGATGTCACTGTTGCAGGTTTGCTACGGCGGACGAATCGCTGAAGAAATATTCTGCAATGACATCTCAAGCGGTGCATCTTCCGATATCCAGCAGGCGACAAATATTGCGCGTGAGATGGTTACAGCATGGGGCATGAGCGAAGAGCTTGGCTTGGTAAATTACAGCCCGGATAACGGACTGATGAACTTAGGTTATCCTATGCCGGGTGAGAAGGAATATTCCGATAAAACCGCTGAAATAATCGACAATGAAGTAAAAAAACTAACGAATGAGGCTATGAAAAAAGCCAGGGCTTTAATTGAGGAAAACAGAGATAATGTCGAAAAAATTGCCCAGGCGCTATTGAAATATGAAACTCTCGATGCCGAAGATGTAAAATTAATTCTTGCGGGCGGCTCAATTGATAAACCAACTGTATCTGACTTGCTGGCCGCAGAACAGGCTAAAAACAGCAGCAAGACTTCCGAACAGGAACAGAACGAAAAGGAAAAAGAGCAGTCATCAGCCAAGTAATGAAAACTGACAAATTTTTCACTATGAAAAGCATAGATATGCTTTTATCTAAAAAAATCCGGATAATCTTTCTATTCGTAACTGCTCTTTGTGCATCGGGACAGGCAGACGAACCAAATTCAGCAGCTCACGATACAAGCGTTAAGAACATTTTACTGGCTGAGTATGAAAATGAATCATCATCAGCTCGTATCGAACCTGCCCGTTTGAATTCGCAATTCGGTATAGCAGTAATATTCGAGGGGACAGGCGATTTGCATTATTATGCAAAACCTGAGACCGCAGCTTCGCCGCAATTCATATTGACCGTAAAAGCGAAATCTGATGATTTTTCTTTCGGAGAGCCGATTTTCCCTGAATGGGAAACATTCATTGATCCGGAAGGTAAAAAAGTCGAAGTCTATGTCGGCAATTTTACAGTATTCGTGCCGATTCCAGATATATCTTCTCCAGAAACAAGCACAGGTGAAATTGATGTCACTATCTCTGGCCAGGCATGTACAAGTAAAATATGCCTGATGCCGTTTGAAAAAAGTTTGCAGGCCGAAATAGACTGGAGTCAACGAGAATTATGGCAGCAGGTAAGTTTTAAGCAATCCGCCGCCGTTAAAAAACCTGTCGAAGAAGCAGCATCAGCAAGAACATTATGGTTTGCTTTGGGTCTGGCTTTCCTGGCGGGACTTGCTCTGAATATTATGCCATGCGTATGGCCTGTTCTGCCTCTTATCGTGATGCGTATAGTGAATCAGGCGAAAAACAGCCGGAGTGTTTCAATAGCTCTCGGTCTATCATTTTGCATTGGCATATTATTATTTTTCGCAATTCTCGCTGGAGTGAACATCGCCCTGCAGCTAATCTACGGAACAGTCCTTCAATGGGGCGACCAGTTCCGCAATCCGATATTCGTTTCTGTCATGGCGATTCTGCTCGTTTTGCTGTCACTGTTCATGTTCGGAGTTTTCAATATTACCGTGCCATCTGCAATTGCGAGCAGGCAAAGCACCGGCAAGGGATATTTTTCAGCAGTCGGCATGGGACTTCTTGCGGCTGTTTTAAGCACACCATGCAGCTTCGGAATTTTAGCCGCAGCGTTTGCATGGGCGCAGTCTCAGCCGCTTGGCAAATCGACTTTGGGCATAATGTTCATCGGGCTTGGAATGGCTTTGCCATACTTTGTTTTAACATCCGTGCCGGGTATGCTCAGCCGCCTGCCTAAGCCGGGACGCTGGATGGAAATTTTCAAACAGGGAATCGGCTTCATCCTGCTCATCATCGCGGTCAAGATGATTACTGCATTGCCTGAAGCACGCACGAGCGGCGTATTATACTTCGCTGTAGTTTTGTCCTTCTGCGCATGGATGTGGGGAACATGGATTGATTTCAATACCAAACCTGTGAAAAGATGGCTCGTGCGAATTATGGCTATCGCCCTTGCTGGCGTTGCCGGCTGGACGTTCCTTTCAACGGGAAGTTCGAAGCTCATCAACTGGCAAAGTTACGACAACACAGCAATACAAAAAGCTATCGATGCAAATCAGCCTGTCCTGATTAAGTTCACCGCCGACTGGTGCTTTAGCTGCCAGGTCGTGGAAAAATCCGTCTATGCACGCAAAGACATTGCACGCCTCATAGAGCAGAAAAACGTTCTCGCCATAAAAGCCGACACAACCGAAAAACACTTCCCCGCTACAATAGCCCTGCAGGAAGTATTCAACGAACCGGGAGTCCCCGTGACTATGCTCCTCCTTCCCGGCCCGAATCCGCCTATTAAATGGAGAGGCATCCTCTTCGCTGAAGACTTGAAAAAACATTTAGAATCACTCTCTGACAATACCAAACAATAACACAAGCATTTTCAACAGAACAAATATCCCTAACTATGAAAAATATATATATAACTCAAACTGACCGATTTCTTCTTTGTCATGCGAAACAGAAATAGTCTTTAGCCCTGAGCGAAGTCGAATGGGGAAGCATCTGGTCTCGAATAAGAAGTTACGAACAATACATATTTTTATATTCGCAGGCCAGATCCTTCGTTTCACTCCTAAGAAACTAAGACGGGTGGCATCTTCAAGCTCAGCTTGGAGATGGCTTGGCATGAGTTCGCCATCCCCATCCTGAAAAAAATCAGGATGAGGATGCCACCCATTATTCCAGAAAACTAAGTTTCTTTCGCATACACCCTGAAAATCTGGTTCGGTGCTCAGGATAACAAGTTTCTATATGTGTTTACCATATAAGAATTTATAGTTTTATTGAAATCGAAATCGGTCAATATGAATATATAATAAATTTTTCTTTCCAAAGAATGCCTTTTCTCATTTTTGCAAAAGTTCAGTTTAAACTTGTATTCTCCAAAAATCACTTCTATAATCAATCCAGAAATAACGAACAGCGGCATCTTTAACATATAAAATTATTGGAGCATCTCCAAATTTATAATGGAAAATATCAAATGAAGAAATTTAAGGCACACCTCATCGCAATTGGAATAGTCACAATCTGGGCAGTATTCGCCTATATTTGGCTCAATGTCGAAGATGGCAGTTCCGGCCTTGGTATACTTGGTATGCTAAGTGCCGTATTTTTCATTCCCGGCGGATTCCTGATGCAGATTACAAGGGGAAGCCACTCTAACGCTGATATTCCGTTTATGGCTATAATAAGCTGGTTCATATTTACATTGATTGCTCTGGCAATTGCGCAAGTTGCAGCGATGATTTTGAATAGCAGAGAAGCAAAATAAAATGGCAACCGTTCACGGAATAAAAGTAAAGGCGTTGTTCTGTCATTGCAATGACAAATACGCGATTTTTCTTGAACGGCTGCAAAAAATGTTTTTTTTGAAAATTTCTGTAACAAATTTGCTTCTTTTACGTCTATAACAGAAAAATATTATTTGTTATAGCCTGGAGTGTATTTATGAGTGATTTTCATACAATTTCAAAGGAGAGATACAATATAAATTCATTTCTTATTAGCTTCATATCATGTTTTTTACTCGTATTAACATCTAACCGGAATATCGCCTGTGCGAAGGATTCAGATTTTGATATTCTTAAAAAGTTTACATCGAATATCAATAAAATCGAAGATATTCAATGTACTGTAAATGTAATTCAAACCGGCTGCCAAAACCCTGTATATTTTGAAAAGAGGATAAAAACGTTACAGATATTGGAACAGTCAGGTTTAATCAGCAAATCAGAATTTGACGCATTGATAGAACCGATAAAAGAAGAACGTGAGGAAAATGATAAAAATAAAGATTTTGTATATGAGCATCCTGTTGCTAAATGGAAAATGACATTCAAGGAACATTTATACAACGCTATAATCTATGACGGCAATAATCCCGGAATTCTTAATTATGATGGAAATCGCAGGATAAGCTATGATGCCAATTGGAAGCGTGGAAGAATAGATAATCAGATGCAGCTTACAAATATAACACCTGATTTTATACTATCAGTTAATAATAAAATACCCGTTGTCAAATTTTTTGAAATAGCATCTGAGAATAACACTCTTAAAGTTACACAGGAAAATGGCTTGATTGAAATGGAAGGCGTGCTTCCGGGAGAAATGGATCTTTCATTTGCACTTTTACCCACATATATAAAATTTACAGTTGATCCAAACAAAATGTATCTGCCCATTGCAATCGAAGGGGGTATAATTAATGATAATGATTATCTCATCAGATATATAATTACTAATATCATATTGCAGAAAGTCGCCAAAGACATCTTGTATCCTGTTTCATGGGAAATACATAACTACCTCTCGCTGAATGTCCCCGATATAAATGTCCCGCCAGAGAAGTGGAAACTCGAAAGTTTTCAAGACAATTTTAAAATCAAAGTCTCCTTATCAGATGTGAAAATTAACCAGAAATTAAGCAAAGATGATTTTAAGTATGAATTTCCCGAAGGTACTGATGTTTCTTATATAGGATTAGGAAAGGCTTATATAGCAGGACTGGCAGGTGACCCGGCGCTCGAGCCCAAACCTTTGCTTGGTAAGCCGCTTCCAAAGTTTGAATGTAAGAGTCTTTCTGCAGAAGAAATGCAGAATAAGCCTGTTTTGATTTGCTTTTGGGATATGGAGCAAAGACCGTCAAGAAATTGTGTAATTGAGCTAAATCAAAAAGCAGATGGGCTTAAAGAAAAAAACATTATCGTTATTGCAATTCCTGTCTCGAAGATTGAGCAAAAAACTCTTGATGACTGGTTCGAGGAAAGCAATATAATATTACCAGCCGGAACGGTTGAAACCGATGAGATACAAACTCGTTTCAACTGGAGCGTAAACGCCCTTCCCTGGCTGGTTCTGGCTGATAAACAACATATTGTTCGAGCAGAAGGATTCAGCATTAACGAATTAAGTGAGAAGATAAAAGCTGTGGAGATAGAAAAATGAAAAAAATTAGAATTATTCTAATGCTCAGATTTGTACTTACAGCTTGTTTTTTTGTCCAGTTTCAAAGAAATATAATTGCCTCAGAAGAACAAAAATTGCCAATTGATGAATCAAAAACTGTAGAAGTAATAATCAGGCTTGAAGGTAAAACTGTCAATGGTAATCCCAAAGTCGTACCGGCTAACAATGCAATTGACGCCTTACACGAAAAAGTCAAGGATTCATTTCCCCTGAAATTAGAAAAGGCCGAAAAAAATACATGGCGATGCATAGCTATAGAAGGAAAAGAATATGTAATCGGCTGGATAGCCAAAAAAGGCTTGTTTGAAAAGACAAGCAAAATGTTTGGATATTGCTCAGAGCCGTTCGCCGCAAAAGAAGGTTTAACTGTAGAATTCTCACCTGGTATGCCCGCAACATTCGAGTACGACCTTCATAATCCACCCGAAGGTGTTAAGGCTGTACCTGTTAAGGTACTTTTGCTGATACAGACTATCAAAGATGGCAAAAAAACATTTCTCTCATGGATGGGTTGTAGTCAGGAAATTAATAAAAATGGCATTCTAAAAAAATCAGGATTAGCGGCAGGCAAATATAAAATATCAGCAAGAACAAAAAACGATGAGAAATATCTCAATTCAAGAATACCTGTATTATATGAAGATAGAGAGGTTATAATAAAAGCTGGAACAACGAACAGGTTCGAACCGGTTTATCCTGAGATTGACTCAA
>JAFGEF010000008.1 GCA_016931715.1 Sedimentisphaerales bacterium
GCAAAATTGAAGTTAGACATATATTGTATGAAGAAAATCGGTTTAAAAGATTTTCTTCATACAATCTGCTGCATTGCTGTAACTACTCATCAAAGAATACTTTAAGG
Source organism: Sedimentisphaerales bacterium (assembly GCA_016931715.1). Classification (GTDB taxonomy): domain Bacteria; phylum Planctomycetota; class Phycisphaerae; order Sedimentisphaerales; family Anaerobacaceae; genus JAFGPS01. Next base: position 108 of record JAFGEF010000008.1, read on the forward strand.
TCATTGTTTAAGAAAGAAAAAATTAAACACAAGCAATTTTTTCTTTCTTAAAGTATGCCTAACTTCAATTTTGCAGTTTCCTTAAAAACATCTGAATACGGTAATAAATACTTTATAAGTTAGCTTTATAATATGAATCGTTCCTGTTATCAATCTAAAACACGATTTTCTATAACGGAATTTTTTCCGCTCGAACTGGACATTATTGTCTGAAATATACATTCGGACCGTTTTCATATTCTTTTTTTCTCCAGTTCGATTTGTCAATCGAATCAAGGATGGATTTTTCAAAGAGTTCTGTTTCTACATTCGTTATAATGGCAGAAGGAGGTTTTTTAGAGATTAATTCTGAAAGATTTTTTGGATTTACTGTATGTGTTATTTGAAGTTCCTCGTCAGAAAGGAAATTGCCAATCCGATAGACAAAAGAGCCGCATGAAAGTTCGGTATATATATCACCGCCGCCTTCTATTGCATAAAGAGGAGCTAATGTCAATATTAATCCTCTCTCGGGCATCTGACCTGCAATATCTTTTGCAATTCTGTGTAATTTTATCGGCGTCCATAATTCAGGAGCAAATACCAAAGGAATTCTGTAAAGCACATCAGGATATGCCGCTACAGATACAAGAACACAGATGATAATTAAAATGATTGATACCCGATAGTATTTAAGAAATTTTATTTCTGACGATTGATTTTTCAAATATGAAAATGGAAATGCAAGGCTTACTATGATAAAAGGAACCGGAACTGCTAAATGTTGCTGCCAGATTGCCAGGGGAATGTAAGCGATAATGAAAAATACCACAGGAAGCAGGGCGACAAGAAATAATTTCGATTTGTCTTGTATTTTCAGGTTATGTCGAAAAGAAAAAATAACAATCCAGAGATAAATTGCCAGAACAAGTATTATAAAATATCCGGGCAGAGTAAGGCTGTTAATTGTCAATCCGAGCTTACTGTAAACCATGCCGATATTCTGCAGCCATCTGCTGTTTAGAACCTGCATTTTAAAAAGATTTAAATAAAATGCCTTTGGTGCGTTTACTATTACCCAGACAGGCCAGATTAGAACCAGAAATGAAGCTGCTGTAAATAGCATGACATTTTTTAATTTTAGCTTAAATGAACCGGCAGATACACTTAGTAAAATAACAAAAAACAACAATGCAACAAGAAATGTCGTAATTCTCATACAAGACGCAAATGTAAGCAGGGCACCCATAGTAGCGACACGTCTGAACGCGGATTTTTTTTTAAAATCCGTAGATATAAACGACCATAAAGACAACATTACACATAAGATAACGACATCATGATTCCATGCGTAGCCGTTTGCGTAATCGACAAGCGGATTAAAAACATAAAGAACTGCTCCCGCCATACCAAACAGTGTGCCGGTGACAACTGATGCCTTGAAAACATACCTGTAAATACCGAAAATACAAATCATGACAAGAATATCGCAGATTGTTGATATTATCCTTCCGGCAAGCAGATAGTGTTTTGTACCTGTTGCCTTATATACAGCGGCGTAGAGCAGGGGGTGGCAGGGCATTTGAGCTATATATGAATAATCACGATATATCATTTTGCCCTGCGCCATTAAAAAACCTCCGGTACAGTACATTTGCTCGTCACGACCAACAGGTTTTGTCATACTGGTACTTATTATGGTAAGGGAAAGGATTATTATTACTAAAATCGCGATAATTTCTATGCTTCTTTTCGTCACTGAGGAGGTATTATAATTTGATTCTTCTCGTTTTGTCATAATATTTTTTAACGAGCGTTTGTATCTTTTCCAGAGTTGGAATCGAAAGGTGAGCGATTCATTTTTCCTTTACTCTATATGATTTCAACTGCTCAAGCAATCTTTCCCTGACCTTGCTGAAAAAATCGAAGTAGCACTGCTGTTTATAGTCAGGGTATGTGTGTTCCAGCGGGCACCATTTGCCCTTGTCGTAAATCAGCGTAACTTCTGCATACATTTTTTTGCCGATATAAATACGATGCGAATAGTTTTTTGTAGTTGCAAGAACAAGTTTCGACGGCTCAATGATCCCGGGATCAAGGTTGACAGGCCGAGGCAAAGGAAGCGCCAGCGACCTGGCAAGTTTCTGCTCGAATTTATTGGTTCGTAATTTTATTTTGGCTAATTTGCCTGGTTCGATTAATTTTTCAACGCTGACAAATTTTCTCAGGATGCGATTACCGATCTGCTCGTTGTAATAATTAGTCTTATCAAAAGGCCATACATCGCTGGAATAGTCAAGTCTTCCCAATTTGGCGGAAAGCATATCTATGGCTGTGTGCAGGCATTGATGATTGGCGGCTAAAATGCCGACAACAAGCTTTACCGGCTGTGGGTCTTTCAGTTGCCACATATATTAATCCTAACGTTACTTCGCTCCGTATCAAAAGGATGATAAATTATTTAATGTTTTGAATTTCGTGTTCCCGGCTAAGAGCGCAGCTTATTAATAAGTTCTGTTACACGAACCAGTGCATCTTCAATTTTTACTTTTACGCTTTCACTTTCACGCCTGAGCTTTATTTCAACATTGCCCTCTGCAACGGATTTTTTACCAACTGTTATGCGAATTGGTATGCCTATCAGGTCTGCGTCTTTGAATTTTGCCCCGGCTCGAAGAATTCTGTCATCCAAAAGAGCGTCTATATTATTTTTAAGCAGAATGCTGTATATATTTTCCGCTGCCTGTGCGACTTCCTCATCGTCCTGGTTGGTACAGGTGACTATTACCTCAAACGGTGCGATATTTATAGGCCAGATAATTCCGTCCTTGTCATTGTTCAATTCAATTGCTGATGCCAGAATACGATTAACTCCGATTCCGTAGCAGCCCATGAGACAGGATTTCTCACTATTATTTTCGTCAAGATATTTCGCGCCGAGTTTTTCACTGTACTTGGTTCCGAGTTTGAAAACCTGACCAACTTCGATACCCTTTTTGAACAGCAGCTTCCTGCCGTTATAAGTATCACCTTCACAGGCGTTTCTTATATCAGCGACAATAATATTGTCGCCATTCAGCGGGAAATCTCTTCCCGGCACAACATTCTTTATATGGTAATCAGTTTTATTGGCTCCGGTAATTCCAACTGCCATCGTTGCCGCAGCATGGTCAATTATCATCTTATCGACTCTTTCAGCCAGCCCGACAGGCCCGGCAAATCCTATTTTCGCATGCGTAGCCTTTTCGATTGTAATCTCGTCCGCCAGTTCAAGTTTTCCGCCTCCTGCGGCGATTTTCAGCTTTTCTTCATTCGCTTCGTGGTCGCCGCGAATAAGAGCAGCTATTGTTTTACCATCCTTCGAATAAATCAAAGTTTTTATCATCTGAGCCGGCTTTGTTTTTAGAAAATCGCATACTGCCTCGATACTGCCTATATGCGGCGTATGAACTTCCTCAACTGGCGGAACTCCTTTCACACCTTGTCCATCATTTCTCGACAGCGGGTCAACGTTTGCTCTTTCGAGATTTGCGGCGTATGAGCCGTCTTCAGCATAAACAATCGTGTCTTCACCAGATTCACATGGTATTGTGAACTGATGCGAGCCGGAACCTCCCATTTCGCCCACTTCAGCTTCGACTATAACATATTCCAGTCCGCAGCGTGTAAAAATCCTGCAATATGCATCATACATTGCCCGGTAAGTCTCTTCAAGACTTTCAGGGCTGCTGTGAAAACTGTATGCATCCTTCATTATAAATTCACGTGAGCGAATAGGACCGAAACGAGGTCTGAATTCATCCCTGAACTTCGGACTTATCTGGTACAGGTTGATAGGGAGCTGCTTGTAAGAGCTTATTTCTCCGGCAACCAGAAATGTCATTACCTCCTCGGCGGTCGGGCCAAGAACATTTTCTCTTCCGTGCCTGTCGGTAAGATGACACATGGTCTCTCCATAGTCAATGTTGCGCCCGGTCTGCTGCCAAAGCTCCATCGGCTGAAGCGAAGGCATCATTATCTCCTGTGCGCCTGTCGCGTTCATTTCTTCGCGAATTATCGCAATAATTTTCAGCAGGCTTCGCCAGCCCAATATCAAATAGGTGTATGTCCCGCTTGCAATTTTTCTCATCATACCGGCACGAAGCAGCAATTGATGACTTATGATTTCCGCATCTGCTGGCACTTCCTTAATAGTAGGCACAAGAATCCGGCTGTATCTCATATTTTTTTATCTCGTAAAATTAATCTTCTAATAACTGTTCTGTCAGTTTGGTTTTTCACTTACGGTTTCCAGTTTATTTTATAAAGAACTTTTTGTTTCAAAGCAATTCCCTCGAAGCCGCCATCATCTGAAACTGAAATTCCGCAGATGACTTTTTCATATTTCGATCCTGCTTTTTCATCGACAAGCATAAAGCAATTATTGACTTCACCTGCAAAAAAAGCTATGTGTTTACTATCAGGAGAGAAAACCACCTTGCTCATAATTCCAGCGTATTTCCCTTTCGGTGCACCGTTGATAACAATACTGGTTTTACCATCCGATGAGGCAATATGAGCCATTTTTTTGCTGTCCGGGCTGAAAATCATTCCGCCAATCTGATCATATTCCCTGCCTGCCTTGCCATCGATCACAACCTGCCATTTCTCGCCTTTTTTGACTCCATAGGCAAGACGTTCGCTATTGGGACTGAACGCAATACTGTTTCCGCCGATTCCTTCATATTTTTCACCCATTTTTTGATCATAAACTACGACCTGCCTGTTATCTTTTCGGGCTATATAAACAATATGTTTGCTGTCGGGACTAAAAAAAGGAACAGTGTAAAGTGCTTCAACCTCAGGTCCAGGTTTATTATCGACCATTACGCATAATTTCTTATCGGTACTGATGCCGTATGCCAGGCGTTTACTGTCCGGGCTATAAACCAGGGAACCCTCCATTATCATATCATATTCTTTAGCCGGTTCGTCATCAATGAAACAGAACCATTTTTCACCCTGCATGACGGCATACGCAAAATGTTGTCCGTCAGGACTGAAAATCATCCCGCCGAATCCATCGAATTCAGGGCTGACTTTTTCATTTTTTATGACACAAAATTTTTCACCTTTCATCCCTATATAAGCTATCTGGCTGCTGTCTGCATTATACATTAAACCACCGATTCCATCATATTGAGGACTAACAGCGCCATCTATAACAGTAAACCATTTTCCATCTTTTTGAGCGGCATAAGCAATGTGTTTGCTATCGGGACTGAAAACGGGAGAGCCTCCAATTACATCATAAAGCGGTTCATCCTTTCCATCTATGACAAGCTTCCATTTCCCATCCTGCTCCACTGCATAAGCGATGCGTTTACCGTCGAAGCTCAAGACCAAAGTTCCATCTCCGACGCCGCTATATTCCGGGCTTGGAGTGGTATCCTTTACAACTACTAATTTCTCATCTTTTTGGCCAATATATGCAATATTCTTGCTTTTAACATTGAAAACTATTGATTCCGGCGAGATAGCATCAAAGCCTGGCCCATCTTTGCCATTGAAACTGAGATACTGCTTGCCTTCTTTGTTAACACCGGCTAAAATAAAATCTTTCTCGTATGGTATTAATCCGAGAAAATTGTCAGGTAATGATGCGATTTTTGTCTCTGTAAAACCACTCTTACTTTTCTTGCTGGATGCGGCGTCTGTGCAGGATGCCATTTGCATTAGCAATGATGTGATAAAAACAAAATGCAGCAGTTTGTGAAACCTTTTTTTCATAAAGCACCTTTTCTATAAGTTTTACAATCCGGAATAACGTTTTAGCCTGTTTATTATTATTTCATTTGATACAAAACAACTTTATAGCCCAAAATAATGTGACTTGCAAGGATAATTAACTTTATGCAGGCAATTGAAACCTGACAAAAATAAGAATTTTCTTGCAAAATCATCTCATATTGAGTAAATTCTTCCTTTTATGACTGTCAGGGCGATTAGCTCAGCTGGTAGAGCAGCTGACTCTTAATCAGCGGGTCACAGGTTCGATTCCTGTATCGCCCATTACGTAAGACTTGATATAGAAGTAAGTTATGTGAAAATTAATTATTTTTGCTTGCTGTAATTTCTTCATTTTTTACGTCTAGTGTCAATCCAGTGTCTAAAAGGTTTTGTATCAGCAAAGATGCTTTAGCTTCGTGATCCTTATCAACTTGATTATAAAACTCCTGAGTTGTACTAATATCGCTGTGTCCCATCCATTCTTTAACGACATTTATTGGCATGTAGTCAGCCCAGTTTTGACCAGCACACTTCCGTAGTGTATGAATTGTCAGTTCACCAACTGGTTTTATACCGGCGCGAATGTATTGAGCTTTGAAGTTTCGTAAAACATTATTTATCAAATATTCATTCAGCCAGGCTTTTTTTTGTTTCTGCAGCTTTTGCCATTTAATTTGTATTTGGTTGAATCGATCTTTTGTTAGCAGGATATAAGGCACTCCTTCGGGAGCTTGCGTCTGCCATTCTGCAAGCAAATCCACTGTATGTTTTGGTATAGGTATTCGTCTTGATTCATAGTCTTTGATGTAAAATGGTGGCAAAGAAGTGGTTGCTTTGTGCTCTGCTACCAAAACGTAACCTCTTTCAAAATCTATATCATTCCACATCAAAGAAAATGCTTCGCTCAATCGTAAACCAGCTGTGTAAAATAAAGCATAAGCCACCCGTTCTCGCAAAGTAACTAATTTAAGCAATGCGTGATATTCTTTCGGCTTAACCCTATACCATCGTTTCGGAACTATTTTTTTGAGACGAATTGACTTAAATGGACTCTGTGCCAACAAATTCCATGTAACAGCAGCATTAAACATTGTCTTGCAATTCCTTTTAATCTGTTCACGGCTCGAATCTGAAAGCAAATCACTTCTGCGATTTTTTGCCATGTTTTTTTGTTCTGAAATGAAAACCGCCGCTTGTTGTGGATCAATACTACTCAAGCTGATATCTTTGCCGAAATACTTTTCAAGTCGTATAATTGTATTATTATATGCTTTGATTGATTTTGGGCGTAGTTCTGACATTCTACTTTGCAACCAGTTTTTACAGAACTGGTGTAATGTAATATCTTCAATACCATCTCTTTTATTTCCTTTAACAAAAGACTGTAAGAACAATGTCACTAACTAAGTAAATAGATTAACTACAAACATAATTGAAAGGAAATTTATCATGAGAATACTCTACATAAACAACCAGAGCGGCGGTTTCGCTGATTACATCAATGTTGAAGAAGGAACAACGATTCAAAAACTCTTCACACAGAAAATGTCAAGTGACAACTCCGAAGACTATCTTATCAGGGTCAATCGTCAGCCGGTACCGAAGGATTATGTACTTCAGGAAAATGACCGGGTGACAATCACTCCCACAAAAGTCGAGGGCGCGCGACCTGTCTCTGTATAACAGGCCACGCTAAAGTCAATACTACTATAAGACCTCTGTCTGTATCAATTATAGGCAGAGGTCTTTTTTTGCGCAAGAGGTTTTTATGAAAAAAGATAAAAATATTATCAAGCTCTCAAACCTGCTATTAAGTGAGGTTTATGATCTGAGGCGGCAGAGAAGCCAAGGCAAAAATAAATTTCAAAGAAACTCATATGCAGATATTTACATGGCCGGGTAAGAGCACTGACATGGGTGAGGACTACGATGGCTGGAGTTTAAGTGAGCTTCGCGAAAGAGTGGAGCTGGTTCAGGAATTCGATAAGCTCTGCGATACCATTGTGAATGAATATATTGAGTTATGCCGCAATTATCGCATTACGGAAGAAGAAATCCTTGTACCTAAGACTATTAAAGTATTGGAACCTGTTAGTTGATTGGAGGTGATAATATGGCAGGACAGAATATTATGAATATTGGTAAGCTCAAAAAGCTTTTAAATGAAATCAGCAGTGAAATAGGCGATGATTACCATGTATGGTTGTCGTCTGATGAGGAAGGAAATGAGTTTTTACCAATGCCCGCGAATCCAAAATTGTGTTTAGCGATAGATAAGAAAACAAAATGCATTATTTTCTTTCCGCTGCATCGGTGATTCCTTCTCTTTTTTTACCACAGCCCATTTTCTGGCTGTGGTTTTTCTACCTCTTAGCGGTAGCTATGTCAAATGGACCAAGTCATCAGTATATATAAAAGTGTTGCATTTTTTAAGATTTTCTTAAGTTGCTGATATTAAAGGACTTATGAAATCAACATTTTTAAGAAATTGGGAGATATCGGTCTTTCTGGTTGTAGTCAGGTTGTAACAGATTTTGAGTCCCGGTAGGATCATTTTTATGTTTATTAAGGCATTCTGTTTTACGAGTTAATACAGTTCTGTTATATGACTATATATCGTGACATCTTATATAAAGTATGATTTTACAAATGGTTTTTTACTGTAAAATCTTCCTCTGTAAATCATATAGTTCTTTATTAAGCTGTATTGCGGCTAACCGTGGAATGGCTGCTTCGCTGCCCGGGTCGTATTGCAACCGGAGCATTATAAAAACAAATACAGGCGTTATCACCAGCAGGGCAACCGTAGCGATTATGTATCTTCGGACGGAGAATTTCTTATTTTGGTTTTGATTCATATAATTCATTCTTATTAATCTATTGCATCCTCGCTAAACTTCAGATATGGCTTAGCATTTTTTAAATCATTTATCTGTTCCGAGGTTACGTTTAAACAATTTTTCATATAAATATATCCAAGATTCGATTCTTTTATCGGCTCAAGGTCGGATACCGGCGTATAGCCGATCTGAAGAATTTGCAAACTTGACAGTCCCCTTATTGGTTCAAGGTCTGATACACTGGTTACAACAAGCGTCAAATAGCGCAGATTTTTTAAATCCTTTATCGGCTCAATATTTGTTACATTAGTGCCACTGATATCCAGCCTGTACATGTTTGTCAAATTCCTTATAGGCTCAAGATCGGATACCTGTGTACAGTTTAATAACAGAGTTTCAAGTTGAGCCATTCCCTTAATCGGTTCGAGGTTAGATACCTGAGTATCAATGAGGTGTAGATATTTCATTCTTACAAGTCCTTTTACAGGCTCAAGATTGGTGACCCTGGTGCTTTCGACATTCAGCTCTTGCAGGTTTGTCAGGTTTCTTAGGGGTTCTAAGCTGTTTACCCGAGTTTTGGAAAGAGAGAGCCTCTGCAATTTTATTAGTCCTCTAAGCGGCTCAATATTTGATACTACTGTATCCGAAAGATAAAGATTTTTCAGGTTAGTAAGTCCTGCAAGCGGCTTAAGGTTTTTAAATAATGCACTTCGTAGATCAAGAGTTTCGAGCTTAGAGAGATTCTCAAGCGGAGTTAAATCTATTGACAGCTTTTCATTGAGGTCGTAAATACCAAATTTCGCCAGAACCTTCATCCATTTAGGGATATCATTTTCTGGCAAATTGATATATCGAAGACTGAGTCTTTTCAGATTCGTAAATTTCCTGAGCAGTTCGATATCACGAAGTTCACCTACGTTTAATGCAATGAACTTTTTGCCTGTACGGTGGGATATCGAATAATAAGTGTCTCCATTGATAGTTATTTCTATGATTTTCGCAAGATTTTCGTTGGTTAAACTGTTAGGTTCTGGGTGTCCGTATAACGACAGTGCCGCCGCCTCCCGAATAACTATCTCGCTGTCGGGGTCGGGCTTCGGTTCTTCCTGCGTGATATAAATATAAACCAGAGCAGCGATTATCATTAGAGGAATAACAGCCGGGATTATATATCTCCACTTGGCTGGCTTCTTTTGAAAATCGTTTTGATTTTGCATGGTATCACTACTTTATATAAATTTCTACCTCACATTATACACTTAATTTTATGAGAAACCACCTATCTGTCAAAAGAATAAGTTCTTAATACATAACTCCTTAAATAAGAATTATCTCATCTCTCATTGTACTAATATGGAATTTTATTATTTATCTTTGAGCTTTAAATAAATGAAGACTCTTCTCAGATACAGAAAGAACAAAAATCTTAAAGCGTATTCTCACAGCCACTTTTATTTAATGTTATATTTGCGATATTCAGCTATGGATTTTCTTTCAGCCAGTTGTCTAATAAAATCATAAAGTCATCGATATCAACTGTACCTGATAAGTCGAGGTCTGTAGCATCGCAATAACCATTACTTTGGTCACAGTTAGAATTTCCCCAGTGGTCCAAGAAGAAATTAAAATCTTCTTCTATTGTTATACCATCCGGACAGACAAAATCTCCTGCCGGTATTTGCCAGACCAGCCTTGGATAATTCGTTCCCTCACAAATGCTCCATATATCTATTGCATTCGCTTTGTAAGTCGAATATCGTCGATATAGATTTTACCAGTGCCGCCGGGCTTGGGATTATCACGGTCTCCAACACCAATATACATCTTCTTGACTGCCGATACATTCACGCCCGCTGATCTCACTTCACCTAAATTGATGTGCCATTTTTGCCACTCGGCAGCCAGAACCGCATCCGAATTAGGGTGAACTACAAAAGCAATATGACCTTCATTATCCTCAATCCCGACATACAACGGCTCTGGACTATTGTATAACTCGCCACGGAAATACAATGTTAAGGTATCTGCCTCATCAATTGTCCAATCTTGCGTTATATCCCAAGTGCATTCAGCCTCAGAGTAGTATAGACTGCTCCCATTAGTATATGGGCTGTTACCATCATTATAATAATATATCGGCATTGACTGATAGTCACTGCGAACGATTCTATGCTCTGCATATGGAGGATCCCAGTTACCCACTAAAGAACCAGTGCTATTACCAGGATTATTGACATCTTGATACCATCCATCTTCCCAACTTCCGTAGATAGGATTTTCTGTATCGTTGTAGATCTCAAAGTCATCAATAACATCAACTAATAAGAAAAAATCACTCGTGGTGAAGCTCCAGACCTTACCTTTCCACGGATTCATAGGATTGTCTTGCTCTATGGCATCGATTCTCCAGTAATATGTTTTGTTACTTTCAAGAATGCCAGGATTATAAAAAGTAAATTCTGACAATTGTCGACCAAAATAGACACCAGGTGTTTCCTGTGTTGCATTGTCTATGGTTTCTTCATCATCACCAAAGTACACATCATATTGTAAATTTGGTTCTGTAGGCAACCAACTCAAAATAGTTAGTCGCACAACATCATCTGCACCATCTGCCGGTTCAGGAGATTTGACACAATCAGTTATAGTAAATGTCCAAATATCTCCTTTCCATGGGCTATTTGGATCGGTTTCATTGACTTCATCAACTCGCCAAAAGTAGGTTTTACCCCATTCCAGAATGCCTGGATCATATTTGGTTATCTCCATAGGAAACCTCCCACAATAGATTTCTGGAGTCTCATTTGTAGCATTGGTAATAGCAGTCTTATCATCTCCGAAGTAGACATCATGCTCAGATACCTTTGCCCCGACACTCCACTTGAGGGTAAGCATTTTGACCATATCGAAAGTCCCATTGATTGGATACGGGGAAGAGGCTTTAAGCACCCAAGTGAATCCTGGATAGTCGAAGCCTTCGAGAATCCTCCAGATGTCATCCGTACCATTGGCTGTCTCGCTCACAAAGTCCCAACCGACATCAGTAAAAGTACTCTTTGCTTGCATTTCGGCTGTGGTCTTACCTATGACTCCGTTCGGATCAGGATTAGTATTACCAACGCCATATATTGCGCCAGAGGTCTGCATGTCCCAAAAACACGGAATTACATTGTAGATATACCCGCCATTAAACCCCACCAACCCACCGATAGAATCATTGCCATCGACTGAAGTTGTGCTATAGCACTGGATTATTGTCACTCCATTTCCTCCTACCAGACCACCAACATATTGGTCACCAGTAACTATGCCAGTGCTATAGCAATGGGTCACATTACCAATCGAACGGAATCCACCACTGTTGCTTCCCACCAGCCCACCGACATCAGAAGTGCCATCGACCACGCCGGTGCTGTAGCACTGAATTATTGTCCCACTATTACCTCCTGCAAGCCCACCGACTGACGAGGTGCCATCAACTAAACTCGTGCTGTAGCACTGCATTACACTACCATTGATGTTGTAGCCCACTAGTCCGCCGACAAAACGGTTCCCATCAACTGCTCCGGTACTATAACAATGGGTCACAGTACTGCTGTAGCTGTTATAGCCCACCAGCCCGCCGATATATTGACCTGTACCGATGACCGAACTAAAACTGCTATAGCAACTGATAATAGAGCCTTCTTCGATGAAACCCACAAGTGATCCAACACAGTTACCTGTCCCTGCATTAATTTTGGGATCGATCAATCCCAGGTTGTTAATAGATCCACCAAAAACGTATCCAAAGAGACCTATGTTATCTACTCCATTTGAACCATAGATGAAGTTAGAAATTTCATGGTTATTTCCATCGAACACACCTTCATACCCTTGAGCCTTGTTACCTATGGTGTAGAAGTACATGCCAGCCAGGTTCACATCGGCGATCAACTTGAAGTGCGACTCCATCAGCCTTGGATTATAGCCGATGCTGTTGAGTTTTTCTGCTGTCGAGATCAGGTAGGGATCATAAGGGTAACCCGTTCCCCCTGAGAAAATCGGAAGTTCTGGTAATGGCGACAGTTGCCACCATAAAATTGGATAACAACCGCCAATAGGCACTGCCCAAATATCACTTGGTCCGTCTGATTGACCAACAAAATCCCAATCATAAGCCATGAAAATACTTTTATCCTTCATTTGTACTGTGGTTAAACCGACTCCACCCGCACTATTGAGCTGTCCTGATGCCTGAGTGTCCCAGAAGCAGTTGGTCACAGAACTTCCCCCTATAGAGTTTCCACCCACCAGACCACCGACAGCAGATGTACCACTGACTGTACCTGTGCTATAGCACTGGGTCAAAGTACCATTATTGTATCCCACCAGCCCGCCGATATCATCATCTCCGCTAACTGTACCGTCGCTGTAGCACATCATTATGTCACCCGAATTATATCCCACCAGTCCACCGACATTCCTATCATCGCCGACTGTGCTATCGCTGTAGCACTGAGTCATAGTACCTCTATTGTATCCCACCAATCCACCAGTATCATTATTTCCACTGACCACACAATTGCTGTAGCACTGGGTTAAAGTACCATTATTGTATCCCACCAGCCCGCCGATATCATCATCTCCGCTAACTATGCCGTCGCTGTAGCACATCATTATGTCACCCGAATTATATCCCACCAGTCCACCAGTATCATTATTTCCACTGACCACACCATTGCTGTAGCAGTCAGTAACAGTACCATAATTTTGCCCTATCAGTCCACCGATATAACTACCAGTAGCAACGATGTTGAAATCCAAAATCTTCAGATTCTTGACCTCATCATCTGTCGTATACCATTGCCCTAATTGGCCAAATAGTCCCAGGTATCCAACGCCCCTGATTGTTAAATGTGAGATAATATGGCCGTTGCCGTCAAATACACCAGAGAACGGTGTCCCATCTAAGAAATATCTGCCCCACTGATCAGCAACATCATTCATATCCGGTGCAATTACAGCTTTATCAAAGACATAACCTGCAAGGTCGATGTCAGCGGTCAGAATGAAGTGCCTGTCGTAATCGTTAGGTTCGTTTCCCAATGCGATTAAATCTTCTGCCGTAGCGATTTGGTACGGGTCGTTCGGCTCTCCTGTTCCGCCGCTGTATTTAGCATAGGCAGGCAAGCTGATTAAGCAAATTATGATTGTTAAAAAGATAATCTCCAACATTCGTGATTTTTTCGCCGTAGTCATTTTTTTAACTCCTTAAATTTTTTCACTATCATTCTATCGGTATGGGCGAACCACCTGGCCAGCACATACGGAAAGTATTTGGCGGCGGCAATGCGGAAACGCTAGCAACATGCCCATCAACAAATGTTGCATTGGATAAACCTTCATTTAGTTTCTGAGCGGATGTATCATGGAATGTAGCGAAACAATCATTAGCAGTACCCGTTGTAGGTAGTAAATAATTATCGTTGAATGCGACACCAAAACCTGACGTATGCCAGCAGTTTTCCTCAGCGAATACAACAACACAAGAAGGATTCTTTATGTTAACTTCTTTCGCATAGTTACCTTCGAGAAGACAATTCATGCTATAGCTGTATTGGGGTTCTACAGGTATTTCTCCATCGCAATCAGAATACGGAGGACCAGGGCAGCCCATGCTTCTGGCAAGTATGTTAAACGTTGGACAAAGGTGTACCTCTTTGTCTTTAAGGTAAGGCCAGAGGACGCCGGCTTTATCAGGCAGATCAACAAGGTTATGTCTCGCATCATGCCATTGGCATCCTGTTGGACTACTGCTAAATAACCAGACTCGCGGGCCAAAAAATGTTCCGTTAAAAGTGTCTAAATACATTCTTGTAGCCAAACTGTACTGTTTAAGATTGGCCTTGCAGACAATTCCTTCCGCCTGTTTTTTGACTTTTTGCAGCGCTGGTAATAGTATCGCTATCAGAAGGGCTATGATAGAAATAACAACTAACAACTCAATGAGCGTAAATGCTTTTTTGATATTCATAGTATTTCCCTTCTATAATTCTCATAAATCAAAAAATCTAATTATGGTTTTTTCGCATAGTTATAAATCCTTACATCATCAATCATGCCGGACCAGAAATTACTGGATTCCAGAGCCTTTCCAGAACCTATGTACAGACCTGTTTCTGAACTGGGCAAACCACTTTGTGTGTCTTCAGCTACAATTACGTCATCAACATATAAGATTCTATTTGTACCATCCCAGGTGAAACCAATATGATGCCAATCACCATCGGTTATTACTGTTTGCGATAATAGTAGATTCTTACCTCTACCAGCACCTTCATCTGTCATTAAGCAGCCGCCTGATGCATTCGCAGAAAGCAAGTTTGTACTGTCAATCTGTGACAAAATAACCTGCCCCGGTGCTCCACCTTTTACCCAGGCAAAGATACTGAAAGCTCCATCTGCTGGATTCAATATAAAAGGTGTTTTGATATAATCATCATTACCATCAAATTCGAGAGCGCCATCTACCATACCACCTTCCGGCTGCGAAAGTGGATTCCCGTGAACCGATCCATCGCTATTACCTGCACTATCATAAGCTGTATCACCTTCGGTCTCATCAAGTCGCCAATATGCTGTAAGGTCAAGAGGTAATAATTCAACTTCCTGTTCCCAATAACTCATCAGGACATCCAGGTCCGCTTCATCTACAATACCGTCACCCCAGGGCATAGGACCAATGTCGCAGATATCTGAATCTGTACCCCAACGACCAATAAATATTATTAAATCTATCAAGTTTACAATTCCATCATAGTTAAAGTCCGCAAGTGGCAGAATATCCATCTTCCAGATATCATACCCCCCAATTCCCTCTGGGACATCTGACGTAAAGTACAGAGTGCGACCATCCGAGGAGATCGATGAATCACCGGCATTACTAGGCAGATCTATTCCTTGGGTCAGGTTCTGAGGAGTGCCCCATTGGCCGTCAGAACATAGAGCAGACATCATAATGTAATTCCATGTTGTTGAATCACTCGATATAGAATTGAAGAAAAGTAATCGGCCATCGGTAGAAAGACTTGGCGAGTCCTCGTTATTTGATGTGTTCAACGTCACTCCCAGATTGACCGGCTTACCCCAGGATTCTGTTACTTCATTTCTTTGAGTCATCCAGAGATCTCCCTCGCCTTTTCCTCCTTCACGTGCTGAGGAAAAGATGAGTGTTAGTTTGTCAGCAGAGAGGATCGGATTGCCATCCGGTAATTCGCTGTTGACCATATCGCCCAAATTCACAGCCGGTTCCCAATTAGCGTCAGTTGCGGCCCGTGTGCTCACCCAAAGATCCCAGTCATCGGCAATGCAGTTATGCTCTGAAGTAAAGTATAGTTCAAGGCCATCGGATGAAATACACGGGGCCCAATCCCAATCATTACTATTGATGGCCGGCCCCAGATTGACAGGTTCTTGCCAAGGTTCTTCTGGTGAATTTCGGGCAGCCATCCAGATATCCTGATAGCCGCATCCCCCGGGCCGGTCGGAAGAAAAGTACATCGTTAGACCGTCCGAGGAAAGTTGTGCTCCCGTGTCATTGCTCGTGAGAGGAAAAGGATTCAAAAATAGCTCATCGAGACTATTTCTCATCACCACACGTATGAAGCCGCTTTCTTGATAGTACAGAGTCAAGCCGTCCAATGAAATGCACGGGTCATAATTGCCATAGGGTGTGTTGATTGCATCTCCCAGGTTTACAGGCTCACCCCATGGGCTCTGAAGCGAAAGACGTGTCGAGACATATATGTCCATACTCCCATATCCGCCGGGCCTGTCTGAGCAGAAGTACAAAGAAAGCCCATCTGGCGAGATGTATGGGTGACAGTCGTAGTAGGCTGGGGCGTTCAAGTTCACACTCTCCACCACCGCAGTTTCCCAGCTTTCATATTTAGCAGATCGAGTCGCCTTGTAGATCCGCTGCTGTCCACGGTCAAAATAGAGCGTCAGGCCGTCCGCAGATATGCTTGGATCCATTTCTCCGGAGGTCGTGTTGATCTTCGCACCCAGGTTTTCTGCCGCCTGCCAGGGGGCGTCGATGGCAGTTCGGGTAGTCATCCAGATATCTCTGCCGCCCTGGCCGCCACTGCGACGCGAAAAAAAATAGAGAGACAGTCCGTCCTGGGATATCCTTGGGCCAGAGTCCTCCAAATTACTATTCACATTCGCTCCGAGGTTCACAGGCTCGCCCCAAGGGTCTTCTTTAGTCGCACGAGTCATCATCCACAGGTCGATATCTCCAAGCCCTCCAGGACGTGATGAGGCGAAATAGAGCGTAAGCTCATCCTGCGAAATGCTGGGATCGACCTCAGTATATCCAGAGTTGGAATGGTGAGGTCCCTGATTAATTGGGGCACCAAGATTCAATGCCTCGCCAAAAGTGAAATTGGCTATTGCAATACTGCTGCCGCCAAGTATAATAGCAGCAAAAAATACGATTGAAACAATATTGATTTTTGAACCATTTAACCATTTCATATTACACCTTTTCTTTCTGTTGTTTGAGTAAAAACTGTTACGTTATTGAATTACTTCACGTTTTAAATTTCATATTCTTCTTCTATAACATATAAAACCTCCATTCTTGTTTTATTCTGTGGTTTGCGGTATAATGATGATGCCTTTTCTCGGGTGCGCAAACCAACCGCCCGGGTCAGGCCGGGCTAGTGAGTGTTTTGCTTGGTCGCTTAGGACTCACCGGTTGCTTTTTTTAATAAGACAACTATTAATTTTAATCTGGTTCGATCATTCCTTTCTCAGTACTTATGACAGACTAATAGCTCATGACCAGATTAAATTCTATATTCCATTTATTCTAAACCTCCTGTCGCATACTCATATTTCCAGTATTCCATAAAGACTTCTATATCCTTTTTATCTACTACACCATCACCCCAGGGCATTGGGCCGATATCACAAATAGACTTACCTGATGGCTTACTTGTACTCTGGTTATCATTGAGTAATTTCAAATCATTCGCATCTACATTTCCATCACCATTTGCACATGCGCACATCATTAATCAGCCTATCTTTTAGTTATTTAGGAATTAATTTTGCCGTCAGTGATTGCCCGCTAAGTAATGTATCTCCTCTACGGTTAATACGCGATTGTAAACGCGAAAATCATCAATTTCGCCATGCAGGTATTTGCCGCCTGAAGACTGCGACCGGCCCAGCCAGTTCTGTGAAGTCGTGCCCAAGTCATTCGGAAGGATGGACGTGGCGACATTTCCCTGGGCCAGGTTGCCGTCCACATAAAGAGCCACCTTCATAGTAGAGGCATCAACGACGCCAGCCAAGTGGTGCCAGCCAACAGATAGAGCGCTCGATGCCACAGCGATTACCTCACTACCGCTGCCTTTCGTCGTGTAGCAGAACTTCGGGAAACCATTAGCGGTCCGTGTAGTCATGTAGATGTAGGCTGTCGGAGTCGCACTGCCGTTACTGCACTCGAAAATTCGCTGCCAGGCGTCACCAAATCCGGTGTAGTTGACCCAGACCGCAAAAGTGGAGCTGCCCAGCGTATTAATCAGGCCGCCAAAAGAAGGGCCTAAATCAACACATGAACTGTAGCCGTCGAACTGCGCTGCCTTGCCCATATCTGGCAACGAGTCCACAAAGGTTATGTTGTAGGTGGTGCCGTTATAACCCTGGCTGAAAGTGTCTTTCACATCGCCTTCAAATTCAAAATGAGCCATCAATGACGGATCCGTCATCTGTGGAACCTCCGGCGCCAACCTGTACAAAGAGATGTCGTCGATATACAGCATCCCCTTGCCCGTGCCGGACACACCAATTGTTAATGTCGTAATGGCTTTAGGATCAACGCCGTTAATGGATTTCAGATCAATGTTCCACTGCTTCCACATTGAACTCGTCAAATCGGACTGGTTTCCATTGTAATCTACCCTCATACCATTAATCTTCACGAACAGTTGTCCGGCTGCGTTGGTTGAATCTCCACGGAAGTATAGTACTAGAGTCTTGATACCTCCTGCCGTCCAATCCTGTGCGGGCTCAAACGTCCGAGTGGCCTCTGAGTAGCTGAAGGTTGTGTTGTCGTAGATGAACGGCATGGATTGCCTGCCGGCATGGGTGATCGTCCTTTCCATGTACGGTGGGTAATCTTTGCCGATCTGGGAGCCGCCTTTGGCGGGGTCAATCAAAGCATCAATCCAAGTGTTGAAGACGGTATTGGCGGCATCGTCATAGCTTTCCATGTTATCGACGATGAGACAGTCACACGTGGAGAAGTTCCAGAGGTCCCCGGGCCAGATCATGGAAGATTCAACCTCGTTGACCTCATCAACACACCAATAGTAGCTCATGCCCAGATCCAGCGGTCCGGGATCGAAGGCTGCCTGATTGACTGTGGAATTCGGGATTGTGCAATCAGCCACCGCTTGTTCATCGGTACCGAAATAGACTCGGTGCGATGAAGCTTCCCGGCTTGCCAGCCAGCTTAGGGTTGTGTCCACACTTACGCCGGTTTGACCAGACTTTGGTTGCGGCCTGCTCGCGCAGGTAGGGATATAGAAGAACCGGACTTCGCTCAGACCATAGCGATTCTGCCCGGACCAACTGGAGTTTATGATAATCTTGACCTGTTGGGCTGTTATGCCGCCAAAAGAAATCGTCGTGTTATGGTCATACCCATCCGATCCGAGCGCCTGGTTCAGCACGAAATCGCCCAATGTTGTCCACTCGTTTCCGTCGGTCGAATATTGCACTGTGATGTCTTTAGCCCCCAGGCCGAGCATCGACTCGAACTCATAGTTGTAGTTCCAGACCCACAGTTGATCTATCCTGTACACCGTGTCGAAACTGTACTGGATCCATGCGGGTGTCGGTCCGCTCGTGCCGCTGAGCCACATTGTCGTGGTATCGGTCCCATGCAAATCGTTGGTAAGTCCGGAGCTATTGATAGTGTTCTCCGGCCCTTTGCCTCGATCATAACTGGATGCTATAGCAGTGATGTTCTGGATTGGATATGCTGATAGTTCAGTTGTGAATTCGAGAACAAGTCCTTTGTAGATGGGGGACTCTGACGAGGAGTCAATCACATCGATTCGCCAGAAGTAAGACTGATTGAATTCCAGAAGCCCCGGGGGGTCGTAGGTAGTAGGCAACTGATCCTGACTGACCAGCACGCCCAGCGGCTCGTCCCGGTTTGCGTCTTCGACTGCTTCTCGTGATGTGCCGAAGTACACATCATAGGCTTGGGCGAGCGGCGTGGACATCCAGTTCAGAATCACATCGCGGGGAATGTCCAATTCACACTGGGCTGGGCCGGCAGTAAACTCCATCAAGACCGCCAGGTCCTTCTCGTCCACAATGCCGTCTCCCCAGGCGAATGGGCCGATATCGCACAGCGATGTGCTCTTGCCCCAATTATTCACCAGAGTGGTCATGTCTCCAGAATCGACCTTGCCGTCACCATTTAAGTCGAAGATTGGCGTGATGGACGCTTGCCAGATATCGTTCGATCCATAGCCGCCAAGCCGGGCACAATCCCAGCGGATGGCGGATCCATCTGGTGATACACTCACTCCTTCATCGAAGAAAACGCTGTTAACAGTGGGACCGAGATTCATCGGCAGCCCCCAGGGGCTGGTGCGTGTTGCCCGCCTAGTCACATACAGGTCGCCACTACCGCAACCGCCCGGTCGCTGGGAGTCAAAGAAGAGCGCCAAACCGTCGGCGGATAGGTACGGTCGAGCATCCTGAGAGGAACTGTTCACTATAGCACCCAGATTCACAGGTGTTCCCCAGGGGTCATTCCTGGTCGTGCGTTTGGTCACCCACAGGTCTGCATCTCCCTGCCCGCCTGGGCGAACATAAGCAGATCCGCTCCTATATCCCGAGAAATAGAGTTCCAGTCCATCAGATGAGATTGTCGACCAGATCTCGTCCCACGAGGTATTCACGGGAGAACCTATGTTTAGAGGCGCACTCCAATCAGCGCCTACTGCCGGCCGCTTCATCATCCAGAGATCGTAATTCCAACCACAGTACACCTCTAAACCGTCGCCGGTCATCCAACCCGTCATGATCGGGAAAGGCTTGAGAATTGTACAAAGGTCATTCACTACTGTCGGAACTCCGAGATTGACCACTGTGCTCCATGAATCGTATTTCGTGTCGCGTGTCGCCATGTATACGCCGCCCCCGCTCTGGAAATACATACAGAGAACGTCCTGCGAGAGTAGTGATGCATTGTCCCACGCCGCACTGTTGATGAGTGGTCCTAAGTTTACCGGCTCACCAAGCGTAAAGTCAGCCTTCGCAGAGCCGATTGCGCCTGTTATGACAATGATACATACCAGAGCCATGAGTTTTCTTTCCGTCTTCATAATTGTATACCTCCAATTCTTGTTTTATTGTCTGGTTTGCGATATAATGATGGTGCCTTTTCTCGGGTGCGCAAACCAATCGCCCGGATCAGGTCCGGCCGGTGAGTGTTTTGCTTGGTCGCTTAGGACTCATCGGCTGCTTTTTTTGAAACTTACTCATCCAATTATTCCATAGAGGGCTCCTTCTTAGATTTGGGATTGAGCAATCCCTTTATCCTGGCCTCAATATCTTTTCCCATACCTTTGCTGAAGCCGACATCCTGATAGCGCACTATTCCTTCTCTATCAATATAATAACAGACGGGCACAATTGCGGCGCCATATTCAATAAATTGCCTTTCTGCATTAATTAGCACAGTATAAGATATGTTGTCTTGAGCGAACTGCCTGATCCTGTTATGATCAGGCTCATCGTTTAATCCTATGATAACTAAATCCTGTTCCTTATAATTTTTGTAAAGTATCTCTAATTGTGATATTTCTTCCACACATGGAGGACATGAAATGTCCCAGAAATTCAACAATACGACCATACCTATAAAATCAGAAAGGTTGATCTGTTGACCATTTAAATCTCGCAGTGTGAAAACAGGGGCTGGTTTATCAAACAACTCTTCATTGATCATTTGAGAGAACTTGGTACGCCACTTCTTGGCCTCTTCAGATTTGCCCCAGTCATCATATAGTTCGAACAAAAACCTCAGAGTTTTAATTGTATCAGGATGTCCCTGTCTCAATACACGTTCCCTGACTTCCACTGTTTTTTGAAACAATGGCTCCGCCTCCTTATACCTTTTTAGATCTTTATATAGAACAGCAAGATTGTGTTGAGTGTTCAATGTAGACGGATTCTCTCCGCCAAGTACACGTTTCTTAAGTTCAAGAGTCTCAATGTACAATGTCTCAGCTTCTTCGTCTCGACCTTGCTCATGATATAGAAGAGCGAGATTGTTCATGGTACCTAAAGTATCCGGATGGTCTTGACTAAGTACACGTATTCTAATATCTAATATCTTTTTCTCCAACAATTCTGCTTCCTGGAATCTATTCTGTTCTCTAAAAAGAATCGCCAGGTTGTTCATGGTACGTAGAGTATCAGGATGGTCTTCACCAAATAGACTTGTCTTACCTTTAATTGTCCTTTGATATAATACTTCTGCCTCATCATATCGACCCTGTTTATCGTACAATAAAGCAAGATTATTCATCGTGTTAAGAGTACCAAGATTTTCTTCATCGAGAACACGCTTCTGAATTTCAAGCGTTTGCAGGTACAACGGCTCAGCCTTCTCATACAGCCCCTGTTGTTCAAACAGAACCGCAAGGTCGTTCATATAAATAAGAGTTCTCCAATTTTCTTTTCCAAGTACGCGTTCGCTTATTTCCATGACTTTAACAAGCAAAGATTCAGCCTCTTTATATCTTCCTTGATTAATATACAACCAACCAAGCTCCTTCATTGATCGAAATCCCTCAGGATCATCTTGTTGAAGATTCTCCTCATGTAATCGACGAGCACGCTCCAAATGTCGTGCTGCTTCTTCATATTCGCCAAGCTTCGTGTATGTATTGCCCAAGGTCAGATGAATTGAGGCTTCAATTAGTGGTTCATCTTTAAACCTACCCTCTATATTGTATGAGGCAATATCCATTATCTCTCGGACTGTAACCTCCCGGCCTCTGGCCCAAGCCGGATCGACCGAAGCGAGAAGATCATTATTAAGAAAATCAGCTACCGTCTGTGCAATCTTCGTTTGTCGCTCCGCTTCAATACGAGCCTGTGTTTCCTGTAATAGTGCTTTCTTCTCACTTTCTAATGCGGCTTGTGTCCTACGCTGTTCCCTAAAAATCATTACGGTACTCGTAGATAATGTTAATAGGATGATTAATATCACCAAACTGAACAGTCCTGCAATCGATACACCAATACGATGGCGTCTAACAAACTTCCGCATCTTATACAAAGTACTGGGTGCTGCTGCATGAACAGGTTCATGCCTTATTTGCCGGTTTATATCTGCAGCAAACTCGGCGGCTGTAACATATCGTTGCACGCGGTCTTTCTCTAGCGACTTCATCACAATCCAGTCGAGATCGCCGCGAACTGCTTTGGTTAGTAGATTGGGTGTGGAATTACGATGCTTGGCAACTTCAGTCAAGGTCTTACCAAGACTTGTTAGTTTAGTGGATGGTTTGATAGGCTCCTGCTCTATAATGACTCGCTGCATCTCAAGATAGCCGGCCTTGCGAAGCTCTTCTTCACTGAAAGGAGTAGTTCCGGTAAGCAGCTCATAGAGCAGCACTCCGAGCGAATAAATGTCTGTGCGAATATCGATATCTATATCGCTCATCTGGGCCTGCTCCGGACTCATATAGGCAGGCGTGCCAATAATATGGGCATAACGGGTAAACAAGGTTTTTTCTGTTAACCTCTGATTTATAGCCTTGGCAATTCCAAAATCAATAACTTTTACAGTAGCTTTGCCATCGTGCATCGTTACCATGATATTCGAAGGTTTGATATCTCGATGGATAATACCCTTGGTATGAGCATGCTGAACGGCATTACAGACCTGAATAAACAACTCTAATCGTTCCTTTGTACTGAAGTTGTTCTTGTCGCAGTATTCAGTAATAGAAACACCTTTGACCAGTTCCATAACAAAGTAAGGCCTGCCGGTATCTGTTGACCCTGCATCTAATACTTTGGCAATATTTGGATGGTCCAGAAGGGCAAGAGCCTGCCTTTCCGCCTCAAAACGGGCGATTACCTGCTTTGTATCCATGCCAAGCTTGATAATCTTAAGTGCTACCTTGCGATGAATAGGCTCGGTCTGCTCGGCCATATAGACTACAGCCATACCGCCTTCGCCAATCTTCTCTAAAAGTTTATACCGACCGATGATAGTGCCAGGGCCTTCGGAAATGGTAGAATCTTCTTGTATAGTGTCAGTAATGATTGGTGAATTTTCGAGAAAATCACCATACTTTTCATAAGCTTCAAGAAGTGATTCCAATTCTTTCCTCAGCTCAGCATCTGAGCCACAGGTTTCGTTAAGATATTGAGTAATTTCCTGTGGGGTATTCTTTTTATAGGCCTCGGTGAAGAGCAACCTGATCTTTTCTCTTCTATTATTGTCAGTTGTATTGTTTGGCATAATTGTTACTCCAATATAAAGTGCGAAATCTGTGGCAAAATAGGGCAGAAAAAAATGTAAAAAATTTAAAAAATTTTCAATTTATTCAAAAATTGTTCAAAAATGCCATTTATTAGATAATTTCAAACATTCCAGTAGTTAAATTTACCAGAATCGAGACTATTCCGGTTTTGTTTCACCGTTCATTTTTATCTCTCTTGCCAGCCAGGAACGAGCATAGATCCAATGGTCAATAGCTGCACGTCTTGAGATTCCCTGAATTTCTGCGACTTGATCGATAGTTAATCCTCCAAAATATCGAAGCTTCACAAGGTCGGCTATGGAAGGTTCTTCTGTTGAGAGTCTGTGTAAAGCTTCATCAAGTGCAAGAAGATCATCTGAAGAACTTTCAGTGATCAGATTTGCTTCAGATAGTTCGATTTTCTGTCGAGTTCCTCCCTGTTTGAGGCACTTTTTTCGACGAGCTCTCTCCACCAATATCCTTCTCATTGCTTCAGCAGCAGCCATAAAGAAATGGTTGCGGTTGTGCCAACACTGGTCTTTTACTTCTACAAGTCTGATATAAGCCTCATGAACTAATGCAGTTGCCTGAAGTGTCTGTCCGGGTGGTTCCTGCGACATCTTCTGAGCAGCTAAGTGTCGCAATTCATCATAGACCAGCGGCAGTAGCTCCTCTACGGCTTGGGGGTCACCTTGCTCAATTGCATTCAGAATGTGTGTTACATCAGCCATACCGCTTCTCTAAAAGCAAATGCTTGACGTTCTTTGGTCCAAAACTGGTGGTGATAAGCTATAAGGTGCGGATGGACCTCTTTGTATATATAAAAACTTCTATTTATTTCTGGAAAACAAGGCAATTATATCTTAATTATGGTGATTGTGCAAGCAACGATACATTACAAGATAAGCTTTATATCTAAGGCAGTATTGAAAGATATTATTAGTAAATCAGGATCGATTCTCATATAATGAGATCCCGAAATAGGCCTACTTGGGGCTCGCAAATTCGTCGAGTAGGCGCGAAGCTCTCTTATTTAGGCATGCTTTGTATTCCCCGTTTCTCCCCTCTTTCGATTGGAGAGTGTCACAATATTCTGCCTTGTAAAAGAACTTCACACCTCTCACAGAACCGGACTTGCCTAATTCGAGCATCCGGCTCTTCAGTAAAACTCACTAAACAGGCGACAATAACATTGCTTGTTGAGATAGGAGAGCAATCTTGCAGGCGTTATGTTATCCATCTCAGTATATGGCATACGCTGCTCATCTCTCTGCGTTTTACTGCTAATCCCTTCGAGTGCCCCGTAGTAAAAGGACTCAATGGGCATTGCCTCATTTACACCTCTAATATGGATTAGTCCGACTGCCATATCGTCATACTTCCGCCTTGCCTCTTCAGCTTGTTGGAAACTTCCATAAGGGACGATATGGCTCTCCCACGTTCCGATGTGAACAGTTAAATTACCTGCCATGGACTTTGACTCCGGCACGCCGCTGTCACACTCACCTATTAACGCATGCAGCGATTCTGGCTTCCAGCTTGTATACGCCTTAGCCCTATTGCAACTATCAAAGATTTCGGAGCTCAATACCTTCACTTTCGTTATGGATAAACCTGAAACAAGGTTGTGACCGAAACTATTTATTAATAGAGATTGATAAATTTTTTGACAATAAGAAAGAATCTGTTATAATAAATATCTGAGTGTTTGTCTCCGTATCGAACGCTTTATGCTCACAATCAATTGATATAGACATATATTATCTATGGAAATTGGTGCCTGAAAATGAAATAAAAATAGCTTTTGTTTTTTAGACAGTTCGGAAAAGGGAGTTTTATTAATTGTTGCGGTCTTTCTCGATCTATGAGTTTTACCACATTGGCTGTTTTTGCTTTTTGGATAGAGGTGAATTACGGTTCAGAAATATATTTTCTTGCAGATGGATTTTTGATAATTTTAAAAAACAGTTAAATGTTTGCATAAAATATTGAATTGAATCGATTGTTTTTGGGAAGGAGTATAATTATGTTTAGAAAATTAGTCTTTCTTTATGCCATTCTTTTGTTGTTAGCTGTCAGTACACAAGCCAGGCTTGTTGCCCACTACACGCTCGAGAGTAGCACCAAAGATGTGTCCGGCTTTAATCCTGCTGATGGAACCTTGGTGGGTGGCCCAACTTATGAGAGCGGCCCAAGTGGTTTTGGTCAGTGCCTTAGACTCGGGTACGGCAAGTATGTGGATTGCGGGAATCCTGATAAGTTCGCTATTACCTCCAACATGACTGTAATGTGCTGGGCCAAAGTCAATTTATGGCTTTCCGCCGGTTATGATCCCTTGGTCACCAAGGGCAGCGCCACATGGAGATTACAGCGGTGGAGCACCACCAACACCATGGTCTGGGGCGTCAATGGAGTCGGTGGCGTAGCCTATGTGGTTGGGAACATACCTGTAAATGATGGCGAGTGGCACCATTTTGCAGGAGTATATGACCATGCAAATTTGATTCTATATGTGGATGGTAATGTGGATAACACATTTGCTGCTACCGGTACACCTTCCACCACCCCTTCTACTAATCTATGGATAGGCGGCAATTCGGGAAATACAGTGCGTTTCTGGGATGGCTGGATTGATGATGTACGGATTTATGACACGGCGCTTAGTGCAGCAGAGATTCATGATTCTATGATGGATTTAACGTCACGTGGAACTGCTGGGAATCCAACGCCTTCAGAAAGTGCACAGGACATCACCAGAGACGTTGTTCTGAGTTGGACACCAGGAGAATTTGCTGCTCAAGGTGGTACACATAATGTGTTTATAGGAATTGACTTCAACGATGTTAATCAGGCAACGGTAGCAGTGCCTCTGGGTGTTTCTGTAGCTGAAGGTCTGGACGTAAATAACTTCGATCCGGGTACTCTCGAATTCGGCGTAACTTATTACTGGAGAGTCGATGAAGTCAACGCTCCATCAAGCCCGGGTTCGTACAAAGGACTGGTATGGCAATTCACAGTAGAACCTTATGCTTTGAAGCTTCCTGCAGAAAACATAACTGCAACTGCAATAAGCAGCATAAAAAATAACGACCCGAACGATACCATCAACGAGAACGGGCTTGACCCCAATCATCCTGATGAGCACGCTAACAGCGCTGGTATGTGGTTAAGCAGCAGCACGGATGCAAATCATCC
>JAFGEF010000045.1 GCA_016931715.1 Sedimentisphaerales bacterium
CAATTAATGATCATAGTACACTTTTATTACAATCTATTTCACTGGTGGGAAAACCTTTACCCGAACTTAAATATTTTCAAATCGAATCTCAACCTGACATTAGCAATAAAATCGTACTTGTCTGTTTTTTTGATATTGAGCAACGACCATCGAGGAGTAGCATTTTAGAATTAAATAAAAACGCAAATGAGCTTAAGTCAAAAGATATTGAAATTATAGCAATTCAAGCTTCGACAATTGAGCAGGAATATCTCGACAAATGGCTCAAAGAAAATAGCATAGATTTTCCTGTCGGAATGATTAAAGCCAATCCCTCGACTTCGCTCGGGACAGGTGAAGAACAAACAATTTTCAACTGGGGCGTAAAGGCTCTGCCGTGGCTGATTCTGACTGATAAAGAGCATATTGTTATGGCAGAAGGATTTTCGTTAAATGAACTTGATGAAAAAATAAAGAGGTAAGCGAAAAATAATAGGAACTTATTCAAAATATATAAAAGCTGAAAGGAGCTTCAAATGAATGGTCAAAGTCATTTTCTAAAGTATGGTATCATCGTGCTTATTTTTGCCTGTTTTTTTACATCAGTGAATGTATCAAAAAGTATCGGACAAGAATCCCAGGCAAATACTGTTGCTGCAAATCAAAAGGTTCTGGAGCTTCTTGTAATTGATAAAGTCACAAAAGAGCCTGTTCCGGATGTGTCCCTTACTATCAGAAGTTATCAAAGAACAGGTGGAGAAAGAAGGAGCCAAAACAAAACAGATGCAAACGGTAAATGCCGAATCGAAATCAATCAGCCGCTGCCTTATGTTTTCAGGATTGAAACTTCAAAAAAAGGTTATGTACCCGTTCGGGTTGGATGGGGCGAATCAAGTCCGGTTAAAGAAATTCCAAATGAATATACTCTTGCCCTTGAACAGGGGACAACAATAGGAGGGATAATACAAGATGAAAAGGGCAATCCTGTCAGCGGAGCAAGTGTGTTTATATTAATACCCAGCGAAGGAGAAGGAGGTATCGAGCGTGTTGCGATTTATGATATTGAATTAAAAACGGATGCCAACGGTATTTGGAAATGTGATTATGTGCCGGCCAAACTCGATGACATCTGGATTCGCCTTGCGCATCCTGATTATACCAATGATGATATGTTTGGGCAAACTCCCAAGCCGCCCATGGAAAAGCTCAGAGACATGACGGGAGTGATGGTGATGAAAAAAGGTCTGGTCGTTAAGGGCCGGGTATTAGATGCTGAAGGTCAGCCTATCAGGAGCGCTACGATTTCACAGGGTTCAGACCGCTTTGGTTCGGAATATCCACAAACAAGGGCCGATGCCGAAGGTAACTTTATTTTTAACAATGCCAAACCGGGTGAGATGATACTAACGGTTCAGGCTTTTGGACATGCCCCTGATTTGAAGCAAATTATTGTTACTAAAGACATGGACCCGATAGAATTTCGTCTTGAACGCGGCCATATAATTAAAGGTCGAATTGTTGACCCGAACGGCAATCCTGTAGCTGGTGCATTTGTTGCTGCTGATACATGGCGGGGACATCGCTCCCTCGAATGGCGGATTGATACAAATGCTGACGGCAGGTTCCAGTGGCGCACCGCTCCTTCCGATGAAGTGCTTATCGATATGGGCAAGATGAATTATATGAGCATTCGACATCAAAGTATGACTGCTTCAGATGAAGATTATGTGATTACTATGTATCCTGTGCTAAAAGTACACGGCACTGTAGTTGACGCTAATACAGGGCAGCCCATACTGGATTTCAGGCTTTTAAGCGGTATAGACTGGGGAAATGGGCAGCCTATTTACTGGCAGCGCGACAGTGTAAAAACATTCAAGCAGGGTCGATATGAGGTGACATTCTCAGAGCCACGTGACGCTCATCTTGTCCGGATTGAAGCCGATGGTTACAAACCGGGAATTTCTCAACCTTTAAAAGATAATGAAATCGATATTACCTGTGATTTCAAGCTGGAAAAGGGAACGGGACCGTCAGGTATTGTAAAACTGCCCGACGGCAGGATTGCTGAAGGCGCGGAAGTTATTCTATGCACGCCGGGTCAAAGCCTGAGCATGAATAATGGACGTATGCAGCAGAGACGTGATTATCAATACGTCGAAGTCAAACAGGACGGTAAATTCTCTTTCCCTCCACAAAGCGACCATTTCATTCTTGTAATATTGCATGACGACGGCTTTTTGGAAATATCGAACGATGAATTAGCCGCTTCCCCGGAACTGACTTTAAAGCCTTGGTCAAAAATAGACGGCAAACTTTTAGTCGGAAAAGAGCCTGGCAAAAACAAGGAAGTATTATTGAGATATGAAAGCGATACTCAACAGAATGGCATAAATTATTATAGTAATTATGAAACAATTACGGACGAAAACGGGAAATTTGCTTTCGAGCGTGTCATACCGGGACAAGCATTAGTCTGCCGCAAGGTTAGACTTACTGAGCGTTCTTATACTTACAGTCACTGCAAACGTGTTGAAATCATACCGGGTAAGACACTTGAAGTAACAATAGGCGGAACCGGCCGCTCTGTAAAAGGAAAGGTAAATATCCCTGATTATATTAAAGGTAAGGTTGATATACAAGAATTCAGCTCACATTTGAGTATCATCTCTCCCAATAATCCTTATACTCAAATGAGCTTTAAGACAGAAAGTGACGGCTCTTTTTGTATCGATGATGTCCCTGAAGGTTCCTACACTCTTAATATTTATGCTTCCGGTCCTCCTCAAGACCCGAGGATTCCTATCGGTGACAGAATTGGTATGGTGACTCAGGCATTCACAATTTCTGAGATGCCCGGAGGCAGAAGTGATGAGCCTCTCAATCTTGGGGCATTGGAGCTTCAGGTTATAAATAAAGAAGCATTCACTCCTTCACTAATTGGTAAAACCTTGCCTGATATAAACGATTTTAATATCAGTCTGAAGCAGGCGGATATGCAAGACGAGCCGGTTCTTATTTGTTTCTGGGACATGGAACAGCGGCCATCGAGAAACTGTATTCTGGAATTAAATAAGAAAGTAGAAGAGCTGAAAACCAAAGACATTACCGTAATTGCAATTCAGGCCTCGAAGACAGATAAGAATAGCTTCAACGATTGGATTAAAGAATACAATATTAATATTCCTATGGGTTTCATAGAAACTGATTCAGAAGATACTCGATTCAACTGGGGCGTAAAAGCTTTGCCATGGCTGATTCTGACTGATAAACAACATATCGTTCAAGTCGAAGGATTTTCGATAAATGAGCTGGATGAAAAAATAAAATAATAAGAAACCATGGAGAATAATTATGTATATAAGAAAGGCAATCATTCGGGCCGTAATACTATCGTTTTTTATTAGTCCGACATATGCGCATAACGCTCAACAAATCACTTGCAAAGGTAAGGTTGTTGACTCTGAAGGTGATCCTCTTGTCGCAGCCAAAGTTACTGTATATGAAATGGAATTTGACGGTATAGCCGGGAATTTCATGCTACGCAAAGTAGATGAAACAATAACCGAAGAAAACGGAACTTTCCTTTTCAAAGTCCAGGCCAAACCTGAAGGCGGCACGTTTTATGAATGTAAAGTTGTTGCGGCCAAACAGGGCTATTCTCTGGGCTGGACTGTATGGTCGATGCGAGAAGATTTAATTTCAGATATTAAGCTTGGTAAACCTGCGAAACTCGAAGGAGTAATTGTAGATCAGGCAGACCAGCCTATTACCAGCGCTGAAGTTCGTGCGAATCTCTCTCGAAATATAGAAATAAATGGTGAACAAAAAGGTCAATGGCTGCCCGGTATTTCACCGTTTAATGAGCTCGGCACACAAACCGATAATCAGGGCAGGTTTTTCTTTAACAACCTCCCTGTAGATGTAAATGTTGACCTTCTTGTCACTTATCCGGGTAAAGCCATAATATATACTTATCAATCAGAAACTTCGAAGTTTGCATTTAAGTCTGGACAAACAGATATAAAAGTCGTTCTGCCCAATGAAGCACGAATAGAAGGCAAAATAACTGATCCAGATACAGGTGAAGGAATTGCAGGAACTAAATTTGCGGTCGTTGCAACTTCTTCAGGTTTGTTTTACTACCGATTCGTTCATACTACTAACGATGATGGATCATTCAAAATCGGGGGACTTCAAACCGATCGTTACCTTCTCAGAAATGGCGGCTTTCCAAATACCTATATTGAGGCTGTGTCTGGTACAACAACGAACATAACCATCAAGGCAGACAGACTGTCTCGTCCTCATGGCATAACAGGAGTGGTTCATGATCAGGAAGGCAAACCGGTTCCTAATGCCATGATTTCAACAGATCCTTCTGTGACAGAGACAATCTTAACTAATACCAAAGGTGAATTTAATCTAAAATCCAAAAGACCTTTAGATCCGGAGTCTGGTATCATATATCTAATTGCCAGGCATAAGGAACGTAATCTTGCTGCAGCAACTGAACTTGATAATTCTTCAGGTAATCTGGATATAAAATTATCTTCGGGTATTATTTTTTCCGGTATAGTTGTTGATGTAAATAGCAGAGCGATTCCGAACGCTGAAATTTCAGTGCATTTGCGAGCGTTAGATGAAGACCGTATTTCCAGTGAATTTATGGAGAAAACTTCTGATGGCAATTTTGAAATAAGAGCACTTCCTCCTGGTTTTCCTTATTCAATAGAAATAACTGCTGATGGCTATGGCCGATATAGTCAAACGATATATACAAGTCAGGAAGGAGAAAAAGGTGTAGATTTAGGCAGGGTGATTTTGAAAACCGCAAATCTTTCAATTTCCGGTATAGTTGTTGATTCGGATGGCAAGCCGATGATCGGTACAATGGTAACGTGTGCAGGTTCAGAGCAGCCTTTTCGAGATACCATAACCGATGCTGATGGAAAATTTATCCTAAACGGGATTTGTACCGGAAGTTTGCAAGTTGCTGCAAACACACCAAATCCGGGACGTATGTATGGAAATGCAAGTGTTTTTGGAGGCGCAAAAGATATAAAGATTGTAGTGACACCATGGCGTTCTAATATAGCGGATTCTTCTGATCAAGGTATTTCTTTATTGCAGAAAGAGTTGCCCGAACTAAAAGCCATTAATGTTGAATTGTCGTCAATAGAGAAAAATAAAAAAATACTCATATGCTTTTTCGATATTGAGCAACGACCATCAAGAAATTGTATTCAGGAACTAAATAAGAAGGTAGAAGAACTAAAAGTCAAAGACATTACTGTAATTGCAATTCAGGCTTCAAAAACAGACAAGAATAACTTCAATGATTGGATTAAAGAATACAATATTAATATTCCTATGGGTTTTATCGAAGCTGATTCAGAACAAACACGCTTCAACTGGGGCGTAAAAGCTTTGCCGTGGCTGATTCTGACTGATAAACAACATATCGTTACAGCCGAAGGATTTAGTCTGGCGGAACTTGATCAAAAATTAAAATAGAAAGTGGAGGTTAAATCTAATGAGAAACTGCATTTTAATTATGATTTGCTTTTTATGTAATTCGGCGTATGGAGCGGTAGAAGGAAACACTAAAAAAGCAATTGCAGCATTACCAAAAGGAATATCTATCGAATTAATTGGGCTCAGATCCTATAGTGCAAGCAACCCACAGCGAACAAAAAGCGAATCTGGTCCATGGTGGCGACCAGACGGCCGGCAGTTAGAAACAGCACCAGATAAAAGATTGGATGTTTGTAGTTGGTCAGATTCCTATTTATTTTTGTTTAATATAGAGGGGAAAGCGGATTGTAGCTTTAAGGCTGTCGGGCCGTGGGATGACGATTTGACAGTTGAGCCAACAAGAGAAATAGATAAGGGGCAGGGATTTCAAAGCAATAGTCTGCACAGATTTGTCTTACGATTAGGTGATCAAAAAAACGCAGATATAAAATTGGCTGTGGCTTCTGGGAAATGGAATATCTTAGAAGAATGGCCTTTCTCGCCCGAAGGGACGCCCTATGATTATTTTTATCCAAGTTCTCACGGCGCTATTATGCGCTGTCCAGAGCAAAAAGGATCAGATATCATAGCAGAAGTAACACAAACAATAGCAGATCAAGCTACGAGACTTGTTTTATTTGATCGTGATGGTAATCAGTATATCTCATATGGTGACGAAGGAGGAAAAAGCGGCGACTTGGTAAGGTATATACATTACTTTAAAAATATCAATAAGAATATGGTTGATCATCTTGAATTTCAGGCAAGATCATATGATTACTGGATTACTTTTCAGAATGTTTCTATGCAGATGGGACAAAAGACGCATGTGCAGGTAAAAATCAAAAAACCGGGATATTTACTTCCTGGCGAATCCCTGCCGGACTTTAATAACATCAAGATTGATCTTGCTCATACCTCAATTAAAGATAAGTCGCTTCTTGTTTGCTTTTTTGATATGGAACAGCGGCCGTCAAGGAATTGTGTTTTAGAACTCAGTAAAAAGGCAAGAGAACTTAAATCGAAAGATATAGAAATTATTGCAATTCAAGCAGCAAAGGTTGAACAAGACGAACTGGATAATTGGATTAAAGAAAATAATATCTCATTTCAGGTTGGAATTATTAATGAAAGCGATGAAGAGCAAACCCGTTTCAACTGGGGCGTAAAGGCTCTGCCGTGGTTGATTCTAACTGATAAAAACCATATCGTTAAGGCTGAAGGATTTTCGATAAATGAGCTTGATGAGAAAATCGGAGAAGGTTCTCCCGTAATAAAAGATGACATAATCAGCAGGATGCGCTCGTTTGATGAAGCCTTCATGCAGTCATCAACAATCGTTGTAAAGACTAAAAGCTCTGTAAAATCCAGGATGCAGGCCGAGCGTGGGGATAAAATAGAAGAAATTACCATTGTATTAAACAAAAGAACTATAGCGGTTGATCGTGAAATATCTTATACGGAGATGCCTGTTTATCAAAATGTGTCAGCAATGGATCTCAATCCTGATGGAACACTTGTAGTATGGAGACCTACCCGCGAGAGAAGCTTATTAGAACCTGATTTCCAGGGCTACACAAGAGAACTTAAAGGCATTCACATTAGTCCGGATGGAGAAACCACTGAATTTGACGCAGCTACTCCCTCGTTTGATTTCTATCGTCCTGACGATATGCAGAGATACTCATATTTCTGGTACCCTATATTAGCTACCGGCAGGGGTTTTTCTCAGTACTTGAGTAAGGTTATTGGAATGCACAAAACCGAAGACGGACTTATCAGTTTTAGCGCGAGCGGATTTTCTCACAATGGGATAGCACTAACATGGCAGATGGTTGTTGACCCTAATGCTGATTGTCTCGTTCGCTCAGCATCATATGAATTAAAAAACGCAAGTTTCAGTATAGACACCACAGGCATTAAAAAATTTGATGGTCACTTACTGGCACAGCGAGCAAATATCGGAACCCAAATAATAATGGAAATTCTGGGCTATAAGCCGGAAGTCAACAAAGAGCTTTTGGAGACAACCATAAATATATTACGCGGCCCGCTGCCGAAAGGGTCCAAGGTTTATGACTGGGTAACAAATCCAGGACGTGTAGCTGCATATATCGCTGGTGATGAATCACAAACGGAATCTTTGCGTTATATCTATAACAAACTTACAAGCAAAGCTTTGCCTGATTTGAAACAACTCATAGTTGATTTCGATCCCAAGCAAATAGACCATAAAATAATAATAATCTGCTTTTTTGATATAGAGCAGCGGCCGTCAAGGAATGCAATTTTAGAATTAAGTAAAAAGGCAAAAGAGCTGAAAGCAAAAGATATTGAAATTATTGCAATTCATACATCAAAAGTTGAGCAGGAATATCTCGACAAATGGCTCAAAGAAAATAATATTTCACTTCATGTCGGAATGATTAAAGAATATGAAGAGAAAATACGTTACGACTGGGGAGTGCAAGCGCTGCCGTGGTTGATTCTGACTGATAAAGAACATATTATAAAAGCTGAAGGATTTTCATTAGACCAACTGAATGAGAAGATTAAGGAAATGAGCGAAAAATAAAAGAAATTTATTCAAAACACCTTTATAAAACTGTGTTCGAGAATTCTTTTGCATCACTAATTCCATCGGGATATACTATAAACCAAGATTTTCCGGAAAAGTTTCTAAATTTTTGTTTTTTTATATTAACAACAAGCCTTCCGGGAGCGACTTATTTTTATTTGGAGGCAAATATGCCGAACGAATTTCCGGCCACAGAGAAGGTATATCCAACCGCCGAGCATGGAATGCTCAGTCTGCTGGATATGCTGGACTATTTTGAGAAACGGGGCGCACTTCGGGTCTCGGATTTACACCTGAAAGTCGGCGCACCTCCTGCCTATCGCATCGACGGCGACCTGGTCAAGATGAAGGGGCCGAATGTAACAGAGGATATGGCGAAAAAACTGATTTTCCCATTCCTGAGCAGCGGTAATATGCAGAAATTCCAGGCACACCACAGCGTTGACTGCTCCTACCGGATGGGCTCGCTCCAGTTCCGGATAAATGTGTTTATGGAAAACGATGGCCTGGCCGCGGCTATCAGGGCGCTTTCGCTCGATATTCCGAAAATCGAAGACATCGGATTCCCAAATAACATATGGGAAGACATAGTTGCGCGCAAGCATGGCCTTGTCCTTATGACAGGTATTACAGGCGCGGGAAAATCGACTACTATCGCTGCGCTTATTCATAAAATCAGTCAGAACAGTGCATGCAGAATTATGACCGTAGAAGACCCAATCGAATATATTTTCCCGCAGCATTATTCCATCATATCACAGCGCGAAATCGGCAGGGACGTCTCTTCTTTTCACGGCGGGCTGAAAGAAATGCTCCGGCAGGACCCTGATGTAATCTTTGTCGGCGAGATGCGAGATGCCGAAACAATATCGATGACACTCATGGCCGCAGAGACGGGACATCTTGTTTTCTCCACTCTGCATACGAGAGACACGACAGGCACAGTGACACGTATTCTCGATTATTTTCCTGAAGGAAGGCAGTCCGAAGTGCAGAACCAGCTTTCACTCGGCCTGGCATATATCATCAGCCAGAAGCTCATACCAAAAAAATCCGGTGACGGCAGAATCGTGGCGATGGAAATTCTCAACAATAATTATGCCTGCGCAAATTTGATAAGGACAGGCAAAATTGAGCAGATATATTCGCAGCTTCAGACTAAGACAAGAAACAAGCCTGATGAAAAAATGATAACCATGGAAAAGCACCTTTCCAATCTTGTCAAGGCAGACAAGATTGACCTGCTCGAAGCGAAAAAATGGGCTAATAATCTCAATACTTTCGTTGACTGTATGCAGCGAGATTAAAGTGTAATCCAAAGATGACAATAGAGTTCAACTGTCCGAAATGCAATTCTGTTATCGGTTTTGCCGATAAGCACGCCGGAAAGCGCGCACATTGTACTTCCTGCGGACAGAGTTTTTTCATACCGGATAAAAGCTATGGAAAAGCGCAAGCAATCAAGCCGCCGAAAGAAGTGATGTCCGATCCGATTCCGGGCTTTTACCGTGCAGTGTTAATCGACAACTGGAAAATATTTTTCAATCCGAAGAATATCACGGGCATAATATTTATTATGATTGCGGCTGTTTTTCATTTTTTCACTGCCAATCTGAATTTCGTTATGACTATGCCGGGCAGGGCGGGGCCATTCGATATTCCTGTCCCATTCGGTTATACCTGCAGAGGGATTACGTGGGGTTTTTTATTCTGGTATTACAGTGAAATAATTTATTCGACAGGTTTCGACGAGGAGAATTTCCCGGAAATAATTTTTGGCGGATTTTACAGCTTCATCTGGAAAATCATTCTTTCGGTTTATACGCTAATTATGATTTTTATCGTTGTCGGCCTGCCTGCTCTTATTATCTATTTCATATTCCAAAAGACAGTTTCAGAAAATCATGTGCTTTCATATTTGCTGATTATGTTTGGATTATTTTTGCTGCCTGCGGCTGTAATGAATGCAGCCGCAGGAAGGGATTTAACATTGTTGAGACCCGACTACCTGATAAAACAGGCAGCCCGTGATTTCATACCGTATTGTGTCATATATCTTTTACTTTCGGCGGCAATTCTTTTGCAGATGTTCGCCAGGCAATATAATCCGAATGAACCTTCCGCAATAGCAATTGATTTAGCAATAAATTTGGCAGTGCAGCTTGTATTTATTTTTGCGATACATGCAGCAGGTCTGTTTTATCGTCACTTTAGCTGCCATGCGCCCTGGTAAAATAATTTCATACTAACCGATTTGTTTAGTCATTTCTGGAAAGGCTTGAATCTTCGTGAATTTGACGATAATATAGTTTTATGCTGTATATGATTGTTTAGATGAGCAGCCTTTTAATAACTCCTGCAATACGTAATAACAGGACA
The DNA here is from genome assembly GCA_016931715.1 of Sedimentisphaerales bacterium. Taxonomy (GTDB): domain Bacteria; phylum Planctomycetota; class Phycisphaerae; order Sedimentisphaerales; family Anaerobacaceae; genus JAFGPS01. Next base: position 10,454 of record JAFGEF010000045.1, read on the forward strand.
AAAATTTAGTGTCTATTGTAACATTAAGTGATATTCATGTGTGCTTTGGTCCGGAAATAGTTCTGGACAAGCTGGACCTCCAGCTTCACCCGAACGAAAAGGTCGGTATGGTGGGAGCCAACGGCACAGGCAAAAGCACGATTTTTAAGCTCATCACAAGCCAGATTACACCTGACATGGGAAAGGTCAATAAAGCTAAAAGCCTACGCATCGGTTATCTGCCTCAGGAGGCTGTTTTCAGCGGCGAACGTACAGTTCTTGAGGAAATGCACGCGGGTGTCGAACAAATTGTGAAACTTCAAAAACAGATTCACGATGTGACGCACGAAATGGAACATCTGCACAGCTCGGAATTAAAAGCGAAGATGACGCAGTATGACAGGCTCTGTCACGATTTCGAGGCAGCGGGAGGCTACGCATACGAAACAAGAATTCAGACGACGCTCGCGGGCCTTGGTTTCGAGGCTGAACTGCATCATGCGAAAACTTCCGCTCTGAGCGGCGGACAATTATCCCGTCTTGGACTTGCACAGGTTTTAATGCTCGATGCCGACCTGCTGCTCCTGGATGAACCGACAAACCATCTTGATATACAGGCGACTGAATGGCTGGAAAAATTTCTCATCGATTTCAGCGGAGCGGCTGTTATTATCAGTCACGACAGACATTTGCTGGATAAAACTACCTGCAAGATTATCGAAGTTGAAAAAAGAAAAGCGAAGGCCTGGAAGGGAAACTACAGCACATACGTCCAGACTAAGGAAACCTTGAAATTACAGCAGCAGCGAGAACATGTCCGGCGTGTAGAAATGGTTGAACGAACGAGGGATTTTATCGCGAGAAACAAAGACCAGGAAGGAATGCGCAAGACCGCACGAGGACGCAAGAGACAACTGAACAGACTTCTCAAGGAAAATCCTGATTTTCTCGATACGCCGACAGAGCAGAAAACAATCAATTTTTCGTTCGGCCCAAATGAATCGGGAAGTGATCTCATTTTGCGATGTGAAAATCTCGGCAAATCATTCGGCGACCTGACGCTTTTCGAGAATCTGACCTTCGACATACTCAAAGGCGAGCGACTGGGCATAACAGGCCCTAATGGAACTGGAAAAAGTACTTTTCTGCGATTGGCGCTGGGACAAGTCGAGCCTTCTGGCGGAACTATTCGCATGGGTAAAAATCTTCGCACCGGCTATCTTGACCAGCATGGTGACGTATTGAATCCTGACAGAACTGTTCTCGATGAGGCATGGAGTGTGAATCCGGAGTTGTCATCTGAAAAAATTCGTAACCGTCTTGGCGCTTTTCTTTTTTCGGGCGATGACGTATTCAAGCTGTGTGGCGAGTTGAGCGGCGGACAGAAAAATCGCCTGATGCTCTGCAAGCTGGTTCTTTCGGCGCCGGATGTGCTTGTAATGGACGAGCCAACGAACCATCTCGATATTGCAAGCAGGGAAATGCTCGAGAATGCACTGGATGATTATTCGGGAACAATGATTGTCGTAAGTCACGACCGCTACTTTCTGGATCGCATCATAGATAAACTTATCGTAATAGGTACAGACGAATTTGGCAATCGCTGCTTAGGCAGGACAGAATTTATCAATATACAGCCGGTCTATTCGTACTATGCTTCTTTAGTCCGACAGCGATGCGAAGCTCAGCAGCAGAAACAAAAGACTGTTTCCAGCGGTTCGACAAAACGCAGACCTTCGAGTGCGGAAAAGCAGCAGAGACAAAAAATGCCTGAACAGCTTAAACGCTTTAACAAGTATTCGGTTGATAAAATCGAGGAAATGATAACCGCCCTTGAGTATGAGCTGGTACAAATGCGAGAGCGATTCGGCGATGAAAATATTTATAAGAATCCGGTGCAATTTACAGCTCTTCAGAATGAATACAATTCCAAAACCGCAGAGCTTGACCTGCTTTATCAGGCTTATGAACATCGCGCCGGATAGATTAAGGTAATATTACCTTTTACAAAGATTCAGCTATACACACGATGTATTTAGGATTTATGGGGTATCTTTTATAGTAGCGGTTTTTTCAGGCTGTGTTTTATTAATAAGGTCGCTCCATTCCTTAAGCTTTGTTTGCCAGCCTGGTATTTTTTTGTTAAGAGTTATTCCTTTTAAGGATTTTAAAATCACGTTTTTATCCGTGATTACCTTTTCATCTTTGAAATATCTGTCAATAGTTGATATAACGGCACTATCAGAATTAAAGTCATTCCCGGACAGAAATTCCATAATCAATTTGGCAGCAAGATTTTCGTTCGGCATTCTCAGACAAGAATCTAAATAACCGGGTAAAATCCTGTTTTTAACTTCAGTGGCGGCGGCGGTCTGAAGTAAATTAAAATAATTAATTGCCTGTTCATACTGGCCTGTTTTGAAATAGCGATTTGCTATCTGTTCATAGTATTTTGGTTTATTGTTTTCCGGTGTTTTGGCGAGAACAATCTTCAGGAAATCAATTAGCTGGAGTTCGGATAAATTGTGTTTACCCTCCCCTGATACTAATTGGGTTTCCCAGTAATTAAGAACATCGATGTCAACGCTGCCGAATATCTTTGTCATCGCAGTCCAGGCTTGTTTGGGTTCAGAATTTGTTCCAAGCGTTAATCTTCTTGCTAACCAGTCCAGGTCGTCTTTGCTGCCGACATCTTTAGCGAATTCGATGATTTTTAATCTTACCCTTTCGCTTTGTTCCTTATCAATACGATCTCGCAGGCTGCTTAAAGCGCTTGCCTTATTGGTATAACCAAGACCGTCTATTGCTGTTTCCCGGATAAGGTCATTTTTATTATCAAGAGCTTCAGCAAAAAACGAACTGAAATTCTTCCTGGCATATTCTCTGGACGCGCTGCTGTCGGCAGCTAAACCAACCATTGTAGTAAGCAATTCTGATATTAATGCGTTATTGGGATCTTCCTTTTGTTTATTATATCTGTTTGAAAGCTGAGCAAGATATTTTTGAATTTCCTGCTCCTGTAAACTTTCCTTATCAAGTTTCTCAAGTAATTTCCTCATCACTCTCGCGCCGATTCTCGCTTTAGCCGTGTCATTGCTGGAAAGAAAATCTGAGGCATAGCCAAGAACACGCTGTTTTGTATCAAGAGGAATTTTTGTTTTAGATTCAGCCGAATGAGTAGTGGAACAGACAATCCCCAAAACATTAAGCAATTCATTTTTTACCTGGTCATCCTGTTCAGCATCAAATTGTGTAAGCAGCGGCGGAGCCAGGTCCACTGTTTGCATCGTTTGCATCAAGCCGATTAGTTCGACTGTTTTGAGACGAATCTCTTTGGATGAGTCTGATATGAGTTTTATGATAACAGGTTCAAGCTCAGCGGGTATTGAAGTTTGTGTCGCCATTCTCATTCCTCGAACCTTATCGACCGCCCACAACTTAATCCATGTTTGTGAATCTGCTAAATATTTATTGAGAAACTTTCCTTTCGAGGTATCATCAACACCTATACCGACATACGCATCATCGAGAATGGTCAAAGCAAATTTTCTCAAAGATTCGAAATCTGTCTTTTGCTGATTTATTTGTGTGTCCTGTTTTATCAGCAGTTCTTTCAGGACTTCTATAATCTCCTTGTTTTGTATATCAGAGATAATTTTTTCACGCTCAGCTTTGTTTGTGCCTATTTTAAAACCTAATGAACGAATAGCATTTCCAGCTTCGGCAGCTACTTCAGGATCAATGTCCTCAAGAAGTCTGTATAGACGTATTATAGCTTCTTTTTCCCATACTTTTTTAAATGCCTGTATGATATTGATTCGTGTTTTAGCGGGCTTTGTCGTGTCAGTGACAATCTGGTCCAGCATAGGGCCTATAATTTTATAGTTATAAATCAGGATTGCCTCAGACGCAAGACGTACTTCTTCATCGACTTTTGTAGAAAAAATATTCAATAAAGGTACGATAAAATCATCTTTATCACGTATTTCCCGACGTGTGGTGCGAGTTTGATTCAATGCTTTACATACAGCCAAGCGGGCAGGGCTGTTATTTGTCAGGTTTAGTGTCTCTATAAGAACTTGTCTTGCATAGGAATTCGGGTCAAAAAGAAGCAGGTTGGCAGCCGTCAGACGCATTTGCTCATCCGCACTGGTGCGAAGCACATTTTTATTAACCTCTATCTGCTCAATATCAGCAGTCTTATTCTGGTTTAATTCGGGTGGAGTTATTGGATTGGCTGCTGTCGAAGGATTTTCCTGATTAAGCATTTCTGTTGTGCGCGGGGCACTCCGCTCGGCTGAGACTGTCCGGCATCCAACTGCCAGGACCAGGATGAAAAGAAATAGTCTTTGCAAACTCATTAAAACCACCTTTAGCCCGCCTGTTGCGGGAAATACTGAAACCCTAAAGTGTTTATTACCTGAAGATTCCATTTTATAAAGTTATTGAGAGCCTATAAATTAGATTTTTTCTGATTTTTAAATTTTTTTGGCTTATAACTGAACTTTTACAAAAATGAGAAAAGGCATACTTTGGAAAGAAAAAATTTATTTTATAATTTTTTCTTTCTAAACATAAAATACTATCCATAAAAGAGTTATACAAACAAGAACTTATTATTTTAAGAAAATCGTTCAGCGATTTTCTTAAATAATATATGCCTTTTCTCATTTTTGCAAAACTCTTATTATAAGCATCATGGCCGGGGATGAAACTCCTTGTGAATCTTTCGCAGCCTTGACTGGTCAACATGTGTATAAATCTGTGTTGTTGAAATATCAACATGACCAAGCATCTCCTGAACACTTCTTAAATCAGCTCCGCCGGATAGTAAATGAGTCGCGAAGCAATGCCTTAAAGTATGGACGGTTAAATTCCTCGGCATACCTGCACGAATGGCGTATTTCTTAACCAATCTCCATATTTCAATACGGCTCAGCGGCCTTCCTGTTCGCGAAAGAAGTAAAAAATCTTCACTATGGACATTTGCCAGTTTGGGACGAAGCTCACTTAAATATTCCCTTATAGCCGTAATAGCAACTTTCCCGACCGGTATAATCCTTTCTTTGTTGCCTTTGCCTATGCAGCGCAGGTAACCTATATCAAGATTAAGGTTCGATTGTTTCATGCCTGCTACTTCGCTCGCACGCGCGCCTGTTGCATAAAGAAGTTCCAGTAAAGCCTTGTCGCGTAAATAGTAAGGTTCTTTTTCGTTGGGAGTATCGAGAAGATTCACGACCTGCTGCTCACTGCATATACATGGCAATTTTTGCCAGACTTTGGGGCTTTCGAGAATCGCTGTAAAATCATTCTCGATAAGTTCTGATGACGCTGCGAAACGCAGGAACATTTTTATTGCCACGAGACAACGCTTTATCGAACTTTCGATTTTCTGCTCTCGGGACATTTTTATTGTAAATTCATGTATTATCGGAGGATTTATTTGACGAATATTGTTTATTTTCCGTGATTGGCAATAAACAAGAAAGCTTTTCAAGTCGCGGCCGTAAGCGAGAATAGTATTATTGGACAATCCCACCTCCACGCTGAGATAATCGAGAAAGCTCTTGACTGCATTTCCAAAAGGAAATGCAAGAAGCTTTCGGGTAACGGCTTGTGTCTGGACTGAAGGCACACCAATATCACAAAATAAATAACACCTAAAATGCCAACATCCATACTGAAAAAATGCAGTTATACATTTTAAGTGGTTTTCTTCTATTTTCTACCCTCTCAGGGGTTACGTTTTATTCTTTAACTTCACTTTATATCGGCCTTACTGCAAACGAACCTTTAAATCAAAAGCCTATTATTAATCTACGGAAAAACATTTTTCTGAAATAGTTTGTAATTAAAATTTTCCTGCCTTTCGGAGAGCTTCGAGGTTTTTCCAATATTGTGATATTGCCTCAGATCAAATTATACAATAGAAATTAAATTTAGTTTTTTCGATACTAAGCCTTTAAAAGAAATTTTTAATATGGTTTAAGAGATTTTTATTCATTACAAAATATTTTGACCTGCTTTAATTTCACTTTCTAAAAAAATCAACAAAAAGGAAAATATTTTGCATAAAAAACGAAATTGTTTAATAAAATAATAGCACTCCAAGTTATGAAAAAGAGTCATATAACTAATAATTATAAGACGTTGCCTTTTTGAAGGTATAAATGGAGAATGTGTTGTTTTCTATTTAATATTTTAAAATTGACATTTGAATTAGAAAAAGATAAGATAGGCTAATTAGGAAAGGTGGGCAATGGACATATTTGTCAGTTTGTTGCACTGATACCATTAGTAAGAAAAAGATAACAATAAAAAGTATAGAGTAAACGAAATATTTTATTAAAAGAAATTTAAAGAGGAGAAAAATGAAAAGAAATTTGCTTACAATTATGGCGATTGGCCTGTCAATGACAATGATAATACCGGCGGCTAAAGCTGATATGATTAACCTTGATGTAACATACCGTGATTTCCACGGCTATGGATGGATGGGAGGCGATGGTTATTCCGGACATATAGATTTTGAAAATTATCTTGGAACTGATAAAGGGATTGCCCAGACTACGCTTGGCGCAGATGGAAAACCAGTATATGCGGGAGAGGCTGGGAATCCTTCAACTCACGGAGAAACCGCTTTTAACCAGTGGTACAATAATGCAGCAGGAGTGAATATGGCAATGGCCGGAACACTAACATTTAATGAAAGTGGTGGTAATTATGTATTTAATGATCCTTCATTCTTCCCATTAGATGGTCAGCTTTTAGGAAATGATGGACGAAATCATAACTATCACTTTACGATGGAATTGCATACTTCTTTTACCTATCAAGCCGGACAGGTTTTCGATTTTACCGGCGATGATGACGTCTGGTTATTTATCAATGATCAACTCGTAATAGACCTTGGTGGTGTTCATGGTGCTCAATCTGCTTCAGTTAATCTTGATACGCTGGGACTTACTGCAGGTAATAATTATGACTTTGATTTGTTCTTTGCTGAACGACATACAACAGAATCGAACTTTTTAGCAACCACCAACATTGAACTGAATAATCCGGTAGTTCCTCTCCCGGGAGCTGTTCTGCTTGGTATTCTCGGTCTTGGTATATCTGGCATAAAACTGCGTAAATACGCATAATATGTAAATATAACCTTGCAGTTATAAAACATAATTGACTAAAAACGAACAGTGAGGTATTGATTACCTCATTGTTCTTTTTTTATTAATGCTGCTTAACTAATATAGCTTTGCTGATTGTTCAAACAGATTATTTTAATCCTTTTATTCTTTTTTCAGTATATTGAAGAAGAATTAGCGGATTTTAAGGGTTGCAAGAGCGAGGGCGGCGAAAGCAGCGGCTATAAGCCAGAAACGCACAACAACCTGCGGCTCGCTCCAGCCCATCAGGTGAAAATGATGATGAATCGGCGCACATCTGAACAGGCGTTTTCCTTTGGTGTATTTGAAATAGGCTACCTGCAGAACTACGCTTGATAATTCGATAACAAAAACACCTCCAATAACCAGAAGCAGGATTTCGTTTCTTGTAACAAGTGCGCCATAACCCATCGCGGCTCCCAAAGGAAGGGAACCCACATCACCCATGAAGGTCTGTGCGGGATGACAGTTGAACCATAAGAAACCGAGAACCGCCCCGAGAATTGCCGAGAAAAAGATACTCAGCTCACCGGCTGGTATTGCAGGAAGCAGCAGGTAGCTCGACCATGTTACACCCGCAGTTCCCCCCATTGTTTCGGAAGCTACATAACAGAGCAAAACAAGTACGAGGCTTACCATAGCGACACAACCTGCAGCCAAGCCATCCATACCATCTGTAAGATTGACGGCGTTGCTCGTTGCGGTCAGATAAAATAACGCAATCAGAATAAATACCCAGTTTGCCAGAGGAAAACTGCTGCTGTAGAACGGAAGCCAGAATCTGATGCCATCAGGAACGCGCGGATGGCCGCCGGCATCGAGCGCTGCGAAATCAATATATAAAAATGACGCGATTAAAACCGCACCGCCTATTTGAAAAACCAGCTTTTCCCATGCTCTCAATCCATCTCTGCTTCTGTGTCTGATGTTGCTCGTAAGTTTTAGCCAGTCATCGACACCGCCTAAAACACCAAACCAGATAATGACAAAAAGAGCCTTTGTAACATAAGGATTAAGAACTTTTGTTACAGGGTCATATAATTTTGCCCAGAGCAGCGTGCTAATAATAATTGAAGAAAGAATAATCAGGCCGCCCATTGTGGGTGTGTTGGCTTTTTCTTTCGTCAGCTCATTTAATGTTGCGTGATTAAACTCAGGTCTGTCGCCGATTTTTTTCTTCATCAGCCAGCGTATAATTTTAGGACCGATTAATAAGCCAATCAGGAGGCTGGTTAATGTCGCAGAAACCGCGCGGAAAATCACGTTCTGATAAGCATAGAAACCGAACCGTTCACCGGCATTTAAATACCATAAAAGGTGGTATAACATCTAAAATCTCGTATCGAATCGCTCCATTACAGGAGGTGTATTTCGCAAAAAAAGTTCTTTAAGTTTGTCAACGGCCGCTTCCAGCTTGGCTGTACGCGAACCTTTTACCAATATTATATCGTAATCTTTGATAAATTCGTGCAGTTTATTACAGGCAGAAAGTGTATCCTCAAAAGATTTTATTTGCAAATTATTTTTTGCTCTGGTTTTTGCAGCTTTTGCGGCTATCTTCGATAATCTTCCGACTGCCAGCATCAAATCTATCTTTGCCTTTGCGACTTCCTCGCCGAGCTTTACATGCAGGTTCTCAGACTGCGCGCCCAGCTCAGCCATATCGCCGCAGATAAAAACTAATCTGCGTTTCTTTGTCGAATCGATATTGGATAGAATCTCCAGCGCGTTTTTCATCGAAGCAGGATTTGCGTTATAGCAATCGTTCAGCACAGTAAGAGTACCAATCTGCATTACTTCGGCACGCATTACAGTTCCGGAAAAAATTTTCACTGCTTTGGCAAAATCCTTAGCCGAGAGGCCGAATTGCTTACAAATTGACCAGGCGGCAAGCGCATTTTCCACATTTCCCTGTCCCGGAAGAGGCAGCTCAATTTCTGTGCCTTCTATAGTGAACATGCTTGAAGAACCATTAAAACTAATATTTTTCACAGGGATGTCTGCATTTTCAGATTTACCGAAAGAAACAAATTCAATATTTTTTTCTCTGCAAAAATCTGTCAATTGTTTAAAGCCGGAATTGACTATCATAATGCCGCCGGGTAACAGACCTTTGGAGATTGACATTTTTTCTTTTACTATAGCTTCTAAACTTCCGAATCCTTCCAGATGGGCGGGATAAACATTGGTTATGACTGCTATATCAGGAGACGCAATGCGAGTGAGGTACGCGATTTCCCCCGGGTGATTTGAGCCAAGTTCAGCTATTACTATCTGAGTACCTGGTGCGGCGTTGAGCAGAGTGAAAGGCACACCTATATTGTTGTTGAAACTTTTCGGGGATTGATGAACCTTGAAATGCTGACTTAGAACATGATGAGTAATCTGCCGGGTTGTTGTTTTACCGACCGAGCCTGTTATCGACACGACTTTGTAACCAGCTCGTTTGCGATATTCACGAGCCAAATCGCCGAGAGCCTGTATCGTATCGTCAACTTTTATAATTTGCGGCTTGCGGCTCGCGGCTCGTCCTGTCGAGGGCGTCTCGCCCTCGAATCGCGGGCTGGAAGCCCGCGACACCACAGCACAGACTGCACCTTTACTGAAAGCTTCATCTACATAATCATGACCATCGAAATTTTCCCCTGCTATAGCAAAAAAACAATCGCCTGTTTTAACAGTCCGGGAATCTGTGCTTACACCCGTAAAAGATGGTACACAATCTGCTATGGAAATCTTCTTCACTATTATTTTAAGTAAAATCAGTTATTGTTAAAAATCTTCAAGTTACATTTAATTTGTACAGTATGCGCATACAATAACTATAAATCAAGATTATATACGATACATCTTATAAACTGAGTTTTTTGTAATCTTGCTTGTTTTACATGTGAACTTAGGCAGTTTTATGATAGTATTAATAATAAATATGTTCAAAGCAAAGTTGTTAAAGGGCTGTTACAATGAATGGGCGATGGATTAGGGCTTCTGGTATTATAAAATTGGCTTTGGTGATTCTTTTTACAATAACAGCCCAGACATCAGCTTCTCATGTTCCAAATGAGGTGATTTTAAAATTCAAACCTGAAACGCCGCAGGAAATACGGGAAGAAATAATCTCCCAATATAACTGCTCTATGACAGATAAATGCATGTATGCGGATTTATATTTACTTCATGTTCCCGAATCGCAAACGCCTGAGCAAATGATTTCAGAATTTGAGAATTTCGAGGAGGTTGAATATGCCGAGCTGAATTATCATACCAGTTTATTTCTTGTTCCGAACGATCCGTTATATTTTCTGCAATGGAATCTTAATAATAATACGTATGGCGGCATAAATATTGAAAAAGCCTGGGATATCCAGACGGGTGACCCGAATGTTGTAATTGCCGTTCTGGATTCAGGTATCGCTTTCGAAGATTTCGGTATTTATAGAAAAGCCCCCGACCTGGCGCAGACAAGGTTTGTTCCGGGATACGATTTTGTAAATAATGATTCGCATCCGAATGATGACCAGGGACATGGAACGCATGTCACCGGAACAATAGCGCAGTCAACTAATAATAATCTCGGTTTGGCGGGTATAGCGTTCAACTGCTCTATTATGCCTGTAAAAGTTATCGGCAGCGAAGGAACTGGAAATGTTTTCGATATAGCTGACGGCATATATTTTGCGGCCGCCAATGATGCCAATGTTATCAATATGAGCCTGGGCACCGATAGCAACTCACTTGCTTTAAAGCAGGCTGTTGAATACGCATGGTATAACGGCATAACGCTCGTATGTGCGGCAGGCAACAGCTTTGAGGATGGAAATCAGCCTGTTTTTCCTGCCGCGTATGACGAATACTGCATAGCAGTTGGAGCAACCCGATACGATGAGACCAGAGCTGATTATTCAAATACCGGTTCTTATATTGACATTGTCGCACCGGGGGGGGACCTTAATGTGGACCAGAACGCGGATAATAATCCCGATGGCGTTCTTCAGCAGACTTTTAATGGTAATCCCGCTGTTTTGGATTACTGGTTCAGCTCAGGGACATCATCCGCCGCTCCTCATGTAAGCGGCGCTGCCGCTCTGCTGATTTCAAAAGGCGTAACCAAACCCGGTAAAGTAAGACTTGCAATTGAACAATCAGCAGATGAGCTCGGACCAGAAGGATGGGACATGGAATACGGATGGGGACTGCTGAATATCCAGAAAGCTTTGAGCTATAAATTCTCAGGTGATTTAACAGGAGATTTGATAGTGGACGCTGATGACCTCGCCATCTTCTCCAATCATTGGCTGATGCACTACGAATTTCCTGACGAAGCCGATTTTAATAAAGACGGAATCGTGAACTTCCAGGATTTCGCGATAATGGCAAATAACTGGGACAAGTAAATAACTGCTAATAGTCTTTGTATTTTCGCATCCACTTAGGCCATTCTTCCGGCTGAACACCGCCTGCTTTTGTCCATGGTCCGGCAGTATTGAATTGCCTGTGCCATTTAAGCGTCCAAAGTTCTTTAAGACCGACCTTTCTGACGGAGAAATCCATAAAAGCAAAATTAATTCCGCCGTCATGCCTGTCTATACAGGGTGTATTTGTAATACTGTAATATTTTCTGTTCTCACTCGGAGGAGGGCTTGCACTTTCATTGAAAATGGAATATAACCACATACTGTCAAAAACCATTGGAATAGTGCTTGCCTGATTTTCATAAGCCATCAACCAGCAGTACTCGATCTCTGGAACTTTGTACATATCCTCTATATTATTACCATTATCATCAGAACTTCCATCTCCACCATTTATAATATTTCCATAACGTGATGTGGGATCGCCATCAACTTTTCCATGAGATCCTCCGAATCGTTGTATCCAATAATACTTCAACCAGTTTTCTGTACCTGAACCACTGCTTCCGCTTTGAATATTTTCTTCATTATTAATGTCAGGGTTGTTCATATCTTCAAATAAATTTTTTATTTCCGGTTTATAAGCCCAGCAGTTGAGGCCATAACTTCCAATGCTATTCCATGCAATTTCTTCTTGTTTTGGAGAAAGAACTTCCCATGCGGCGAATGTATCCCCATACTGTGATCTTAGGGATGCTCCATTTTGGCTCGAAGGTTTTTTAGCTGAAGGGCAAAGAAGTATAGCGCGCTTATCGCTGTAATAATTACGAATAGGGTAATACCATGGGGCTTCATCGTAATCCCTCGGCAGTTTTCCGTCAAATTCGTCTGTGTACATTTTGTACACCATTGCCCATTGTCTGAGGTTCGACATGCAGACAGCCGCTCTGGCTCTGCGTCTTACCCCGCTCAATACAGGAAGAGATATAGCCATTAAAATTGCTATGATTGAAATGACGGTCAGTAATTCTACTAAAGTAAATCCTTTTTGCTTATGCATAGCTTCTTTCCTTTCCCAAAACAACCAGGATAGTCTGTTATTAAACAGTCACCCTTAAAAGTCGAATTTCTCACTATACAAAAGCTTCTGCGATAAAACGCCATCCGCAAAGCTTGCTTTATTATAACATGAAATGTCAGGAATCAACAAAATTATTTTGTGATTATATAAAAAATATCGGCTTTTGTATTCTATACTTTTCCGGCTTTATCGAAATGACCGGGAGGCGGAGTAGTCCTTTTTCGAGATGAAAAGCTGATTGAATTTGTCGGGCAGACGTCTCGGCATGTATAGCAGGCAAAGCAATCCGGTATTGTTTTTTTGTCCTGTTTCAGGATAGCGCTCATAACTGTCGAGGGACATGCTTTAGCGCATTTATTGCACGCAATGCATGTATCGTAATTGACAGAGATTTTCACCCTGCTGAATTTTTCAACAATCCAGCCTGCAAGTCCGAACGGGCAGAACAAGTGACACCAGGGCCTGTAAATGAAAAGACTTCCCAATAAAAGCACACCGACGAAAACAGCGCCGATAATTCCAAGATGAGACGGCTTGAATATTTTGAATGGATCTATCGGTTCGACAATATCATAGCTCCATAAAAAAGCGGTAAGAGTAAATACTGAAAGAAAAATGATTCGGATAGTATTTGTCACGACAAAAGGTATTTTTATTTGTCTGCCTATTATCGAATTTCCCTTATCATTCTGATTGAGCCGGAAGATTAAATCCTGTAAAGTACCTGCCTGACAGCCCCAGGCACAAATGTATTTATTTGCTATAAAAACGATTAATAGAAAGACAGTCATAGCAACCAGGCGAGGCGGAAAAATTTCCCTGCTCTTTCCATACAATGTGATAGCATCTTTTACCGTTCCCATCGGTCCCGGGTCGGAACCCATTATTACGCCGAAAATAACTACAGAAGCAAAAAGTACCCATAATCTTTTTTTGCGGGTGACTTTTCTTTTTATGAAGCTGAAAAACACAGCGATTAAAAAGGAAAGCCAGAGAATAAACTTAACTGCGATTTTTTTCCAGTTTTTAATTTCATATTCGGATGCGTTAGCTTTTTCCCCTGTTACCATGAATCTAATCTGGTCTGGTGAACCATACTGACTCAGGTTTTTTTGCCTGTCTGCAGGCGATTGCAGTTGAAATATTTCCTTGAGCACAGGATTAGGCAGTTTATTGACCTCACCAAATCGCCCGATAGTCATACCGTCCTCAATTATTAACTCGTTTGGTTCCTGTATTTCCTTTGGTTTGCCTGACCAGATACGATTTGAAACAAGCGATGTTCCGATAACGAAAACAATAAGAAGTACGAAAAGTATTATGGTTTTAAAGAAAGATGATTTATTTAACATTTGCAGTCTCCAATTATTTTCATTTTTACGTCAGTATAATACAATGAATCCTGAATATATGTTCAGAAATACTTCATGAAATCATATCAAATTCCCGTAGAGACGGAAGTTATTGATTTTCTGGTAGAAATGAAAGAAAGGACATAACTTAAGTGGTATGTTAATGGAATTGCAGCAGCTTTTATACCATAAAGTGGACATGTTTATTGAAAATGGACTGCACTGGTACATAAAAAAAGTGCCTGGCGAAGCAATTAAAATATAGAGGAAAACGGCAGAATTTGCAATTAAAAATATCTACTGCTTGACAAGATTGCTATAACAGCATATATTGTACGGTTCTTTTGTGAAAATGAACCTGAAGCCGCTTATAATTCAAAATAATGGTCTGATGGTTCATAAACAGTATATTTTTAATTAAACCATTTGTTATCAGGAGAACCTTAGAATGGCAGAAAAAAGGGTGTATTTTTTCGGCGGCGGAAAGGCCGAAGGTAATGCGAAAATGAAAGAGCTTTTAGGCGGCAAGGGCGCCAATCTCGCAGAGATGACGAATCTCGGCGTGCCGGTTCCGCCTGGTTTTACAATCGCAACAAAAGTATGTGATGAATATTACAAGTCCGGCGGTAAATGGCCCAAAGGTCTTGACAAGGAAGTGGACGCAAATCTGGCTAAGCTGGAGAAGGCAATGAGCGCCAAACTCGGCGATCCGTCTAAGCCGCTGTTGGTCAGTGTGCGAAGCGGTGCTGCTGCTTCGATGCCCGGAATGATGGACACTGTTCTTAACCTGGGTCTTAACGATGCAGTCATCGAAGGAATCATAAGCAAAACAGGTAATGCCCGCTTTGCTTACGATATTTATCGACGCTTTATCGATATGTTCGGCGATGTCGTAATGAGATGCAGCCACGATTACTTTGAGGAAGTAATCGATACCGCGAAGAAGAAAGCCGGCGTAGAACTGGACAACGAGCTTAACGCTGACCAGCTTAAAGAAGTTACAGAACAGTACAAGGCAGTGTATAAGAAACATGTCGGCGAGCTTTTCCCGCAGGATGGCAAGGTTCAGCTCCAGCACGCAATCAACGCGGTTTTCGGCTCATGGAATTCCGAGAGAGCAATCAAGTATCGTCAGCTCAACAAGATTACCGGCCTGCTCGGCACGGCAGTAAATGTTCAGGCGATGGTTTTCGGAAATATGGGCGATGATTGCGGCACAGGCGTTTGCTTCACACGCAATCCAAGCACAGGCACCAAAGAATTCTACGGTGAATTCCTGATGAACGCACAGGGCGAAGATGTAGTTGCCGGTATCAGGACACCGATGGAGCTCGTGAAATTGAAAAAAATTATGCCGAAAGCGTATCAGCAGCTTACGAAACTGATGACACGTTTGGAGAAGCATTACAAAGACATGCAGGATATGGAATTTACAATCCAGAATGAAGTTCTCTACATTCTCCAGACACGAACAGGCAAGCGAACAGCCGAAGCGGCGGTCAAAATCGCGGTCGATATGGTCGGCGAAAGACTTATCCCGAAAAAAGACGCTGTCAATCGCGTAACACCCGAACAGCTTGACAGGCTTCTTCATCCGCATTTTGACCCGAAGGCAAAACGCAGTGTTATCGCCAAGGGTCTTCCCGCTTCGCCCGGCGCTGCAGTTGGACAAATAGTTTTCAATGCAGAAGCGGCAGAAGCATGGAAAGAAGACGGAAAGAAAGTTATTCTCGTTCGTATTGAAACCAGCCCTGAAGATATTGGCGGTATGAACGCAGCAGAAGGTGTTATTACCGCACGAGGCGGTATGACCTCTCACGCAGCAGTCGTTGCTCGAGGCATGGGTAAGTGCTGCGTTGCCGGTGTAAGCGCATTGAATATTAATTATGCCGCAAAGAAACTTATTATAGGTGAAAAGACTCTGAAAGAAGGTGACTGGATTAGCCTCGATGGTACAACAGGCGAGGTAATGGAAGGTCAGCTTGCGATGGTCGAGCCAACATTGAGCGGCGACTTCGGCAGATTTATGAAAATCTGCGACCAGATTCGCAAACTCGGCATTCGTACAAATGCTGATACTCCGGAAGATGCAAAACGTGCAAGAGATTTCGGAGCAGAAGGTATCGGTCTTACAAGAACAGAGCATATGTTCTTCGAAGGAGAGAGAATATGGTCTGTTCGTCAAATGATTCTTGCCGCTGATGATTATGCGGTTATGCTCAAGAAACTCGATGCCGCACAAAATGATAGTGAGAAAAAGGAAATCGAAAAAGAATACGCTAAAACCAAAAAGGATTTTGAAGGTTCTTTACAGCAATTGCTTCCATACCAGAGAAGCGATTTCGAGGGAATCTTTATGGCGATGGATGGCCTTCCGGTAACAATTCGCCTGTTAGATCCGCCGTTACATGAATTCCTTCCTCAGGATAAAGAAAATCAGGCGGAAATGGCAAGACGTCTTGACGTAAAGCCGGAAGTAGTAAAGGCGAAAGTCGAGCAGCTTCACGAATTCAATCCGATGCTTGGTCATCGAGGCTGCCGCTTGACTATTACTTATCCCGCTATCGCAAGGATGCAGGCAAGAGCGATTATCGAAGCTGCTTTGAATGTCCAGAAAAAGGGCAAGAAAGTGTACCCTGAAATAATGATTCCGCTTGTTGGTAAAGTTGCTGAACTGAAGATTTCCAGGGATGATATCATCGATGAGATTAACAAAGTCTTCGCAGAGAAAAAGACGAAGATTAAATATATGATCGGAACAATGATTGAGGTCCCGAGAGCGGCTGTAACAGCCGATGAAATCGCGGAAGAGGCAGAATTTTTCAGCTTCGGCACAAACGACCTGACTCAGATGACTTGCGGCTTCTCACGTGATGACGCTGGAAAATTCCTTGGTGATTATATATACAAGGGAATTTATTCGGCTGATCCGTTCCAGAAGCTTGACCAGACAGGTGTAGGAAAACTTGTCGAGATGGGAACAAAGCTCGGAAGAAAGACTCGTAAAAGTCTCAAGGTCGGAATCTGCGGCGAACATGGCGGCGAACCAAGCAGTATTGATTTCTGCCACAGGGTAGGAATGAATTATGTTTCATGCTCACCTTTCAGAGTACCGATTGCAAGACTCGCAGCAGCTCAGGCAGCAGTGAGAAATGCGTAAATTACATAACTTAATGTAAATATTGTAAAGCGTTATTCGCAAAATGTTTCCTTATTAAAAAGGGAAAGATAAAAGCGGGTAACGCTTTACTTTTTTTAAAGGATTGTTTCAATTTTAATTTACTCATCAGTTGAGCAGATATACCTTCTTGTTTTAAGAATAGTTCTTTTGCAAAAAAGGAAAAAACTATTCATCTATAGAAATAATACATTATTTATAGGACATACGCTTTGAGGTGTAATTCGATTTATTTTTCCACTTGATTTGAGTTGCAGAACTCATATGGAAAATAATGAATGAATCCAAAAAAAGCTTGACTTTTTTATTCGTTTTTGCTTTAATATAGAGAATATGGGGAACATGGCAAATGTATGTGTATGATTGTTTTAGTTTAATTTAACTAAATAATGTTGCGGGGGAGATAGTGTTGATGAAAGTCGATAGTCCAGCACATGTTGGATTTAGCGGAGTAATCTTTATTTTTCTGATTGTGGTAGGCTGCACTTTTACGTCTGCATATTGCCAAAGCCAGAAAATGACACTGCTCGTTCAGCAAACTCCAAATGAAGGCGGCGAAGTAACTCCGCTTGCAGGTACCTATAAGTATGATCAGGATTCGGAAATAACACTTACAGCAACTCCAAATGCAGGTTACGAATTTCTATATTGGCTCGGAGATGTAAGTGAGAAGGAATCGATAAGTACAGTAGTTCACCTTGACAAACCAAAAATTGTAATAGCGGTTTTCGAAAAGACTCCATCAAATCTTGATACTTCAAGCCATGTCGGCGGCGGGGGCGGAGGCGGCTTGATAAGTAATCATGTAAATATAGGAAACTCTGTAAGCATCAGCGGCGGAGGCGGTAAATCTCAAAAGCCCATAGTATATGCTCCATCAGGCGATAAAACGCCGGTTATTCCGGAACCTGCTACGGGACTGCTTCTTGCGATTGGAAGTTTGTTTACATTTACAAAACGCCGCAGAAGACAAATCAATCCTTCTCAAAACTAAAACCGCACGTCTCCCTGGTAATATGCTCCGATTCAGTTCGGGGGTATTTTCTGCAATTCAGCGGCCTGATCGGGTAAATTGAACAATATTGTTTGCCATCCTCGGCGTATTTAATAAATGGACATATATTCGGCAGCCTGCAGCACGCACCGCAGTTTATGCACTTGCCTTTTCTGTCTTTTGATACAGGCAAAACTGATGTAAGTGTTCTCTTAAACTTTGCCATCCATGTATTTTTATTTTCTGACATAATATGCCTTTATGAAACATTATCTAAAACCGGCAATATACAAAATTATCGCTGTTTATTAAAGTGTAATTTGTTTTGTTTTATATTTATAAATTTCCTTTAAAAAAAATGTTTTTTTTGAAACTAAATCTGAGAATTAACGTCTTAATTAGGAGAACATTGATATATCAGGAGATAATGAAAGGATAAATGAAATGAAAGTCCCGAAAATGCAATTATCAGCAGAAATAGCTTTATTATTCTGGCTTATTTGGCCAGTTGTTGCTGTTAAGGGGGAGCAAAAAAGCCTGATTTATAAAGAATTTCGTCAGTTATCCTGGAAAGAGTTGAATGAGGCTCGTGATGCACGGAATGCCGCGGATTTAAAGCTGCAAAAATGCAAAGATTTATATCTAAAAGTTACACCAGAAGATTTTGCACACTTGGCTAAAGATCCAAACTGGCTCGATGTTAAACCAAGATCACTGCAGGAAATAAACGATTTTAAGGAAGTAATTTCAGATTATCAGAATATTGTAAATAAATATGAAGGAACGGAAATAGCGGCCTATTGCCGGCATAATATTTCAGCCGCATATCAATTTCAGAGAAAATATGATGAGGCAATTAAGCAGGCTAAAATAACTGCTGAAATGTTTGCAGGCACGACTTATGAAACGAGGTCTTACAACACTATCGGTTTGATATATTTGCAGGGACTCCATGACCCGAAAAACGCTATAGAGTGGTTTTATAAAATTCCGAATCATGGTTCAATGAGTAAAGGTATCGAACCGGATCAATACAATAAAGCTGTAAGCACATATATATCTGCGCAGCAGTCAATTATCAGGTGTGAAATCGAGCTTGGCAGAGTAAAAATTGCTCAAAGGAGAGTTGAGGGATTATCTCAGAAATTTCCGCAGCAAAAAGAAAATTTAGAGCGGGATTTTAGAATGCATCTGGATACAGAGTTGGAAAAACGTTTCAGAATAGATAATCGCGACCGAATGGAATACGTGCTGAAATCACCAGAGTTTTTGGAGGATGCTATCGCAAAATTGGATTCAGATAATAATACTCAGGAATATGAACTGTTTCCTGAAAATACTCCTGAGAAAAAACAAATCATGGATGTCGATTCGAAAATATCGTACACAGTCAATGACTTGATAACTGAAATCAAATCTTCTATAAATACACAAAAACTTTCGGAAAAATGCAAAGGCATTCTAAAAGAATTACAAAAACAGGACATTGATTGCGAAAAAGCTTTACACGAATTATATAAACAGGATGGTATAGTACAGGAACGCACACAGATTATCAATGCTCTTCAGGCTTTGGGCACTGGTAAGTCGAAAGAAATATTAATTGAAATTGCTTTCAATCCCGGCATGACAGCAAATACATTAGGTCCCAGAGCTGTCAAGGCTTTAAGTGCAATCACTGATGATAGTACAATGATTAGCAGATGCTTGGAAAGTCCAAATGCACAAACGAAGGACGTTGCTGCACAGGAACTTGCCGGCAAAAAACTTTCACCTCCTGCAGTTTCTCGATTGGGTGAATTACTAAAAACCGACTCTTGGATAACTCATAATTTAGTTACAACCGCTTTTAAAACAGATACTTCTGACCAGACCAATAATGAAAAAATTAATTTGCTTCTAAATGCCATACCTGGGATTGATAAAGTGATTACTCTTCACAAAGACGGTACCCTGGTTGAGCTTATGTGGAACTCGCGCGAGATGGTGCGATTATCATATATTTCAGCATTTGTAGAAATGCGTGATGCGGATACTAATTTGCGCAATGCTCTTGCAATTGCAAATCCTGAGCAGAGAACCATATTGGTAATAGCTCTCGGATTACGAAAGCACAAAGATATGCGTCCGGAGATTCTGAACATAATTAAGACAACACAGGATGATTTACTTCGTACAATGGCAGTCGAATCTCTTTCCTTTATAGGAACGAAAGAAGACATTCCAATGCTTCGGCAATTAGCTTCATCAGATTCATGCAGGCGTTCATATATATCTGATACGCAAGGGCAAATGGTAAGCTACCCGGTTCGTGAAGCTGCAGAACAAGCAATTAAAGTAATTCAGACAGGTATGCTGAACTGATACGATATTAAACCTGGTATTATTCACTTTATATTTTTACTTTGCCATTCCTGGACATTTTGTGCCAGAATCTTCACATCTTTTTTTTCAATGATATTATTTATTATAGCTTCGGGAATTTTCAGATTTACCATCGCTTTGCGGGCATTTTGCCAGAGTCTGTCAGACTTGGCTTGTGTTTCTGCCAGGTACAAATCACTTACCATATTCGCGAGCTTGCCAAGCATTATGGTGTCCATGTTTTTATAATAATTCGATATTGCGTTCTTCTGATAATCCGTATATTCACGTTTAGCCATTAAATACTCCAATCTTCTATATTAAGAAGCTCTAAAAAAAGGCCTCAATCACAATCCACACTTAATACCATTTGATTTATATCCCCGCAAAGGCGCAAAGGCGCTAAGTTATTCTTCCAGTCCATTAACAACTCTGGTTATACCATCTTTTATTAATTCTGTATTGAAATTTAAAAGAAAACCAAGTTTTTGTCCCGTTAACTTTAAATAAGTTTGTACCTGTTTTTTATGAGCGCCGGTCACATTCTCTACAGATTTCAATTCCACGATTACTTTATCTTCAACAATCAAGTCGGCACGAAATCCTTCCTGAAATTTAATGCCTTTATATTCAATGCGGCATCAATAATATTTTTTCCAATGTCGTTTTCAGTCATTATTTACTTTTACCTTTTGCGCCTTGGCGCCTTTGCGGGATTTTTTTCCAAAAATGTTCTGCTACTGTGTTTTTTTCTTAGATAGTTTTGAAAAGATGTATTTTGCAAGGTTGTTCTTCAGGGCTTGCGAAGTTTTTTCTATTGCCGCTGTATCGTTCGGATCTTTATTTTCTTTCTGAAGCAAAGGAATCACTTTTTCAATCACTTCCAAATCCTCAATCATACTTTCAGGAACTTTAACAAGGCCTTCTGGTTCAACAAATAATGTGGTATTTGGTCTCGATGGCGGAATTCCCTCATCATCTGGCTTTGGCCATTTTAAACATAAAGCTCCATATCCGAACCTGAACTGAATAAAAACAGTATCATCATTCAGATAATCATACTTTTCGATTTTTTCCCCCCATCTCTCGATACGAAATTCCTTTGTTGTTTTTCTTAAAGCAAACACCCATTTGGCACCGGGGGAAAATTTAATGTGTGGAATTTGAGAAAGTCCTTCTCTATAAGGAGGAAAAATACTGCTTATAAATATTATGGATTTGTTAAACTTACCCTTTATTGGTTTAACAAGATGCAAAGGCACAAGATTCATGACAGCGGTATCCATGATTCCTGGTTGCGACATAATACTTTCTTCCTCTGGAGTCAGTTTCCCATAAAGAGCCAGTAAAGCAGCATTGTCAAAAACTCCAATAACTATATTTGGATCATTAAATGCATCAGTAAAGGTATCTATATGATTCGAGTCTGCTGGTATGTCCCATTCCATAATGCCTCTTTTGCGAAGTGGATTATAAACTGGAGATTCGGTATAATTTGTGTCTAAGTTGTTCATGTCATAACCCATCTCTCGATAAAGTGGACTATAAACTGTAGATAGGTTTCCTTCTGATGACAGATTTTCCTGACTATTTAAACTGATGGATACACTTAGTGCAATTAGCAGTGCAATTATGTTTTTTTCTATCGAAGTTTCCTGTCCCATAATAATCATCCTTTCTTTTTCCGATAATACAGCTTTAAAGCTATAAAAAATTGATGTGCTTGTCAATAAAAATAATATTATTTTCATATACTAAAAACCTTTCAGGATACGTCTAATAAATAGACGATACTTAAAGAGAAAGTTAATTGTTCTGCGCAAGAGAAAGGTACAAAAATGAAAGAGGAAATTCGAAATCAAAGTAAAAATGAAGATTTTCAGACCAGGCGAGATTTTTTGCAGACTGCGGCTGCCGCGAGTGCCGGATTGATATTTTCTCCTATGATTTCCGCCGGACAAGAGAGTGCTGAAAAAGTTGATGATATTAATGTTGCTGTAATTGGAGTTGGTGAGCAGGGACAAACCTTAATAAATGCCTGCCGGAATATTCCCGGCATTCATTTCAAGGCTATCTGCGATATCTGGGCTGATCATAATCGTAAACGTACCGCCAGAGTTCTTGGATTCTATGATCATATCGTGAACCAATATGAAGATTACAAAAAGATGCTTTCAGATGAGAAGACCATAGACGCAGTAATTATAGCAACTCCTGATTTCTGTCATGCAGAGCAAGCTGTCGCTTGTCTCGAAGCCGGCCTGCACGTCTATTGCGAAAAGGAAATGTCCAATACCCTCGAAGGCGCCCGGCAGATGGTTCAAGCCGCAAAACAAACCGGCAAACTGCTCCAGATAGGTCATCAGCGCAGAAGTAATCCGAAGTATATTCACTGTTACGAAAAGCTGATTAAAGAAGCCAAACTCCTGGGACAAATCACTGCTGTAAATGGACAGTGGAACAGGACGATGATAAAATCTTTAGGCTGGGCGGCGGAAGTAACAATACCACAAGCTGTGCTTAGCAAGTACGGCTATAAATCCATGGAACAATTCAGGAACTGGCGCTGGTACAAAGGTCTGGGAGGCGGACCAATAGTTGATTTGGGTTCACATCAGATTGATGTTTATAACTGGTTCCTCGAATCATTCCCAAAAAATGTTTTCGCGAGCGGCAGAACAAACTATTACGATAAAAAAACTCATGAATGGTACGATACTGTAATGGCTGTGTACGAATATGACACTGCTCATGGGGCAGTTACCGCATTCTATCAAACTATAAACATGAACAGCAGAGCAGGTTATTACGAGGCTTTTTTAGGGAATGAAGGTATGCTCAATATTTCCGAAGCAGCAAGCCCATGGAATGGAATTTACAGGGAAAAGTGGGTCTCGGCTGATAAATGGGAACCATGGTGTAAAGCAGGCTGCATTAAGGAAATTGAAGTTGAAGAGGAGGAGGAAACTGAGGAATCGAATCAAGATGAAATGTCGATTCCAGTTCATCTAACCCTGCCGGCGCCTCAATACGAAATTCTTTTTACGATGGATAAACCTATTCATCAGCCGCATTTGGAAAACTTCTTCGATGCCATTCGCGGCAAAGCAAAATTAAATTGTCCCGCAGAAACAGGTTACGAAACTGCGGTCACAGTTCTGAAAGTGAATGAAGCGATTGAGGCAGGTCGCAGACTCGAATTCAAGCCGGAAGATTTTATAGTTTAGCCGAAGTTATAATATTTTTTTACGGCTTTTCTGACGTTCCAGTTACATTCAAGGCCTTCAGGGAAAATAACAAGGTCTCCGGGACCGAAGCTGACAGAATCTGTCCCGTCTGTTACTGTTACATCTCCTTCTATTATAAGGCAGGTCTCCTTTTCGGTATAAATCCAGTCGAAAGTGCTTGGCTCACACTGCCAAACAGGCCATTTCGAATATTTCGCTGTTTCTGCTTTTGTTGGTTTTCTTACAATTACATCTTTTATTGTCGGCATTAATTTGCTCCTTTGACTATTTTATATTTTAGGTGTATTATAATACTTGAGGATGTTTTTGGAATAACAATGTTGCCTTATCTTTGGAGAATATATGTTAGCCAGATTGCACAGCGTAACGCTTGAAGGTATCGAAGGAGTAATATGTGAAGTAGAAGTCGATGTAGGCAGGCACGGATTTGACAAATCCATCATAGTTGGCTTGCCCGATGCAGCGGTAAAAGAAAGTATCGAGAGGGTACACAGTGCGATAGTAAACAGCGGATTTAAGAATCCGAGAACACAGTCGCTGATAAATCTTGCACCAGCGGATGTAAAAAAAGCCGGTCCCGCATTCGATTTGCCTATTGCTCTGGGTATGCTCGTAGGCCAGGAATCATTAGTCAATTCCGGATTTAACAATACAATTGTAGTCGGTGAATTGGCGCTTGATGGCAGAGTCAGACCTGTTAATGGTGTATTGAGTATGGCAATGACGGCAGCCGCAAATGGTTTTAAAAGAATGCTCGTCCCGCTTGAAAACGCCAACGAAGCGGCGGTTGTTTCTGATGTCGAAGTTTTCGGTGTAGGAACTCTGGCTCAGGCAGTTGGATTCTTATCCAGCCAGCTTCCTCTGGAGCCGACTAATGTCGATATAGAAAAGATATTCGATGTGGAAGCAAACTATGATATTGATTTTTCGGATGTAAAAGGACAGGAATCAGTAAAACGGGCGTTAACAGTCGCCGCCGCTGGAGGTCATAATATAATGATGATAGGTCCTCCCGGAGCGGGAAAAACGATGCTTGCTCAAAGACTGGCTACGATTATGCCGCCATTGAGCCTTGAGCAGTCGCTTGAGACAACGCGGATTTATTCTTCCGTAGGCCTGCTCGGCAAGAATCAATCCCTGATAGCGACTCGTCCAGTGCGAATGCCTCACCATTCCGCAAGCGGGCCCGCCCTTGTCGGAGGTGGTTCTACGCCGCGACCGGGTGAATTGTCACTTGCTCATTTCGGAATATTGTTTCTCGATGAGTTCGTCGAGTTTCCGCGTCATGTCCTTGAGATGGTACGCCAGCCACTGGAAGATGGATTTGTTATAGTTTCGCGAGCGAAAAGGTCAATCCAGTTTCCGGCACGTTTCATGCTTGTCGCGGCTATGAATCCGTGTCCGTGCGGATATTTCGGAAGCGATTCGAGAAAATGCAAATGTACGCCGAACCAGGTCACAAAGTATATGTCGAAAGTGTCTGGTCCATTAGTTGACAGGATTGATATTCACATCGATGTCCCTGCGATAAGTTTCAGCAAGCTTCGCTCGAAGACAGGAGAGCTGGATTCGACGACGATGAGAAACGATGTCACCAAAGCTGTCGGTATCCAGGCGCAAAGATTCGGCAACGGGAAAATCCACACTAATTCTGCAATGAGCCATAAGCAGGTGGAAAAATTCTGCAAGCTTGATTCGTCGGGCGAGCTGATGTTGAAACATGCAATGACGGAATTCGGCTTAAGCGCACGCGCCCATGACAAAATCTGCAAACTTGCAAGAACAATAGCGGATTTGGCTGGTTCAGAAGACATAGCAGCCGAACATATCGCCGAAGCCATAAGCTACCGAAAATTAGACAGAAAACTTTAAAGCAAAAAAATATAAAACTTTATCATAAACATTCCGTCTGTTCCTGTGAGTGTCATTCGCTCTATATGCCGCTGGCGCATTCGAACGTTTTCACCGCCTCATCGGACGAAGCGGCTGCTCAGCATTGTTCGTTGAAGGAGCAGTTACGGAACTCGTTTCCGGCTGTACATAGGGTTCCTTTGGTTCGGTGGCTTTATAACCCATCACAGAGAGCATCTTCTCAGCATATCTCCTGCCGAACTCCCTGAAACCTGCTGCGTTGAAATGCAGGTGATCATTATTGCACGGCAGGCCGGCCGAAGAAATGGCATAAGAATTGGGAAGCGTTTCCGGCAGCTTCTTCAGGATTTCATTGAAGGCCGCCTTTTGACCCTGGTGATCGGCATTGACCACTTCACCGGCCAGGAGCGTCACGTTCTCAGGCTTGAGGTCCAGGTCCTTCATCAGGTCGCCGTAAATCTTTTTGACCTTCAGCGGCCAGTTCGGATCTTCGAAATTCGACTCGCCCTGATGAATGAGAATTCCCCGGATTACACCATCCTTTTGGGCGATTTTGGCCTGATCCACCAGGAACTGGTAGGGACTGGGCTGGTATATTGCGGCGGCGGTAATCTTCCATGCGTCACCAGAAGGAAGGTTGTCAAGGTAGGTCTTCCATGCATCCTTGTCCCACAACTCAATCTTGGTGCCGGATACCGAGCACTTCACGATGCCGATGCGGTACTTCTCCGGCAGGTTTGCCACCATTGTTCTGCCGAAATAATCGACCAGGTTAAATCCGCGGCCGCGCGCAGTTATTGGCGGGTCGGCCTTGTACCATGTGCCTTTTTTCCAGCCTCGGCTGGCATTATCAAAATCCGCCAGCACCTGAAAACGTTTATCGACGGGAGTCTGGTCAATCGCCTCCAGTCGTGTGCCGCTTTCCATATTGGATTGTCCAAAGCATAAAAAGATGTAGAAATTCGGATCTTGATCAGCAAGAACTTTTGTATCAGATGACAATATTACTGCAAATAAGAATATCGCCAATTTTGTTTTCATAACAAATTCCCTTCATATTGAACTGATAAAATGTTAGCTTTTTTGCTCCAGAATGTACTGAGAACAGCGTGAGTGAGAAAGAACTTGTTTTTGGACTCACTAAGCATGTCGCAATATTATCAAATCGCAGCCAAGGTGTCAACAAGCCGCTGTTGCCTCTTTGCGATGTTCCCTGGGTATCCCAATTTTGTCTGCGAAATTATTTGATTTTATTTATAGTATATGCTATTTTTAGTTTTAGTCGATAAATTCTTTCTGGAAATTAAACCAAGGATTCAAAGGATCTAAATTCAAGATGTTGCAAGTAAAACGACAATTACTGGCTGGCTTTAAAAGCTGTGGATATAAAAAAGACCTGCTTAGAGAAAGCTATCAGTATTTTGACGGCAAAGAAAGTAAAACTGCGGACATCGTCGGTTTTAGTCAGCCAACATATAATTCTTCTACTGCGTGTATCGCTGCAATTGACAAAACCACATTAAATGGAAATGAGTTAGCTTCATATCAATCGCTTGGATGTCCTGTTCTGTTACTTTATAATAATGAAGGCGTGCAACTCTGGAAAAATGATGGTGCCAGTATAGCGTTTCATGAAGAAGTTAACTCACAAAATGTGACAGGATTTTTTAAAAAGTACGAAGAGGATTTTTCGCCTGAAAATATTTACAGAGCCAAAACAATCGGTCGTGTGAAAAAAAAATACCAGTTGTCATTTGCTGATATCGGCGGCTTAATGGGAATCGTTGAGGAAAAAGAAGGTAAATATCTATCGGAGCTTACCGAGAGAATAATTTTATTATTAAAAACCAATTGCAAAGGTGTTAATGAAGACAGCATATTTAAAAAATGGTTGTTCCAAGCCGCCTTTTGGCTTATAGGAGCCAAGATATTAAGAGATAAACAGGTAGAACGATTCAAGAATCTCAATATTTCAAACATTTATGACCTGGTTGAACGAGTTAAAAGGCATTATAATGCATCTGAGTCACTCGACATTTCAAATACTATACAAAAGAATGCTTTAGTTAAAGTAACAAGAGAAATCGTAGAACCAGTATCAAGTTTCTCTCATATTACGACAGAATCTCTCGCTTATGTTTATGAAAATACACTCGTAAGTAAAGAGACAAGGCAAGTCTTAGGTACTCATGCCACACCATCATGGCTGGTTAATTATATAGTGTGGGAACTTATCGATTGGATAGAAGGTATTCCACAGAAAGATAGATATGTATTAGAGCCGGCTTGTGGACATGCGCCTTTTTTAACTGCCGGAGCTAAATTATTAAGCTTTCCTCATATTTATAAAGGTAAAGAAGAAGATAGACATAAATATCTTAGAGAACATTTAATTGGGATTGACAAAGACAGCTTTGCTGAAGAAATTGCCCGCTTGGCA
>JAFGEF010000009.1 GCA_016931715.1 Sedimentisphaerales bacterium
TCCTGTAATGGGCTTAGCGAAGCAGTATGCTCGCTCGATGCGTTGCGGTTCAAATTTGCACCAGCTTTCATTAAAACTTATAAATTATGATGTTAAAAATGAATCTTTCCCATATTCATTTTTTGATAGTAATCTTAAGACAGAACCTCCCGGAGGACGTATAGGAAACGCCGTATATGACGATGTTGGATGGCGATGGCCGAATTATATCTTCGATAGTTCAGAGGGGAGATTAAATGAGAATCCGCTTTATTGGTGCCCATCGAGAAGGATGGAAGGCAGGATTTTTAAAAATAATATGCTTGTAGCAAATTATGGCGTAAACGAATCGATTTGTAAAAGCTGGTCAACTAACAGAGATGGCGAGTTCGCAGGTTCGTCTCTAAGCAGCGCTGATATACGATTTCCTCAGCAGACACTTCTTATTGTTGACAGCGGCTATACAAAAATAAACTGGTATCATGTTACAGATTCTCCTCCGAGAACTTTGGGTAAATCTATGGAAGATCGCGCTTATCTTCCAGGTCTTGCAATGAACAAAAAAAGAAATTTACTTCCTGAACAGGAAGATGATGCAAAAAATGGACGTCATATGAATAAGACTGTTAATATCGGATTTGTCGATGGGCATATCGATTCTGAAAAGGCTGATAATTTGTTTATCGAAAAAACTGCCGACGGATATAAAAATCTTTCTCCTTTATGGGTTCCGCGAAAAAAATAAATTGTTGTGTTAGTTTTAGATTTTTGCAAAACTCTTGTTAGTTTTCAAAAAAGTTCTTTTGAATTGCAGACATTTCTTCGTCACTTAAATATTCAATTATTTTAACAGATTCGTGTGTATCCTTAATTTCACCTTCAATTTTTTGAAAGAAATCAATTCTGACAGGGAGGTCTGTATTTGTTTTTAATGTATAACGCCGCTTGCAAAATTCCGGTATGTCAGTAAAAGTATCTGATACCCATGTCAGTTCATATACTTCATCTGTTATCTTGTTCCATTCTGCTCCCTGAGGTACTTCCTGTAAGCTGTAAAATGGTGTCAGACCAAGAGAGCCGTTTATTATCCTTTGGGCTTCTAATAGCTCTTCGCTTTCCATGGATTTTGTTTCAGTAAATTTGAAATTAAGATTTTTTGTAGTCTTTGTTTTGCTGCGTATATTCCATAAGACTAATTCATCATTAGCCTTAAATATCTTGATATTTAATGTTCGCGAAATCCATTGTTCCTGTTTTAGTTCTGTTCCGTCAGGTGAGAATGATGAAATATGTACATTATTTGATTGTTCACAGGCAGAGAAAAACTGAGTAAGTCTAAGCGCCTTTGCATTATTAGAGTAGAAAAGCATTGACGTTAACAGGATTGCTGCGGCAAGCAAACCAACAATCCCTGTTTTTGAGATGGTTCTGATATTCGATGTCAATATTTTCCGCTTCAGGGCAGCCGTAAAATTGATAATTGAGTTTGAATAGCCTGTTGAAATTTTTTCGTTAGCTCCCGCAACTTCTACATTAATTGGGAAACCGGCATAAAGATTCTCGGAATCGTTTATATTTGAAGCCGAATATGATT
The DNA here is from genome assembly GCA_016931715.1 of Sedimentisphaerales bacterium. Lineage (GTDB taxonomy): Bacteria > Planctomycetota > Phycisphaerae > Sedimentisphaerales > Anaerobacaceae > JAFGPS01. The sequence continues at coordinate 1,574 of JAFGEF010000009.1, forward strand.
CTTCCACATTATATGTTGTTACAACCTCGGAATTCTCACGTTCGCTGATATCCGAAACAATCTGATGGAGCTTCTGTATTTTTTCCAGGCAGAACGGACATCTTCTCATATGCGACGTGCGTGATTGCAGGAATTCGGATTTCTTATATTGGGCAATATCAAGCCCATATGGAATTACAAAATCAAATATATCATTATTTGAAAGCCTGCCGCTTAAAAAGCATGGTTTTTCACTTTTTTCAGGCTGAAGTTCTTCTCGTATTGTTTTTCTGAATTGGTAAATTTCAGACCTGCACTGAACGCAGGTACAGAGATGTTTTAAAGTATTCTCGTCAGATTCGTGAAATGCCATCATTACAAAAGCCATGATGTCAGATTTAGCCTCTGAGCATACAATATTATTATCTTCCGGTTTGGCGGCGAAAAGCTGACTCAAACGGTGTAAATACACCTCACTGAGATTCAAATCACTGATTTTTTTCAAATCACGAACACATTCAGGGCAATGATCAAGGTGTGTTGTGATGGGCGTTGGTATGCTGATCTGCATAGAGGTATCAAGCATACCCGGCAGAAATGGTTTGACGATTTTACAGGTAATATCATGGCCAACATACGAAAAATGAAGTTTCAGCATGTTTGCAAGAGGCGACCCGGACTTATTATGTATATGCGAATTCTTAAATTCGGCCTGTGTTAATGCTGTTTTCAGCTCGTAAATCTGCTTATGGCAGATTTGACACTGCCTGAAATGGCTTAGTATATGTTCAGGAATATCTGATTTATCCTTTTGAAACAGGAAATCATAATAGTATAATTTAGCCTGCTCACATACCTGGTTAATATTGGGAGTTATCATTATATCTCCTTATTTAAGAATTACTTATGCACTGACGGATTTTCCTTAATCCGGTTGAAATGTAGCGTGCGACGGACCTGTGTTTTATGCCCATCTTATCTGCTACTTCTTCTACACTATAACCATCTCTGAATCTTAACGTAATTGCCATATATTCTTGCCCCGGCGAAATTTCCCTAATAAAGTCAAACATCTTATTCATTTCTTCTTTTATTAATAAGGCGTTTGTCAGGTCACATTTGTTGACTTTAAAATCGAAATTTTTTCGAAATTTTTCAATTTTTTTTTTCGTACATGCTTATTTTGCGATAAGAATCAGATATTTGATTGATTATAGCCCTATAAAGATAGCTCTTAATACTCCTGATGTTGTCAGGAACAGGCCTGGATATCATTTCAAGATAGAAATCCTGCAAAAGGTCATCCTCCGATGTGTTGGTTATATTTTGCGAGCGTATTACACAGCGAATAAAATCTTCATATTCGTCAATAATTTGAGCTGCACACTTAACTGGATCAACAAAAGAATCAGTTTTTAAACAAGGTTCAGGCACGAATTAACTCCATCATGTTCTATTAATGATGAAAAAAAACGTTAAAAATTACGGAAAAAACAAAAAAGTCTCAAAATATCATTATTTTGCCTATATTATAATAAAATCGGCAAAAAAATGCAAATAAATGCAGAAATTTATTAAATAATATGAATTATGACAGAAAACAGTAACATTTCATAGTTTTGTTGAGTTTTTGTATCTTTCCTGCCGGACTTTGCTTAGAAAAACTCCCAGAATTACTACAAGAACAATAATAAGCATAAGAATCATAGCCGCAAATGGGCTGTCCTCAGCAACCTTTTGATGAAAAGCATGAAGAACGAAAGCCCAGCAAAAAATTGCTATATAGGTTCCTGATAGTACTACAGAGAGATTAAGCCAGGCAGGTAACGCCATCAGGAATCCAATTACACATCCGACCATAGGACCAGTCATCCAAAATGGGAACCAAACGAATGCGAATAAGCCGATAATACCATATTTTCGGACTTTGTCCTGATGTGTTACAGCAGCCTTTTGAATCCTGTCAAAAAAGTTTTTCAGGCTTTTTATGACAACTAAATGTCTCCAGCTAAATACGAATAAAGGATAGAAAATCAATACGAGAACCGTTTCGAGAACGATGCAAATCGGAATTACTGTTCTGTGTCCAAATTGTAATGAATATCCAAGAGCCATACCGGCCGCACGTCCGAACAGTATTTCGAATGCTGTAATTGCAGCCAGCATCTGTGCTTTGTCAGGATTAAATAAGAATTTGGCTCCGAGCCAGATTGTATATAATAATGCTATAACTATCCCGGCGATAAATATTCCGCCTTCTGTGGTAGTAAGAAGAGTTATTTTAGATGGATTTTGCGGCAGTTCAGCACTTGCCTGGCTTCCAGAATTTTCTATTTCCTTATTCCATCTCTTAAAGAATTTATTCAAAAAGCTACTCATTAATATATTTTTTAACGTATTTTTATTTAAATGCAATATACAAATTATATTTGATATTCTTTAATTTTAATCATTCATACGCCAAAGTACTATGGAACTGCCTTTTTAATGGTCATATTTTTTATAAAAAATGATATAAAACGCATTATAAAAAAAATAAAAATATTTATAAAATACCTGTTTTTTACATTAAAAATGGTGTTTTTTTAGAAATATTTTTGAAAAAATACGTAGTTTCCACAATAGACGCGGGATGACCGTTTTTAGTATAATTTACTGTTGTGAATTACAACGGTTCGGACTGTTCGGGCGGAGGCCTGCAGTCCTTTTTTTATTGTGTCGAGCGCATCCTGCGCTCGTTTAAACTATCATATATGTCTAATTCACTCTCGTGCTTCGTAGCGCAGGCTGCTGCACCCAGAAACATTTGTTCACTTTTCGGCTGGTATTTCCCTGTATCCTTTTTGTTTGCGATATTTGTTATCCTCATTGATAAGCTCTAAAAAGTGTTCTTCCGTTACAAATTCTACATGACCGTCGAGAAATAATACATTTCTTCCTCCTTCATGATTGCTTTTTTTGTCAAAGACCAGAATCAATCCCGGAATATCTGACGTCGAAATACCTTCACCACGATATATGTAAGAGTTTTGATTCATTGCGGCAGGACAGGCCAAAATCTTTGGCGAAAGTTCTGCTTCAGAAGTAAGAATTTTCAAGTTAGGAGGATACTTGTCGCCATAATCATTTGCATAGAGCGTGAGTGCTATACCGATTTGCTTGAGATGTGAAGCGCATGTCATTCGTGCTGCTGCGGCACGGGCCTTGAAAACAGATGGAGCTATAATGTCGTCTATTATCGAATTTGCAGTCTTGGATTCGACTTTTAAAACCAGTTGATTTTCTTTTTTCTCTGGTGTTAATAGTTTCAGCAACTGATTTAATTGCGGCTTTAATTCCTGCACTTCCGGATTTTGTTCTGCAAACGAATAAAGATTCCTGATAAATGTCAATAAGTTGTCTGCGCTTTCTGAACTCTGTGATTGAATTGTAAAATTTAGCGAAATTGAAGGCGGGCCATTAAGTCCCAAAGCAGCCCATTGTAAATCCCTGCCAATAGTTGTAAAATTGATTGCGCCCGAACCAAACGGAATTTGCGGGAGCATTTCCGCCATAATTTTTCGCTGGTCTGAAGAGGGAAACAGCGCAGCTTGAACAGTTGTATCTCCGCAAGCCTGAAAGCCTTTTGCCAGCAATCCTGATTGTATAGGAGAAATGGTTTTAAGACGTGTAATTGTCTGTTCAAGTCCTACGAGAATCAATTCATCATTTGAATAAAGGTCAAGCTTTCCGATATTAAAGTCTTTTGTAATCTTTTGTATTTGCTGACTCAATCCGGCTTGATTATTTCCCAATGGAGCAGCCACAAAAAAATATGGGAAGTCGTACATGCTGAACACCACAAAAAAGTCTTTCCCTCCGGCTTTCATCAATTCGTTCATTTGCACCTGTGCCTGTGTCTGAAAGCTTTTTAAGTCACCTTCTAAATTCTTTGCTATTTCAGGTCCGGCTTGTTTATTTATAATTTCAAGGGCTATATCGATAAAAGCATTAATATTCACTTTTTCGAGATTAACATGAATAACCGCAAACGTCTGGTCATCGATACATGATTTTATAACATCTTCCGGTTTCTTAGCCGATTCTGAAGCGAATACATTAAAAGTAATGAAAATGCTCAAAGTCAATATAGCCGTTGTTTTCAAAATATTTTTTGTTTTCATTATTATACTCCTCAATAAGGATAACATATTTTCAAACGATTTTATTTCTTAATAGATAATTCATACACTGGAGTTTTGTCGCTTTTCTCTAAAGACACAGGTGCTTCAAGATGAGCATTTCGCAAATCAACCCGCTTATAAATAAATTCTTTTCCACTAACTGGATCTAAAGGTACAGGTACAGAAGTTATATCAGCGAGCGATTCCGGAAATTGTCCTGAATGCTCAGCCGTGTACATGCGCAGAGCTTCTATTGTTCTCAGCAAAGCAATATTACGTTCCAGCCGCACCTGAAGAAATGCGACTCTCGACAATGCGGGCAAGAATACGCTAAAAAGGTTACCCTTTATTCCCTGACTTGATATAGCGCTAAGTTGTTCTTCGATTTTTAACATATGTGGCTGACTTTGACGGTAAGGAATCTCAAGCCATTTGAACATATCATCCGCAATTTCAATATATTGCTGTTTCTGATAAATCAAGACAGCCTGGGCTGCGGGCATTGCATCAATTCTTTCCCGGGAATAATCCTTATCAAGCAGATATTTTTTAGCATCAGAATAATGCATCATTACCCAGGCCGCAGGAAGAATATTATTGAACGGAATATTAGATATGTCTCCGCTTAATGCTTGAACCTGGTTTATTAAATTATAAATAATATTTGATGCTTGTTGCGTAGAAAGTAGTTCGTTTTCTATATTTTTTATTTCAGGAAATGCTATGAAAAATGTGTCAAGTTCATATTGAATTGCTATTTGCATATCAACCATGGGCCTCGGAAGAGAACTCAATGCCCAGTAAAGATTTGGAGAATTAGGGCTTTGTATCATTTCTTCTATATTTTTTAACATAATAGCATCGATAGCTATCCCAACCAAAATTTGAATTATTGTTGGTCCCTGAGCAATACTTCTGCCCATATACATACCTTGCTGTAACAAGTCTATAGCATTATTAATTCGTCCGTCAGCAATATCAAGGCGTATTTGTAATTGCATAGCAAAAACAATCTGTCGAAATGTTGATAAATGTGGCAGCTGCATTGCAAAGCCTTCTTCGATGGGCATTTCCCACTGGCAGGAATTTCGCTGAGCAGCAAGTTTGATTTGACGAAGACAATTTGTAAACAAAGCCAGAGTTTCTTCAACTTCCTTTCGATTCAACTGCTCAATGGGTAAATTTCGCCACTTATGGATTTTTTCATTAATATCTCCAGTATCTCCATCTGGATATAGCCCTGCCGCCGCATAATAAAACAACGCGGCATTACCATTCTTCTGATCAATATATCGTGGTAACAGCTTGTAAGATAATGCCGGTACAGGTTCTTCCGCCGGGGCAAATGACATTGTTATTATCTCGGTATTTGTATCTTCAGCATGAAGATTTGGAGATAAAAAATAGATTACTGATACAGCAATCAGGTATAATATTATAAGTTTTTTATTCATAGTAATACTCCCTTTTTATATTGTTATTTGTCAATATTCGTTATTTTTTAAGTTCTGACTCTACTAAGATAAAATGCTATCGAGCAATTCCTTTTGATTTATTAACGGCTTCTGGTTGCCGGCGTTCTCTTGAAACTGTAATGCATCCAAACCATATTTTATGACATTTTCTCTCAGAATTGGGTATGACATTGAATCAGGATACCCAGCTTCGGCTGGCTGATATTGTGTCTGGACAATCTGGAACTGATTCTGTTTTGAACCGGGCGGCAAATTGTAGGTCTCATTCATACCAGGACGGAATAAAAACGAGCAAAGCAGTAAAACAGTCAGCGCGACTGAGAACATTTGCCATGGTAATTTCCTTCCAACACTTGCACGTCCCGCGTTAAACATAAACTCATCGCGATTAAGTGCATTAGCAACAGGTTTCAATTGACCAAGAGCTGATTCCAAAGCTCGTTCTGCCGGCGTTAGGTTTTCTTCTTTATACATGATGAGTGCTCCAGTTCTTTTCTTATCATTTCCAGTGCTTCTTTATACTCTTTATGAATCCAGGGAATAGATTTTCCTGTTATGCCTGCAATTTCCTTGAGAGACATCTGGCCCCAGATTCTCAGCATAACAATTTCTCGCAGATTTGAAGGCAGCGTTTGCAGAATTTTTTGAGCCAGCCGTGCGTCAATCAAATCATCAGGACTGGATTCGAACCATATAACATTCTGCTGAAGGAATTTCTCATCTGCCTTCTGTCGCTGACGCCAGAATCTTAGTTTACTTATCGAGGTATTTCGTACTACGCGAAACAACCATGCCCTGACATTATTTGGCGGCCTTCGCTGCTTTAAAAGTTTGATGAATGCATCCTGAACAATATCTTCGGCCTGCTGGTCAGGACTCCACTGCAGGGCATACAACTTCAACTCATTTCCGTAAGCATCATACCATCGAGCCAATTGGTTCTGATTTATTGCTGTCATGTTGTTCTTTCATATATATGACGCATAAGACACAGTTTTTTTAACTGGTTTTTAATAAATTATGAAAAAATTTTTAGGGAATGACTATTTAACCTTCAATAATTCATTCCAGTCGGTTGTGTAGCGGCTGGAGCGTCTTTTGAATTCCACGTGCCAGCTTCTGTCCAAACCTTCAGCCGCCCAGCGAATAGGCGCGCCTGAGCGTGCGTTTATCGCATCCACGACTTTCATCAATCTTCTGGATTTCTCCCTGTCGGTTCTGTCGAATAAGTTATGCTGCACCCTGTTCTCGGGCACAAGGCACAAGAGGATAACGCCGCATTTCTTGAACTGGCATTTTTCGCGGTAAATCCGCTCGATGCCGGTCGAAGCCGCCCTGATAAGCTCCGTTGTGTCGCTGGTAGGCGTATCGAACGCCAATGTATGTGAGTTGAAATATTTGTTTTTGATGAACCGGCTTGTGGTTACGAAAACACTCATTATGCCCGCCGCAAGGTTGTGCTGCCTCAGTTTCTCGCCTGCTCTGGAGGCATAGACAGCCGCCGCTTCTTTCAACTGCTCTATAGATTCTATGGGCGTGCCGAACATTCGCGAGACAACTATCGATTGCCTGGCGGGCGGATTATGCTCAAGCTCATAGCATGGTGTATTTTGCAGTTCGTAAACAGTTCTTACTCCCATAACTCCGAACTTCGCCTTAATCCAGTTGATATTGGCTTTGCTTAAATCAAGTGCGCTCTTGAATCCGGCTCTTTTTAGTTTTATGGCTGACCTGATTCCTATGCCCCAGATTTTTTCCAGCGGAACTGCTGCAAGAATCTGTTCGAGATTTGGCGAATTAGTCAAATCCATTACGCCGTCAAATTCCGCGGAGCGTTTGGCAAGATGATTGGCTATTTTCGCAAGCGTTTTAGTTTCGGCAATTCCTATTGATACAGGCATTCCCGTCCATTTTTTGATTGTCTGACGCATCCGGTGTCCATACTCGGTCAGGGGGGTGGCAGCCTCATCCTGATTGTTTTTATCAGGATGGGGATGGTAGTCTCTGGATAAGCCATCCCCAAGCTGTGCTTGAGGATGCCACCCGGCCAAATTCAAAAACGCTTCATCAATGGAATAAATTTCTATATCTGGAGCAAACGCTGCCAGTGTGTCCATTACTCGCGAGGACATGTCCGCATACAAGGTATAATTTGACGAGAAAACTTCGATATTGTGCTTTTTGATTAAATCTTTTATCTCGAAAGCAGGGACTCCCATCCCGATATTGAGCGCCTTTGCCTCGTTGGAGCGTGCGACTACGCAGCCGTCATTGTTGGATAATACGATGACCGGCCTGTGTTCCAGTTTGGGATTGAAGACACGCTCGCAGGAAACGTAAAAGTTATTGCAGTCGGCAAGTGCAAAGATTTTATTCATAGTTTGTGTATGACGTTGGTTACGACTCCCCAGACTTCAAATTCGTTCTCGGATGTTATTTCATGTGAAAGATAGCTTTCATTTTCAGGCTCTAATATGATTTTATCCCGCCTGAGCCTGATTCTTTTTACAGTAAGCTCGCCATCCAGAACAGCGATAACAATGTTTTTGTCCCTCGTTTCAAGCGAACGGTCCACCACGAGCAGGTCTCCATCGTGAATTCCCGCTCCGATCATGGAATCTCCTGTTACTCTGACGAAAAAAGTAGCTGCGGGGTTTTTCACGAGGTGCCTGTTCAGGTCAAGCCTGTCCTGCTCATAATCAGCGGCGGGGGAGGGAAAACCTGCCGGAACAGCCGCCTCGAACAGTAACAGGCTGTGTTTTTCAGATAAATCCGGTGTATGAGTAATTTCTATTTTCAGAGCCATTTTTATTCTATTACATTAATTTTGCATGCCGTCTTTTTTACAACCGAGTGGCAGCCTCATCCTGATTGTCTTTATCAGGATGGGGATGGTAATTAATGGATGAGCCATCCCCAAGCACGCTTGAGGATGCCACACAGTTAAAAACAGTAAATTAAATTGTCATAAAGAGCTACGACTCCAGAGCAATTTTTGCTAATTGAGGATATTGCCGCAAAAGGCCTTCCGGCACGGGCTGTTTCCGGCCTGTCAGAAGGCAGCGTAATTCGAGAGCGTTGGCAAGCTCGGCTCCGCGATAGTGATTGTTCGTAATTACAGTGAGCGTTTGGAACGCCTTTGCAAGCTCGCTTACGCGCAGCTTAATTTGCGACAATTCTTTTTCGTTATAATAATAGTCATACGTCTCATCTCTGCCTGCTGTCTTGCTGAACCATTTCGCTGCGTTTCTGCCGTGCATTCGGAAATAGCCGTTCGTACCTATCGTGCATTGCTGCATATCGAACGAGTTCCATGTTGTCGGGTAGTCAAGATTACAGACAGAAACGCCGAGACTGGCCAGAAATTCAAGTGCATCAGGCATTTGCCATGACTTGTGCCGCACTTCGAGAGCGAGATTAAAAGCATCTGAGAACATTTCCGTGATTTTGGATAGATGTGCTCTGTTCGAGTTCGTATCTTCGAAGTCATATTTGAACTGAGCAAGCAGATGCTTAAGTTTTCCCGCTTCGAGGAAAGGCTCGAAACCTTTATGAAACTGTTTTGCAGTGTCACTATCGAGCCTGCCTTCGTGGGTAAAATCCCTGTGCAGTTTCGCGGTGAAAAAGAAGTCTTTTCTTTTCACTGTTCTATCGAGCCATGTTTTTGTCGTTTTCTCGAAAGGCGGGCGGTAGAAGGTGCTGTTTATTTCTATGCAGTCCACGAACCTGCTTACGAACTCAAGCTGGTCGATTTTGGAATCGGTATAGACAATGTCCTTCCAGTCGGGGTACGACCAGCCCGCGATGCCTGTATAAATTTTTCCTGTATTTTCCTTCGTGTTCATAATTTTCTGAAACAGCCTGTCACCGGACCTATTATGCGTATATCGCCGCTGTTTTTCTTTACATATATCGTTTTATATCCGCCTGCTTTGTTGGCAGGTTCGAGAGCGATTCGGTTTTTCTGAATATATACTTTCTTGATGGTAGCTTCATCATTGATTAAAACCGCGCCTATTTTCCCGTTGCCGACCTCGCTGTTGTTTCTGACTACGACAAAATCGCCGTCCATGATTCCTTCGTCAATCATACTGTTGCCGGCGACTTTTAAAATGAACGAATTTTCTGTTTGCTCGAACATATCGCCGGCATCGATATATTCCTGAATGTTTTCCTGTGCGAGTATTGGAAGTCCCGCCGCTATTGTCCCGATGACGGGAAGACCCTCTTTTTGCGGAAGGCTCTTGAGATACTCTGCCGACAGACCAAGCCCCCGATGCCCGCCATGATTTACTAAGTAGCCCTTTTTCTTCAGGTATCCTATAATCTGATAGACAGAGTTCTGTGCCATACCGGCTTGTTTGGCAATTTCCCTTTGGCTGGGGCGCCTGCCGTCTTCCGACCTGCCGGCTTTGATAAGGTTGAATATTTGTTGCTGTTTTTTCGTTAACGGTTCCATAAATATCATTATATTGTCAATTGACCATATATTTCAAGAAGAAAATTCAAATTTTTCCTGCCCGGCAACAAAAAATGGTCGTAACTGCCAAATTCTGCCGAAATATATATTGATATTGTCCTTATTTTCAGGATATGTATGTTAAAAATAGGATATTTTTATGGACTATGGAAAAAGGCTTTAGTAAAATTTATTTTCGGCGGTAGTTAATTTTTCATATTTTTGTTTGTATTTAATTTAATACCGTAAATATTATGAATATTAGAAGGGAGAATACGATGAAACCAGCAGCAGTCAGTTTGTCCATTATTTTCAGCATAATTTTTTTCGTTGGTTCCGGCTGCAAGCAGAAATCGGACACATCATCTTCAGCCGGTAATGAGAATTCGTCCAATTCTGACAAAGATGGTTCTGCCAGTACTCTGCCGGCAGTACAAGTTCAGGGCGATCTTAAGTATATTCGTGAGCCTGACAAGATATATCTTCCAACGCCTCCTGAAATTGTTGACAAGATGCTGGAGCTTGCAAAAGTCGAAAAGTCAGATATGGTCTATGACCTTGGCTGCGGAGACGGGCGCATAGTAATAGCCGCCGCAAAAAAATATGGCTGCAGGGCGATTGGATACGATATTGATCCGGAACGTGTAAAAGAATCGAGAGAAAATGTCGAGAAAAATAATTTATCCAGGTTAGTCAAAATCGACCAGAAAGATATTTTTACTCTTGATTTGAGCGGCGCAGATGTAATCACCCTCTATCTGCTGCCCGAACTTAACGTTAAACTTATCCCTCAACTGGAAAAGCTAAAACCAGGCTCGCGTATCATCTCGCATGATTTTGATATGGAAGGAGTCATCCCGGATCAGGTTATTACTGTCAAGGAAAGCAATGGCTATAGAGGACATAAAATTTATGCATGGAAGACACCTCTGAAGAAAGAGGCTCAGGCTGAAGAGACAAAGTATATTCGTGAACCGGATGTTGTTTATCTTACAACACCTCCTGAAGTGGTTGACAGAATGCTCGAACTGGCGAAGGTGAAAAGTACTGACCTTGTCTATGATCTTGGCTGCGGAGATGGGCGTATAGTAATAGCCGCTGCAAAGAAATACGGCTGCAGGGCGGTTGGTTATGATATAGACCCGCAGGCGGTAAAAGATGCGAGGGAAAACGTTAAGAAAAATAACATTGGTAATCTCGTGCGAATCGAGCAGGCGGATGTTTTCACTCTTGATTTGAGCGATGCGGATGTTGTAACCCTGTATCTTCTGCCGGAGCTTAATGTCAAGCTTATTCCTCAACTGGAAAAACTTAAACCCGGCTCTCGCATTGTCTCGCATAACTGGGATATGAAGGGAGTTACACCGGATCAAATGGTCAAGGTTACAGTCAAAGAAAGCAACAGTTCTGATCCGAGATCTGATTCAGTAATCATGGTTACACCGGATCATTTTCTCTTTCTATGGACGACTCCTTTAAAGAAAGAGTGATATAATGAAAACTGAATATGTCTGAATTGATTTTTTTGTAAATAATGTTTCATTTTGCAAAAAAGATTAATATTGAGGTCATCATTAGTAACGAAAAGACAAGATAAAGGAATTACAATGAAACGTATATTGTTGTTAATAGTTTTAATTTCTATGCTTATTGCCGGATTTTCGTGTAAGGGTTCATCAGGCAGGGATAAACAGTTGATCCAGGCAGTCAAGGAACGCAGTCTTATAGATGTGCAAAAGCTGCTTTCAGACGGTGCCAATCCAAATGCTTTTGATGAAAATGGAAATACAGTGTTGATGTGGGCGACATTCCTCGGTTATAAGGAGATTGTCAATCCACTCATAGAGAATGGAGCCGATGTAAATTTAAAAAATAAAAAAGACGGCTCAACTGCATTATGGGGCGCCTCGCAAAATGGTCATGTAGAGATTGTAAAGCTGCTCCTGCAAAAAGGAGCAGACGTGAATGCAAAATCAACCGACGGAACTACGCCCCTGTTTATAGCTTCGCACGAAGGCAAAACGGATGTTGTCAGTTTACTGCTGGAAAAAGGCGCTGAGGTGAATATAAAGGAGGCAAAAACAGGCAGCACGCCGCTGATTGTTGCTTCGTTTAACGGCCATGCTGATGTTGTAAAAATGCTGCTGGCGAAAGGTGTGGAAGTAAATGAGAAAGAAAATACTTATGGTGTAAATGCCCTTTGGATGGCTTCACAGAACGGCCATGCGGCTGTCGTCAAACTGCTTTTGGAAAAAGGTTCCGATGTAAATATCAAGAGAACTCCTGATGATATAACAGCCCTGTGCCTGGCATCTTCAGCCGGTTATAAAGAGGTGGTAAAGCTCCTGCTGGAACATAACGCTGATGTAAATGTCAGAGATTCCAGGAACGGTTTTAACGCTTTAATGATGGCGTCGCTGAATGGCCATAAGGAAATTGTCAATTACCTTTTGGAAAAGGGTGCTGAGATTAATGTTAAAGACTCCGCTAACGGAATGACCGCTTTAATTTTTGCCTCGATGAAAGGCCATACGGACATTGTAAAACTGCTGCTGGATAAAAATGCTGATTTGAGTATCAAAGACCCTAAATATGGTGTGAATGCTTTAATGATTGCCTCACAGAATGGTTTTATTGATATTGTAAGACTCCTGCTGGATAAGAATGCGGAAGTAAATACGGCTAAAATTGACGATAGCACAACTGCATTATGGCAGGCTTCACAGAAGGGGCATACGGAAATCGTAAAGCTCCTGCTGGATAAGAAAGCAGACGTAAATGTAAAACAGACTACTACCGGCTGCACTGCCCTGGTGATTGCCTCATGCAATGGGCATGTGTCTGTTGTAAAACTGCTGCTCGATAACGGCGCCGATTTAAATGCGGCCACTTTCGAAGGCAAGTCCGCTCTCTGGGAAGCATCTTTTGCGGGCAATAAAGATATAGTTAAGCTGCTCCTGGAAAAAGGTGCTGATGTAAATGTAAAGGCTGCTGTCGAGAACGTAGGACTTACAGCTCTAAAAGCAGCAAAAAGCATGGGGCACTCTGAAATTGCGCAAATGCTTGAAAAGGCCGGCGCTAAAGAATAAATTTCATCATCTATTGAAAAATAACGAACTATCCGCGATTTTCATTAAGAAATTCTGCATTTTACATTTTTATTGTTGAATTCTTTTAATTTGCTTGTAAAAAAAACCTTTGCTGTGTAAAAAAAGTATCTTTGAGGTGCTTTTTTGAAAAAATAATTTTTAGATAGAAAGATTTCTAATGTCTGAAGTTAAAAATATCGTGAAAATCGAAGTTGAACTGGTCGCAATTACTCCGAATGCCGAGAAAGTTATTGAAGAAGCAGGCCGTACCTGCTACTTGAGCTTCGAGAAAATCGGGGCAAATTCAGCGGAAGAATTTATTCACAGGCTGATAAAGCTCGGTCACGAGACTCCTCTTGAGCACGCTTACGCTACTTTTCGGATTAAAAACTGCTCCCGCGCGATGACACATCAGCTTGTTCGCCATCGCCTTATGGCAATTTCACAGCAGTCGCAAAGGTACGTCGATGAGGAACAATTCGAGTATGTTATACCGGAAACAATGCCGGCTGAATATATTGATGATTATCGCAGTGATATGAACATAATTCAAAAGATGTATGCCAAGTGGCGCCAGCGGGGTCTGAAAAAAGAAGACGCCCGTTTCGTTCTGCCAAATGCCTGCACGAGCGAGATTGTTGTTTCTGCGAATTTCAGGGAATGGAGACATATCCTGCAAATCCGCCTTTCAAAGAAAGCTCAGTGGGAAATCAGAAGAGCATGTGCTGTTATTTGTGATATATTGAAAGATAAAGCGCCAAATTGTTTTGATGATATAGAAGAAGCTGATTGATTATGATAACCATAGAACAGTTCAAAGAATTACTTTCGCAAAAAGTTCTTATAGGCGATGGAGCGATGGGTACGATGCTGTACCAGCAAGGCGTATTCCTTAATAGCTGCTTCGAGGAAACGAACCTCAGCAATCCTGAACTTGTGAAAAATATTCATAAAGCATATATCGAAGCCGGCGCAGATTTTGTCGAGACAAATACCTTCGGTGCAAATGGCTTCAAACTCGCAAAGTTTGGTTTACAGGATAAAGTCGGGCAAATTAATGCCGCCGCAGTTGCGCTCGCCCGCCGGTGCGCAGGTGATGATATTATGGTTGCAGGCTCCATCGGACCGATAGGCTGGCAATTTACACATTTTAGCGAAGATAAAATCGTACAGGCACAAAAGATTTTTGCCGAGCAGTCTGAAGCTTTAATTCAGGCGGGCGTTGATTTTATTATTCTTGAGACTTTCCGCAATACTCAGGAAATCTGCATAGCGATTGATACTATTCTGTCAAAATATGACATCGCAATTGCTGCGCATATGACAATAGAGCACGGCGACGAGACGATTTTCGGCGAGCCGGTGACATCTGCGCTCGAGCCGGTCTGCAAAAGAAACATCGCCGCGGTTGGTTTGAACTGCTCGGTAGGTCCATCGGATATGCTCTCCAGTATCGAAAAAGTCAGGAAAATTACCGATAAGCCTCTTTCCGTGATTCCCAACGCAGGTATGCCCAGGCAGGTCGAAGGCCGTATGTTGTACATGTCAACGCCGGAATATATGGCGGAATACGCCAAACGTTTCTTTGAAAAAGGCGCCAGAATCATCGGCGGCTGCTGCGGCACAACTCCGGAACATATACGGGAAATTGCAAGAGCAATTAGACCTCTCGATAAAGCATCAATGAAAACAAAGAGCAGGTCTGTAATCTCTGTAACTCAGACGCAGCGCGAGAAAGAACGGCTTGCGGAAATTCCTTTATCAGAAAAATCGAAACTGGGTTATAAAATCGCCAATGGGCAAAAAGTATTTACTATCGAATTGACTTCGCCGAAAGGTACTGATTTGAAGTCAACTCTTGAGAAAGCTCAAATTTGCGCAGAAGCCGGAATAGACGCGATTAATGTCCCCGACGGTCCGAGAGCCAGCTCCCGCTTGTCACCTATGGTGACATGCGTAAAGATTCAGCAGAATTGCGATATTGAAACCATTCTGCATTTCTGCTGCCGCGACAGAAATTTAATCGGGATGCAGTCCGA
>JAFGEF010000046.1 GCA_016931715.1 Sedimentisphaerales bacterium
CTTGCGATGAAAAATGTCGTACAGGTTCAGGTATTTCTTGCTGATATTAAAGACTTTGCCGCAATGAACGAAATTTATACACAGTATTTCACACAGCCTTACCCGTCACGTGCTGCTTTTCAGGTCGCGGCTTTACCCAAAGGTGGTTTGGTTGAAATTATGGCTGTGGCTGTAAAATAATTATAAACTTATTGGTGACACAGACGTGAGTTTGAATATGAGACGAAAAAAAACAACTGATACTAAGTTCAAGTTTCTAATACAAACAACAAACAGGACGGAACAAATTTTTAGTCCGGTTCATTCAAGAAGGCATGGGCGCTCATTTGGGATAGATATTAAGTCCTGTTAATAAAGAACTTTTGGAAAAACTTACTGTGCAGTTGTTTGATAAAGCAGAATTATAATATATAAAACAAGCAAAGGATGTATCATGGCGCAATTACCAGACGAAGTCAAAAAAGCAATATCACAACAGGAATATTTTCCAGTAGCTACGAGCAGCGGGACGGGTGTTCCAAATGTAGCATACATAAAATATTTGAAAGTCATCGATGATAAAACTGTATTGATTGCAGATAATTATCTTAGTAAGACCAGGGACAATATCTTAAACAACGGCAAAATCGCTTTTGTCGTTCTTAATAGTGACAAAGGTTCTTATCAAATAAAAGGCACATCGGAAAGATTTGAAAAAGGCCCTATGTACGATGAAGTCCAAAGGTGGGTACCTGAGAGATTTCCAAGAGCCGCTGCTGTTGTAATTAAGGTGGAAGAAATATATAAAGGCGCAGAGAAGATTGGTTAATAAATTAAAAAATATATTTTCTTTCCAAAGTATGCCTTTTCTCATATTTGCAAAAGTTCAGTTAAAGATTAAAGTTGCAGCAACACATAACCAGCTATATTATAAGGCTGAATCGCATTCGTATTAGCGAAGAAAAAGGTTTCTTATATGCCAAGACCAAGACATTGCAGACGCGTAGGCTATATGCCGCAGGTTACATTTTATAAACCTCAGGGGATTCCTCTGTCTGTCTTGAAGCATATTGCCTTGACAGTAGATGAACTTGAAGCGGTTCGTCTGGCTGACCTTGAGGGTTTGTACCAGGAACAGGCCGCTGAGAAAATGAATGTGTCACGTCAGACGTTCGGAAGAATTATCGAAGCAGCACATAAAAAAATCGCGGACGCTCTCGTAAATGGAAAAGCTCTTTCAATTGAAGGAGGTCATATAGAATTGGATAATTTAAACACAAACAGCGGCGAGTCCGGTTTTACCCCGCGCTGCTGCAGGCCGGGACAGAACGGACACAGAAGAGGGCAGAAGGAATAATATTCGTTATAATCCGAAGCCTGCAATTTCAGTCATACAGTTCGGGCATTTGGAGTCTTTTATATTATTGGCGATTATTCGATAACCTGCTCGTTCGATTAATAAACGATTACATTTCCAGCAGAACGTATTTTCAGATTTTGAGCCGGGAACATTTCCTACATAAACGTAATGCAGTCCGGCAGCTTGACCTATATTTAAGGCTCTCTCAAGGCTCTCTGCGGGAGTGGGAGCAGAATCGAGATATTTATACTGGGGATAAAACCTGCTTATATGCCATGGAACATCGGCACCAGCGCTATTCACAAGAAAATCTGCGAGCTTTTTTAATTCTTCTTCGGAGTCGTTTTCGCCGGGAATAAGCAAAGTCGTAATTTCCATCCAGATATTCGTATTTTTGGCGATATAAGAGACAGTATCAAGTACAGGCTGCAATCTTGCCTTGCACAGCTTCTTATAAAAGTTTTCACTGAAAGCTTTTATGTCGATGTTAATTCCATCGAGCCATTCCGATGCAAAATCAATCGCTTCGGTCGTCATAAAGCCGTTACTGACAAAAACATTCGCCAGTCCGTGTTCCTTTGCCAGCCGGCCGCAGTCATTGCACAATTCCATGAAAACAGTCGGTTCTGTATATGTGTAGGCGATACTTTTACAATTGTCCCGCTTTGCGGCCGCGATAATTACTTCTGGGCTGATTGCCTGGCCGTCAATTTCTCCGCCTTCGGCAGCAGCCTGGCTGATTTGCCAGTTCTGGCAGAATTCACAGCGGAAATTGCAGCCCATTGCGGCAATGGAGAAGCTTTTCGAGCCGGGCAGGAAATGAAAGAGAGGTTTTTTCTCTATGGGGTCCGGATTTGCTGAAATTACCTTATAATAATTAAGCGAATACAATGTCCCGCCTGTGTTTTTCCGAACGAAGCATTTTCCTGATTTTCCATCGTTAATAGTGCATCGCCAGCTGCAAAGGCTGCATCGAATCTTTTTATCTTCGTTCAGAGGCTCCCAAAGCACCGCTTTTTTTAGAATTTCTTTCGATGAGTCCATAAAAAATCCTTCATGATTGTCCTTTATTTTCACGATTCTAATATATAAAATATTGGAAGTTAAGACAATTGTAATATAAATAGAGTTTTGGAAGTAAATCTTTATGAGCATATTATCAGCAATAGGAAATACGCCGCTTGTAGAACTTACAAACCTGAATAACAAAAAGCCAGGCGTAAAGATATTCGGTAAACTCGAAGGAAGCAATCCGGGCGGTTCGGTTAAAGACCGTGCGGCTTACTGGATGATAAAAAAAGCAGAAGAGTCCGGCGAGCTTACGAAAGACAAGATTATTCTCGAACCGACTTCGGGAAATACCGGAATAGCTCTTGCAATGATTGGAGCGGCGAAAGGGTATTCAGTTAAACTTTGCATGCCGCAGTGCGTCAGTATAGAAAGACAGCAGACTTTGAAAGCCCTGAATGCGGAAGTTATATTGACTCCCGCCAGGGAAGGAACTGATGGCGCAATAAGAAAAGCGCATGAGCTTCTCGATGCCGAGCCGGAAAAATATTATATGCCCAATCAGTTCGAGAATGAAAACAATTACATGGCACATTATATGTCAACAGGTCCGGAACTGCTTTCGCAAACGAACGGCGAAATCGATTTTTTTGTCGCGGGGATGGGAACGACCGGCACGTTGATGGGAATGTATAAATTCTTCAAGGAGAAAAAGCCCCAGGTGCGTATTGTCGGAGTTGAGCCTACACAAGGGCACACGATTCAGGGATTGAAAAATATGACAGAGTCTATCGTGCCGAAAATATATAATCCCCAAATGTTAGATGAAAAAATCACAATCGAAGACGGCGAAGCTTTCGAGACTACAAGACTGCTCGCCGCTAAGGAAGGAATTTTTGTGGGCATGTCCAGCGGCGCAGCAGTAGCCGGGGCGATGAAAATTGCTCTGAAGATGGATTCTGGTACTATCGTAGTGTTGCTTCCCGATCGCGGCGACAGGTACTTAAGCACAATGCTCTTTATGTCGGTCTGTGCGAAGTGCCCGCCGTAAGATTATGAGTAATAAAAATCGAAAATGAATTCATGATATTCGTGTCTTAATTTTCTTTATAGAAAGGAGCGGCTATGTCAATTCGGGTCAAACTCATTGAAATAATCGGTGGATTGGAATGCCAGTCGGATGAAAACTCATCATATTTGGATAAAGAAACAGGCGAAGTTGTACTCGTAAGTGATCAAGAAATGCGTGCAGTTGAAGATAATGATTCGCTTGAAGATTACCCTGAATGGGAGCTGGAACAGATAGCTATAGCCAGGGACATTATCAACGAAACCGGTCGATTTCTTGAATTGCCAACGAAGTTTGATATAAATGAGTACGAAATTATGGAGAGATTCTGCCTTTCGCTCGAAGATGCTGAAATGAGTGATTTGCTTTACAGCAGGATAAAAGGCAGCGGAGCGTTTCGCCGTTTCAAGGAAACGATATACCAAAACGACATCGAGCAGGATTGGTTTACTTACCGCAATGAAGTGCTGAAAGAAATTGCTGTCGACTGGTGCAGGGAAAACGATATTGAGATTGATGAATCGCAGGAACTATAATTAGTAATGGCGTCCCCAGAAACCATATTGTATCTTCTGAGATATTTTCCCCTTGCACGACCAGATGTCACAGGTATATACTGTCTTTTGTGATTATACTCTGACGTTTTGAGCCATGAGCAAAGGTTCTCTGGCGTGTTCGCCGTTTGCGAGACGCCGACGAGGACGGAGTGCAGGAAATGTTCAAGGCTGTCTTTATCTTTTGCTGAAAAATGATATTTATAACAGAAATCCAGGTAATATCTTACCTACTTTTGATAGTTAATTATGATCACATGTCAGGTATATCTTTTTAGATTTTTTACAGAAACCATAGAATAATATGTTATATAAAAATCAATCTGTTTCTGAGCCTTAGAACCACGTTTTTTTAGGCCATAAATGAGGTGTATGAGAAAAATCGTTGAATTTCATGTTTTTTTAGAAGGTTGAATTTACCCTTAAAAATACATCTTTTCGGAGTTGACATATGAATAGGAAAAGTATTTGGGGAGTGGTGCTTGTTCTTTTATCGGCGTTTGTAGGGTCAGCATCCGGTACACTCTATGCATCGACAATATCATTGCACGCTGAAAAACTTGGAGCTCCACATTGTATCGTTACAGCTTTGCCGATGGGATTTCCATCGATTATTGGATTGATAATCCTGCTGCCCGTAGGTATTCTTGCTGATAGAACAGGGAGGAGAAAGCAAATTGTTCTTGCAGCTATGGCTGTTACCATAGTCGCAAATGTCGGGCTTGCGTTTAGCAATTCATGGATAACCCTATCAATATGGAGGATATTCTCCGGCTTGCCGTTTTCATTCATGCCTTTATATGTCGTTCTTGTATCCTTTATGTTTTCAGAGCAGAAACGTGGAAGCGCTGTATCGCTCGCTTCAGGAAGCGGGATGCTTGGAATGGGCGTTTCTCAGGCTTTGAGCGGATATCTTGAAAATGTCATGGGAGGATCTGTCGGACTTTACTATCTTGCGGCAGTCCTGGCTGTGTTGGCTTTTCTATTTTTACTGCCGGTTAAGATTCCGGTAATTAAGAATCCAACAGGGATTTCAGGAAAGAATATTGGAGCGGTTATACAAAACAAAGCCATAATATATATTGGAATAACGTTGATGATTTATTTGACAGGATGGTATGCGATATACGGATCATTTCCAGTTGTGCAAGTGAACGTCTTTCATACTTCTGGTGAGTTAGTGTCGGTTATTTTTGCAGTTATTTCAGTAATGCTCGGACTTGGTACCTTTATATGGGGACCTGTTATTGACAAAATTGGCGCAAAAAAGACGCTGTTTATCGCACTTTCAATATCAGCATCGGCAACTTTCATAATGCTGCCCCTGCTGAGCAGCAAATGGGCGTATGTGCTTCTCTTCTGGCTGGGTACAATCGGAGGAGTAGCCGGCAGTCCATGTGCATCTTTTTTTGCCATAAAAATCGTCAAACCTGAATTGACCACAATTGGAATTAATATGATTTTTATGTTCGTGATGCTTGCGGGAATCATAGGAGGATTCATTGCCGGACCTCTGATAGCAGGTATCGAGCTGTTTGGAATGATACTGGTCGCAGCAATCTTAGAGTTAATCGGAGTGGTAATGTTGTTTGGTATTTCTGATATGTAATTTATAAGCTAAAACAGAAGGCACAGGTCTTCATTTTAGCAGAATTCATACTTGTATTGAAATAAGGAGGTTTACACATGAGAATTAAACATTCAAGTCATTTTATAGTACTACTGACCTTTATCTGCTTTGCCATTTCCTGTGTTTCTTCATCTCGAAAAACTGTCCCGGCAGCACCATTGACAAAAATGGTTGAAGTAACCGGAGGCACAATCGAAGGTGTTGAGCAGGATGGTCTTTTTTCCTATAAAGGGATTCCATTTGCTGCTCCGCCGGTAGGAGCTCTGCGCTGGAAGGCTCCCGCTCCTGTAAAGCCCTGGACAGGTGTCAAAAAAGCGGATGCTTTTTGTGATGCCTGCATGCAACCTGCCGGCTCAATGGGAAACACCTCGCCGGTCAGCGAGGACTGCCTGTACCTGAACGTATGGACTCCCGCGAAGATGACTGACGAAAAGATTCCGGTCATCTACTGGGTACATGGAGGCGGCTATAGCGGAGGTTCGACCAGCACCCCTATGTATGACGGAACTGGTTTTGCTAAAAAGGGAGTGGTACTGGTTAGCGTCGCATATCGACTCGGTCCTTTCGGATTCCTTGCACACCCGGAACTCAGTCGTGAAAGCGGTAATGGCTCCGGAACTTACGGAATTCAGGATATGGTTTACGGATTAAAATGGGTAAAGGAGAATATTGCCAGGTTTGGAGGTGATCCTTCCAACGTAACTATTTTCGGTCATTCGGCTGGCGGAGCCGCAATCAGCTTGCTGGCTGCAAGTCCTGCTGCCAAAGGCCTTTTTCATAAAGCTATCTGCATGAGCGGAGGATCTTTTACCCCGCTTCAGACTTCAAAACAGACCGGCATTGGATTAGGAATCCCATCTCTCAAGTTTGCGGAACAGAACGGCGAAGAGTTTTTAAAAGAAATGGGAGTTGCTGACATCAATGCGGCACGGGCGCTAAGCGCAGAGGATATCCAGAAAAAACTATCAGGTGGAATGGGAGGCATGCGATTTCGCCCTGTTGCTGACGGCTATATTATTCCCAACGACCTATACATGTTACATAAGTCAGGCAATTTTAATTTTACACCTGTTTTACTTGGGCACACCTCGGATGAAGTTGGAGCCTTTGGTGGAAACCAGAAATTAACACCTGAAGACTTTGAAAAACAGATTAAAGAACAATACGGATCTTATGCTGATACCATACTGAATGCCTATCCTCATTCAACAGATGAACAGGCATCCAAATCGTCTAAAGATATCAGGAACGACAGTTCCTTTTCGTGGAATACCTGGGCATGGTCCTGCCTGCAGTCACGAAAAGGTAAGAAAGCCTTCCAATATTACTTCGATTATCATCCTGATTCACCCGATGGAGGCTCAGGCCATGGCAGCGATGTTCCCTATGCATTTCAGACACTGGACGGAGGCCCGGCAGGTGAATCCAGGCCGGAGGATTTAAAACTCTCCGATATGATCAGTACCTATTGGGTCAATTTTGCCAGAACAGGAAATCCGAACGGCCCCGGTTTGCCTGAATGGCAGGTCTTTACAGAGGATGACCAAAAAGTGATGGTATTCGATGCAACTCCTGGCGCACGTCCTTTGCCTAACCTTGACAGGATGAAAGTAATGGATGCTTATTTCGCATGGATAAGGGGAAAGACTGAATAATAAATTATCAAAATGCGTTTCTCAGAAAACTTCTATAGAATGCACAGGACGCCCGATTACCGGCTCCTGTGATCTTCATGTTAGAGTGTAAAACTTTTAGGACTATTTATGGATAATACAATTAACCAAAAGATAATTAACTTAATGACTCCTATCTCGAAAAGCCTCACTGTCGCTGATGTTCGCATCGGACTGGTTTATACAAGTGTGCGGCTTGATAATGGAAATACAGGCATAGCATGGACGGGGCACAGAAACTCCGGGGGCTGTATCCACCTGTTGGAAGCCGGAACACTTGCCGGAAGACCGGCATGTGAACTTCTTAATATGCTGGCAGACAAAAATAACTCACTATACAGAACAATCGGACTTGCAACCGCCAACGCCCTTGCGGCAGGGATGCCGCGTCCGGAAACTGTTTCAACCGGCATCCTGGAACTCATCAACATTCAGCCGTCCGAACATGTTGTTATGGTTGGTTTTTTCGGCCCTCTGATTCCGCACCTTAACCAGATAGGCTGTCGCCTGGATATTTTGGAACTAAAAAGTGATAAACCCGGTACAATGTCCCCCGATGAGGGACGTTCAGCTCTCTCAATATGCAACATTGCCATAATAACAGCTACATCCATAGTAACCAACACTATTGATGACTTACTTTCCAACATTGGAAATATCCGCGCCGCTGTAATTCTTGGTCCGTCATCTTTTATGCGGCCGGAGATTTTCTCTGAAACACGGGTAACTCATATTGCCGGAGGATGGATACGGGATACTGTAGCAGTGGAAAGGATAGTTTCAGAAGGCGGGGGAACAAAAACTCTGAAACAACATATGGACTTTGAGATAATATGCCTCAAGCATTGAACCGGATCATAAAATAAATTCTAATTTAAGAAAAGGATATTTAGATGAAATTCCTGTTGCTATTGGACGACCAAAGAAAAGAGAAAAGAAAGAAAAAGACTATGGAATTCGGTAACTGTCCCGAATGGCATGAAGATAAGCGAATTCATTTTAAAAGCTCCTGTCTCATTTGGATTCTTGGTCTATTCAGAAGGTCATATTC
>JAFGEF010000047.1 GCA_016931715.1 Sedimentisphaerales bacterium
GAATATGACCTTCTGAATAGACCAAGAATCCAAATGAGACAGGAGCTTTTAAAATGAATTCGCTTATCTTCATGCCATTCGGGACAGCCACCATTATTTATTGTAATTGCGCGTCCAGAACAATTCGGATAATACTGCTTTTTAACATCTCATATATTCTCTCCAATGTAACCTTACCTGTCTTTTTGCCTCACGACAATACCTACGCTATTATAAAAACCGGATACTGTCAATAATATTTTTCCCGAACAGACCTAAAAACCTTTTGACTTACCACGTCCCGGATATTATCATTGATGTTATAAATATCGGAAGAGACAAAAATATGAGTTATATTCATCTATAATTATAATGAAGTGTTAACGATTATTGGGAGGCTTCGATATGAAAGTGCAGGAATTTCTTGACAATTCGTCAGTAAGCTATGATGTATTAGAGCATGTCCCGGTTTTTACTGCTCAGCAGATGGCGGCGGTGGAGCATGAGCCGGGCAAATACGTAGCCAAGCCGGTCATTGTCAAAGCAGATGGCAAACGCATAATGTGTGTTCTGCCCGCGTGCTGCAAAATTGACTTAGGTGCGCTGAAAGCACAGCTCGGCGCCAAAAAAGCCGAACTTGCCGATGAAAAGGAAATCGGCGAAATCTTCGACGATTGCGAGCTTGGAGCCGAGCCGCCCTTCGGTAACCTGTATGATTTGCCGGTCATCATCGATAAGGCTCTTGCCTCTGATGACCACATTTTATTTCAGGGCGGCACGCATGACCTTGCCATAAAACTCAATATGAACGACTACCGGAAACTGGTCGAGCCGAAAGTAATGGATTTCAGCTACCACATGACATAAATGCGGCATGTCTATCCGATTTCGTCATCAATCCAGCTTACCAGGTCTCGCAGCTCATCGAGCGTGATATCGCCCATGTGCGCTATTCGGAACGTATTGTCTTTTAATTTGCCGTAGCCGTTACCAAAGGCAACTTTATGCTTTGCCTGTACAGCTTTGATTACATCGCCTACAACTATATTGCGAGTATTCTTTACTGTGGTAAGAGTATCAGATGCGTATTTTTCCTCGCAGAACAAATCGAATTTTTCCTTCGCCCATGTTCTTACGAATTGTCCCATTTCCTTATGACGCTGCCAGACGTTTTCCATGCCCTCGGCGAGCAGTTTCTGACACTGATAATTCAGAGCCATGACATGCGGAATACTGGGCGTAGTGGGAGTCTGATTCTTTTCAGCGCTCTTTGCAAACTGGATAAAATCGAAATAATACCCGCGATAAGGCACTTTCTTTGCTTTTTCCAAAGCCCTGTTGCTTACAGCAGCGACTGCAAATCCCGGCGGAATTGCGAAAGCCTTTTGAACCGAAGCGAATACAATATCCCAGCCAAGGTCATCGAAGTGCATAGGCAGGCCGACCATTCCGCTGACTGCATCGACAAAAACAAGTACATCTGGATATTTCGCCTTCATCATTTCACTTATCTGATAGACTGGATTTGTCAAACCTGTACTTGTCTCATTATATACGAGAGTAATCGCTGCGTATTTGCCGCCGGCGAGTTTCTTATCAATCATTTCAGGAGTAGTCGGCAGGCCCCATTCAACTTTCAGGGTATCGGTTTTTCTGCCGCAGCTTTCGGACACTTCGGCCCATTTATCACTGAATGCACCGCAGCATGTACAAAGAACGGTTTCATTAAAATCGACGCAGTTCCTGATAGATGCCTCCCATATACCGGAAGCAGAGCTTGTCGATAGAAAAATATTCTGATTTGTAAAAAGAATTTTCTTGAGCATATCGACCGTTTCGCCATGCAATTGAGCATATTCTTTACCACGGTGTCCCAGCGTAGGACGAGCAAGCTGCTGAAGAACATCTTCATTTACTTTTACAGGTCCGGGTATGAACAGTTTCGGCGGATTTTTCCAGTCAACCATATATTTTCTCCAAATAAAAAATTATCATAATTTGTGAATCGTTAAGCCTGAGTAAAGTTTAGGAAAGAAGTACGTTGCCTTCTGCGGCATTCTTTCCCCGGCGTCGGTAACCATTTTAAGCTGTTTTATCGTAACGGCGTTCGTAAAGAAGGCGACCTGCTTATCTCCGCCTTCGACATCATAAATTGTATCGTCAATCGCGTTGGGAGTATCTTTTATATATTGAAGATTTTCGCCTTTGGTAAGTAGTTTCTGGTCGATGCCCAGAAGCTCTTCGAGAATCAATTTATGCAGGATTGCCAAATCAAGCGTCCTCCAGGCAGGACTCATCCTGGGCGCTGCTTTTTTAATTGCGTCCATGTCTTTCAGCACAGCGACATAAAAACAGTCATTTCCACCATAGATGCCGAACGCACACTTATCTGCTCTATGTTCCGCTTTCATATGTTCGAGCATTTTCTGCCTGGCCTGGCGCCTGGATTGCGGATTATTGAATTTATACTCAGTGACAAAGAATCGCTTGTTGAGACCATCAATCAGCTTCTTCAAATCAAAATTCCTGAGATTCTCAACAACACGATGTGTCGCTAATATTACCAGTCCATCCTGAACGGTATTGGCAAACGCGAGCATCTGGTACTGGGCTGCGGGATTATCGCTGTCCTGGGCATATTTCAAGCCTGTCGTATAGCGATGATGGCCGTCGGCGATGATGCAGCTTTTGTCTTTCATCATCGAGGCGATTTTCTCGATGTCTTTGGGATTGCTGATATTAAAGAGCTGATGCCTGACATCCACCTCATCCGCGAAATCTATAAGCGGATCCTGCTGAGCGGCTTTTGTAATGATTTTGTCGGCGATTTTCTGCTGGTCTTCGTAAAGCATGAAAACAAGGCCGAGGTCCGCGGAAGTCGCTTTTTTCAGGTTGTACCTGTCAACAATCGGCTTTTCGAGAATCTGTTCGTGGGGCTTTACAACTTTGCCGAAATCCTCGAGCTTGCCCAAAGCTATAAAGCTGTAGCGCTGGTATTTCGTTCCGCCAATCACAAAATCCTGAACATAGGCATAAATCGCTTCTTCCCTGTCCTGGCGTAAAGCTCCCTGCTCGATCCATTGTGCCAGATAGGCTGCCGCACGGGTGTATTGATTGACTTCCTTCGCTTCTTTCGGTTTCGGCGCGTCCAAGACTTCGGATTCGTCCGAATCAAATCCGCCGTTGGCTTCATAGGACTGTACCGCAGGGCGCAGCACAGGCATAAGCCCAAGAGTGGGTTTTGTTATGCGTACTATATTATACTGGCTTTTTTCCAGCAATTGAAAACG
Organism: Sedimentisphaerales bacterium; assembly: GCA_016931715.1. Classification (GTDB taxonomy): domain Bacteria; phylum Planctomycetota; class Phycisphaerae; order Sedimentisphaerales; family Anaerobacaceae; genus JAFGPS01. Next base: position 3,270 of record JAFGEF010000047.1, read on the forward strand.
CGCATCTTCGCTTATTACATCGTAAGGCGGAGCTATGCAGTTTCCAACATCACCAACGACAGCCGGATTGAATCTGAATGCCCTGAACGGCTTAATTTGCATATACTTTATTCTCTTATATTATGAACAGGAAAAAACAATTTATGGATAAAGTTCCAAATCCTGTTCCTATCCTGTTTCTTATTTACTTTCTAAATTCAAAGAACAGAATAATACAAGAAAAAAGCCTATTTGTCAATTAGGAACAGTTCATTTTCATAAAACCCCCTGTTTATCCGTTCAGGAAACCGTTAAATGCTGTTTTTGGAGTAAAATTGGCTTTGTTTTTCCATTCTGTGTCCTGTATCCTGTGTCTCCCTTGGGGATGGCTAAGCCACTGTATTCTTCTTGAATTTGGC
>JAFGEF010000048.1 GCA_016931715.1 Sedimentisphaerales bacterium
GTATCCTGCTTTGCGGCATTGATGACATGGTCGGCTCCATATCGTTTAGCCCAATCAAGACGCCAGTCGAGAATATCAGTGGCGATGACCATTTTTGCTCCCATCAGACGCAGGGTATGTGTAAATACCAGACCCTGCGAACCCTGTCCAATCACGGCACAAGTTTTGTTTATCACACCATCTGTCTGAGATAATGCCCGAAGAACGGTTGCCAGTGGTTGGGCAACAATCATCGACCCTGGATCAGGAGTGTTCTGCGGCAGACGTGCTATGGCCGGAGGGCGGCAGACTATATACTCTGCGAAGCCGTAATAGCCTTCAGGCTGGGCCAAGACCAACGTGCCTTCTTCCCAGCCTTTACAGCGGGATTTTACAATTGTGCCAATATTTTCGTGTCCAGCCCAGCCGATTGGGTTAGGAAACTTTATTTCTCCCCATAGACCTGTTCCGGTGTACGGACCCATATTACTTCCACAAAGAGCAACATGACTGCATTTTACTAAAACCTCACCATCTGCCGGTTCCGGAATCGGGACATTGTCCAGCATTGCAATTTTTCTCGGTTCGACTACCTGTATAGCTCTCATAAATCACCTCTTAATATTGTAGTATAAACACTACATGTTATTAAAATAGTTACGTTATTAAGTCCTTATTATAGGATAATTAAGGAATGTGTCAACATTGGGCTTAGCCGAAAAAGAACACGATAGTATTAGAAAAAGTCAATTTAACTGATACATATGGGCAATATTTCATTATTCATGCCAAAATTCTTTTGTTAAGCGTCAAGACTGAGATGGTTTATACAATGGCGAAAATCTCGCTTAAACACCAAAATATTCTACACAAAAAACAGATTTCCCTGTAAAATAAGATTTGTTATATTCAAAGTTTAATATAGACTTAGAGGTAATTATGTCTAAGGTTAATATTACCTTACATGTTAATGGTGATACATATTCTATAGCGGTTGAGCCGTGGAGAACGCTGGCAGAAGTACTGCGTGAGGACTTAAACCTGATTGGCACAAAAATCGGGTGTGAAACCGGGGATTGCGGGGCGTGTACAGTGTTAATCAATGGTAAATCGGTTACTTCATGTTTGAGTCTGGCCATTGAATCGGACGGCAAAGAAATTACTACAATAGAGGGATTATCCACCCAGGGTGATACCTTGCATCCGATACAAGAGGCTTTTATTGAAGAAGGCGCTATACAATGCGGATATTGTACCCCGGGCATGATTCTATCGGCAAAATATCTTTTGGATCGAATTCCGGAACCCACTGAATCCCAGATTCGTCAGGCATTATCCGGCAATTTGTGTCGTTGTACCGGTTATAACAGTATTGTTAAGGCTGTTATCGCCGCAAGTAAAAAAATCAAACTTAAAAAGCCTCTGCAAAATTGAAGTTAGATATATTTTAAGAAAGAAAAAATTTCCTGTTTTTAATTTTTTCTTTCTTAAACGATGAAAGTAAAATATTTATGGCTCTGCCGAGATTTTCATATTTAGTTCCGAAAAACCTTAAAGAAGCGTGCCTCATGCTTGCTGAGCATAAGGATAAGTCGCGTATTCTCGCCGGCGGCACAGATCTTCTTATTAAGATGAAAAATCGTATTGTGCAGCCTGAATATATCATTGGTATTAGTAACATTCCTGATACGGATTATATTAGAGTCGATCGTGAGCAGTTGGTCATCGGCGCAAATGCCAGGCTCTCTGCGGTGGCGGAACACCCCCGGATTCAACGCTATTTTCCAGCGCTTGCCTATGCTGCAAGTGTTACAGCTACTGTACAAATTAGAAATATGGGTACAGTGGTTGGTAATATATGTAATGCCAGTCCTGCGGCGGATACCGCCACACCACTATTGGTCTATGATGCAAGGGTAGTTATTATGCACCCGGAAGGTGAGAGGAATCTTCCTCTGGATGAATTTTTTAAAGGTCCTGGTCTGACAGTCCTGAAATCCGGGGAAATAGTCAAAGAGTTGATTTTACCCTTAACAGCAGGGCGATCGAGTTCAAACTACCAAAAGCTTTCAGCACGCGGCAAAGTGGATATCGCAGCTATTGGGGTTTCGGTATGTCTGCTGGCGGATGAGAATGAGATAGTGACACAAGCCCGTATTGCAATCGGCGCTGTTGCTCCGGTTCCCAAACGCATCGGGCGTGTTGAAAAATATCTGGAAGGTAAGGGACTTACACAGGCATCAGTCAAACAAGCGGCACAAATCTCCATGGAAGAGTCCGCCCCAATTACAGATATAAGGGCTACAGCCCTGTACCGGAAAAAAATGGTTGAAGTATTGACCATGCGTGCACTGAGCAGCAGCATGGAGCAAATTAGGACAAAGTGAACATGACAAATAAACAAAATCCTGACACACAGCAGAATGTCATTGGCCGCAGTGTGCCGCGTGTTGATGCTCCTCATAAAGCGACAGGGAAGGCACTATATACTGCGGACATGAAATTGCCGGGTATGCTTTACGGTAAGCTGCTCAGGAGTCCGGTTCCCCATGCACGCATCCTGAATATTGATGTTTCCAAAGCATCTTCGCTTCCCGGAGTCAAAGATGTTATCATCGGCAAGGATACACCCGGTATCAAATATGGTAATTGGCGCCTGTTTCCTCAGACACAGGATGAATTTCCTTTAGCCATGGAAAAGGTTCGTTTTATTGGGGATGAGGTTGCTGCGGTGGCTGCCATTGATCCTGATATCGCTGAAGAGGCGGTCGGTTTAATTCGTGTGGACTACGAAGAACTGCCTGCGGTATTCAGCGTTGATGAGGCGTTAGCACCGGGAGCTCCGTTGATCCATGATGAGATAGAAGAACTCGAAGGTAATATCAGCATAGATCGCAATATTGACGTGGGTGATCTTGAGGCGGCGTTTGCCCGGGCGGATCTGGTATTGGATGATACCTTTACATTGCACGCTGTATCTCATGCGTATTTGGAGCCCTGCGCTGTGCTGGCGCAGCCGGATACCGAAGACCGTTTAACCCTGTGGACATCTACCCAGACCCCTTACATTGTGCAATGCCTGCTGGCATCTACTCTTGGCTTGCCGGAAAACCATGTACGCGTTATTAAACCCCATGTCGGCGGCGGATTTGGGGGTAAGATGGAACTGCGTCCCTGGGATTTTTGTGCGGCTTTTATGGCCAGGCGTACAGGAAGACCCGTTAAGTTTGTACTTAGTCGCACCGAGGAACTTGCCACCGGGCGGCGCAGGCATGCAATAAAGATTCGCTCTAAGGTCGGGTTTAAAAAAGATGGTACCCTTGTGGCCAAAGACTTTGAGGCATATCTGGATGGAGGCGCCTATAATTCCATGGGTCCGACTGCTACTTTTTTATGCGGTAATTTCGGAGCCATGTTATATCGATATCCGGCTTATCGTTACCGTGGTTACCATGTCTATACAAATAATCCCCCGGCAGGCGCTATGCGGGGATTTGGTGCTCCACAGGCTATGTATGTCTCAGAAACACAAATGAATATTGCGGCTAAAGAACTGGACATCGACCCAATTGATCTGAGACTTAAAAATGCCATGGTTACCGGTGATGCCATAGAGGGAGTTACCAAAATATCATCAGCCGGATTTGTAGAGTCATTACAAAAAGTTGCAGAAATGTCAGGGTGGAAAGAAAAACACGCAGCCATGCCTCCTAATAAAGGTATGGGTATCGGCTGCTATAGTTTTATCTCCGGAGGTGTGTTTAACTGGTTTAATACACCCTATCATTTTTCTGCCTGTGAGGTAAGAGCATATGATGACGGGACCGTACATCTATTAACCATGGCCTCTGATATAGGCCAGGGCTCTGATACGATTCTGCGCCAGATACTTGCCCAGTCGCTCGGAATTTCAGTAGAGAATATCCGTATCACCTCAGCAGATACAACCATGACCCCCAAAGCCGACCTGGGGACATGGGGCAGCAGGGTGACACTTATGAACGGTAATGCCATTCTTGATGCAGCCCGGAAAATTAAAGAGAATCTTGCCCAAATCGTATCCCTGAAATTTAATCTCAATGTAATTCACGAGATAGCTTTTGCCGATGGTCGTGTATTTGCCAAGTTAAAGCCCGAGCGCGGAATATCTTTTGCTGAGGCTGTAGCTATGTGGGTTACAGCGAATCGCGGCAGAGAGTTGACTGTCCGGGGGTATTATACACCCAGAGACAAGGGATTGACTACACCTGCCTATTCTTTCGGTGCACAGGTAGCGGAGATTGCAGTGGACCCGGATACCGGTATTGTCACAGTCGAGAAAATCACCACCGCCCATGATTGCGGTACAGTGATTAATCCCATGGCAGTGGAAGGTCAGCTCGAGGGTTCCATTCAAATGGGATTAGGCTATGTCCTTAGCGAGAAATTTGTCATGCGTGACGGCAAAACTCTTAATACCACTTTTCTTGACTATAAGATTCCTTCTGCTGAAGATATGCCCCAAATCGAGTCTTGTGCAATTGAGACCTATGAACCCGAAGGGCCTTATGGTGCTAAAGAGGCAGGCGAAGGATTGGCAATACCCACGGCTCCTGCAGTGGCACATGCCGTGTTTGAAGCTACAGGTTACCGATGTAAGGAGTTACCCATCACGCCGGAAAAGATTCTGCGCGCAACGGGAAAATTGATGGAGTGAAATTGTATTAAATCAGTCTGGTACCTCTTACGGTGCCAAAAATTGGGGTTATTGAGGATTGGCAACGAAATAGAGGTTAACCATGATTAAAACAGCGGTATTGACTATCAGCGACAGTTGTGCGAATGGAATCAGACAAGATTTGAGCGGACAAACCATTATAGATTTGCTTCCTGATGATAAATTCCAGGTATGCCGGAAAATAGTACTTCCCGATGATTTCCAGAAAATCACCGATGAACTGATTCGTCTTTCCGATCGGGAATCAATCGATATAGTTTTCACAACAGGCGGAACAGGTCTTGGGCCGCGCGATGTAACGCCGGAAGCCACTGTTTCTGTTAGTGAAAAAATTGTGCCGGGCTTTGGCGAAATTATGAGGGCCGAAGGATTAAAAAAAACTCCCAATGCCGTTCTTTCACGGGGAACAGCATGTCTCAGGAAAAATACACTTATTGTTAATCTGCCGGGCAGCCCGAAGGCTGTCCGTGAGTCATTGGAAATAATACTTAATGTCTTGCCGCATGCATTGGAAATGATGCACGGCGGCGGACACTAATAAAGGAACAGAGAATGATTTTATTAAAACTTTTTTTTGTATTTCTCAGAGTTGCATTGTTTGCTGTTGGGGGAGCTTATTCTTTTTTACCTCTCATGGAAAAAGAGATTGTTAATAACTATCATTGGATGGAAAAATCTGAATTTTTGGAAGTTGTTGGAATGGCAGAGTTATTCCCCGGGGCCATCTCAATAAAATTCGCAACTTATACCGGTTATAAAGTTGCAGGAATTCCGGGTGTAATCGTGGCTAACCTCGCGAATCTTCTGCCGCCTTTATTGCTAATGGTTATTGTATCATTATTTTACTCGCGGTATAAAAATGTCGCGATTGTTAAAGCTGCTTTGGAGATGGTTAGATACGCAGTAATCGCGATGATTATCGCTATTGCCGTTAAGCTTGTTGATAAAAATAATATAGTTCAATTGAAATATATCATTGTTATAGGGATTTCATTGGCTCTTTTTGTTCTGACAAAAATACACCCGGCGTTTATTATTATCGGTGCTGCTTTATATGGCGGCATTATGAATTGGTTTACATCTGCTTAAATGACCGAATTTCGGAAAATGCTCTTTGCTTTGAATCATATAATTCCATTGATGTTGGAAATTTAACTATGAATAAAGAGATTTTACTGTTCGTTAATGACCGGGAACAAAAGATTGTTACTGATCCGCAGCGAACATTGCTCGAAGTTCTCAGAGAGGATTTAAAATTAACCGGCACAAACTTCGGCTGCAATGAAGGTTTATGCGGCGCCTGTACCGTATTAATTGACGGGGAGCCGAATCACTCGTGTATGGTCAGGATTGGTGAAGTTGAATACAAATGGATAACAACGATAGAAGGACTTGCTAAAGGAGAAAAGCTGCACCCTGTCCAACAGGCGTTTTTAGATGAAGAAGCCTTTCAGTGCGGCTATTGTACGCCCGGCATGATTTTGAATGCTGTGGCACTTTTACAAAAGTATCCAAACCCAACAGATGAACAGATAATCGAATGGATGAACGGCAATATTTGTCGATGCAATGGTTATCCTAAAATAATAAGTGCTATCCGCCGGGCTGTAAAACTGATTAAGGAGGATAAGTAATATGTCTGCGAAAATAAAATCCATAAATATAAACGAAATAATTGAATTGGAAAATGAGGAATCTGTATTTAAACCTGATTGGGAGGTTCAAATAGACAGAAGAACTTTTGTACAATTGCTTGGTGCAGGAATTCTTGTCGTAGTAACAGGTGACTTTGCCGAAGGCCAAATGAGAAGAGGCGGCGGTCAGGCAGCAACGGTTGCAGCCAGGCTTCAAATTAGTCAGGACGGAGTTATCACGGTAATGACAGGCAAAGTCGATGAAGGTCAGGGATGCCGAACTCAATTGTTACAGGCAGCAGCAGAGGAATTAAGAGTCTCTCCAAATCAGGTTCGGATGATATTGGCGGATACCTCGTTAGTTCCTGATGATGGCATGACAGCCGGAAGCAGGACGACACCGAACAATGTCCCTCCTGTCAGACAGGCAGCGGCAACCGCACGTGATATTTTAACTCAAATAGCAGCGGAACAATGGAAAGTTGATGCAAAAAACCTGCAAGTGCAAAATGGTATAGTTACTAATACTGCAACAAAAGAAAGTCTCACTTATGGTGAATTAACTAAAATTAAAAACTTAAGTGAGTCGTTTAAGCAGACTGTTTCTTCAAATGTCACTTTAACAGCCGTGAGTAATTGGAAAGTTCTGGGCAGTTCCGTACCAAAACCTACCGGGCGCGATATAGTAACCGGATCGCATATTTATCCATCTGATATTATGCGTCCGAATATGCTTTATGGTAAAGTATTGAGGCCTCCTTCATATGGCGCAACACTGAAGTCTGTTGACTTATCCAAAGTAAAAGAAATGAAAGATGTCATTGTTGTTCAGGAAGGCCAGTTTGTCGGAGTTGCGGCACCAACTACTTTTCTCGCTTCTCAAGCAATCGATGCGATTGCAAAAACAGCTTCATGGAATACGGTTTCTCATCCTTCAAGCAAGGAGATATATCAGTATTTAAGGGATAATGCCCGTTCCGGTCAAAGAGGAAATGCTCGATCCCGAACTTCTAATGCTTTTTCACAGGCTAATAAAGTTTTAAGTGAAACTTACTATACAGCTTATATTCAGCATACTCCGATGGAGCCTCGTGCGGCTGTTGCGGAATGGAATAACGGCAGTTTAACTGCCTGGGCAGGTATTGATTATCCACAGCGTATCCAGGGAGATTTAGCCAGGGCATTTAATATTTCAAACGAAAGAGTTCGTGTGATTGTTCCCGATATGGGTGGAGGTTTTGGCGGGAAACATACAGGACAGGCAGCCGAAGAGGCGGCTCGTCTGGCAAAAGCGGCAGGACGTCCTGTTTCAATTCGCTGGACTCGTGCGGATGAATTTACCTGGGCTTATTTCAGACCGGCGGCAGTTATAGATTGCAGGGCGGGACTTGATGAAAACGGCTCGATTATGGCATGGGAATTTACAAATATCAATTCAGGCAATGCTGCTCTTAATACACCTTATAGAATTCCTAATCCTGTCGAACAATATGTTTCTTCTGATTCACCCTTGAGTCAGGGACCATATCGATGTCTTGCGGCAACCGCTAATAATTTCGCAAGAGAATGCTTTATAGACGAACTTGCAGCAGCAGCCGGAGCAGACCCTCTCGAATTCAGACTAAAGCATCTTGATAATCAACGTATTAAAACTGTTCTTGATACGGCTGCAAAACATTTTGACTGGGAGACAAAAAGAAAAAAGAATACCCGCGAGACTGGTTTTGGCCTGGCTTGCGGAACAGAAAAAGGCTCCGTAGTAGCTGTCTGTGTCGAAGTGGGTGTTAATGTAAAAAATGGTACTATTGAAGTAAAAAGAGTATGCGAAGCCTTCGAGTGCGGTCCGATCCAGAATCCCGGAAATCTCCTTGCGCAGGTACAGGGATGTATTATTATGGGTTTGGGAGGAGCATTGCGGGAAGAAATCAAATTTGAGAACGGCAAAATTCTAAATGCCAGTTTTTCCAATTATTATGTCCCTAAATTCAAAGATGTTCCTGAGATTGATGTTCATCTTGTAAATAATACCGAAATAGCTTCTGCCGGAGCGGGTGAGACACCGATTATTGCTGTTGCTCCGGCAATTTCCAATGCGATTTTTGCAGCAGCCGGATTTCGTGTCCGTTCGATGCCGATGATTCCAGCTATGATTGAGCATGCAAAGAAAATATCAGTGATAACATGATAAACAAAGGCATTGAAGAACTATCCGGCAAGCCAATTACAATTATCCGGAATCCAGAATATAAATCCGGAATGTTATCTTCGGTAAGAGCCGGTATTCGTGACATACCTCAGGAGTATGATGCAATTCTTATCGCTTTTGGAGACCAGCCGTCTATTACAACAAAGCTTATTGATAGTATGGTTCAAAGTTTTTCAGTAACATATAAGAAAATTATCGTTCCTAAGTATAATAGCAAACATATTTTTAGTGTAAATATATAGTTATACTGTATCGAGAACGATTTTCTTGACTTTTCAAGGTGATTTTGATATATTATTTATATTGTACGAAGGAATTATGTTGATTCAGAGTATAAATGACTAATACTGAATTATTTCTATATTTTTAATATTCCCTTTGTCAAATCGACTAAGTATAAATTCTACAGTCCTTATTAAACCTGTATTTTATTAAAAAAGTTAAATTTATTATATCTCTATAAAAGCCGATAATATAAAACGATGATTGATAAACTGAAAGAAATGAATAAGCATTTGCAGGATATTTCAACCTGGTTGAAATTTGACACAATTCCCTGGGTGATTGCCGGTCCCTGCAGCGCCGAAACCGAAAAACAAACTATCTCAACTGCAAAAGAGCTTGCAAATTGTCCAAATGTCAAAGTATTTCGTGCCGGAATCTGGAAACCGCGGACGCGCCCGAATAGTTTCGAAGGAGTTGGGGATGTAGGCTTGAAATGGCTTAAAAGTGTAAAAGAACAAACATCGCTATTGACTTCAACTGAAGTGGCAAACACAAAGCATGTTGAATTATGTCTCAAAAATAACGTGGACATCCTCTGGATAGGAGCAAGAACAACTGTTAATCCCTTTATTGTGCAGGAAATTGCCGATGCTCTTAGAGGAGTTGATATACCGGTTCTTGTTAAGAATCCTGTCAATCCGGATATTGGATTATGGTTAGGAGCAATAGAGAGACTTTATCAGGCTGGTATAAAAAAACTTGCTGTAATACATCGGGGTTTTTCGGCATATGAAGAAATGGAATATCGTAACAAACCGTATTGGGAAATACCGATTGAACTCGAAAGGCTTCTGCCGAAATTGCCTCTTATTTGCGACCCCAGCCATATGGGTGGGGATAGTCGTTTCATAGAGCCTATTTCACAGATGGCGATAGATTTTGGAATCAAGGCTCTTATGATTGAAACTCACATTGAGCCAGAAAAAGCTTTGAGTGATTCCAAACAGCAAATTACACCGAAAAAACTCATCGAAATAATTAAGGGACTCAGGATTCGTGATTCCGTGCCTACAGACGCGGAACTCAAAGCGAAAATAGCACACCTGCGAGCATCTATCAGCCGCATAGATTCAAGGCTTATTCAGGATATTGCAGACAGGATGAAATGCGTCGAAGAATTAGGTGAGCTTAAACTACAGAATAAAATTCCAGTTCTGCAATTAGACCGTTGGGAAACTATTCTTAAAGACCATATGGATAAAGCACAGGAAAAAGGTCTCGAAGGCGAATTCATAAAAGCCCTTTTTGAGTTAATTCATGCACAGGCTGTGAAGAAACAACTGTAAAAAATGCCTTACTGTGCAGAAATTCATCTGTACATAGATTATTATCGTTAATAACGTTATTCTTCAGAAATTCGTCAGCGAGTTGCTCAGATATTTTTGCTATTCGAGCAGATTGACAGGATCGCACGACAATTCGGAGATCAATTCTCCCGGCTTCTGGTGTTGTTTAAAGGACGAGGATTGGTGGGCGCCGTTTCCGGAGTCGGGGCACCCCGGCCGCGGCTTGGGCCAAATCCGAAGCCGCCCATAGGGTTCGGTTCAAGTGGAAGCTTGAAGTCATCGGGCAGCGGCTGAGGATTTTTAATATCGAATGCTCCGGCATCGTCCGCAAGGTATTTCGTCAAATCGAGTTTTGCCTTTTTAATGCCTTCGACTATGCAGCGCGAGAGCAGGTAGGCTCCATAGGTATTCGTGTGTAATCCATCTACGTAGGCGCCGCGGTCAAGATTGGTTCCCAGTGCATTGCACAATTCCACACTCATCGCGTTAAGGTCAATGCAGGCTGCGCCCGCCATTTGCGCTGCTTCGACTGCGGCTTTTGGATAATCACCAAGTCCGGCGAGGTTGATTTGTCCGCTGCGAATGTCGATCTTGGTCATGGGCGAAACGATGACAGGAATACCGCCGCGACGTTTGACCTCGACTGCGTATGCTGCGAGCAGCCACTTGTAATCGGTATTTGCCTCGGAGTGTGTGTAAGCCCAGTCACCCATTGTATCATCTCGCGGCCAGATGCCGTCGTGGCCGGTTTTGTTGAGGTCATTATGCCCGAGCTGCATGAACACGTAATCACCCGGCCTCATTTGGTTCATCACCTTATCCCAACGCTGCTGTGAGCGGAAGGCTTTTAGCGTTTCGCCGGATTCGGCGTGGTTGGCGATGGCTGCAGGCGGCTTGAACCAGCGGGACAGCATCTGTCCCCAGGTGCCATACGGCTCGCGAGGCTGGTCAGTAACTGTGGAATCGCCGACCAGGAATACGGTGACCGCATTATCTGCTTTTTCAATTTCGAGGGCGCAGACGCATGGCCGCTCGTCACAGAACTGAAGCGTCAATTTGTCGTCCCAGGTTCGTGTCACGGCTTCGTCTGTTTGCGCGTCCCATTCGCGGGTGTTGAGCTTGATCGAATTGCCGGGCGGCATCTTTGGCGTGCGCACATTGACCATGAACGAGCGTGTATCGAACTTGCCGGAATCGGTGTGGACACGTTCGAGCATGAGACGTCGCGCCTCAGCTTTTATCGTAGTCATGGACTGTCCCTGGGAATCACCGAGTGTGACGGTCACCTTGTAATTTCCTTCCGGCACAGCGACTGAAAAGAAAAACAGCTTGTCGCTGGTGCAAAAACCGGCGAGCAAAGGATCGTCGCCGCCTCGATCAACGGCCGTAACAGAAGAATCTGTGTCGAATCCGTAACTGATGTCATCAGTATATGCGGAAGAAGGCAGCACCTGTGTATAACCCGGCGCAACTTTGCCGGGACCAAAGCTGAACTTGAAGCTGGTCCTGTTTGTCTGGCTCAGGCCGCCGGTAGCCGTAGTCGGGGCTTGGTTCTGCGCCAGGCATGGTAAACAAATAATTGCGGTGAGAATAAGTAAGATAAAGCAGTGTTTCATAATAGTACTCCAGCATTGAAAAATATCTCGGGATCAGTCCATGTTATTGTTCATAGGTTTGTCCTATTAATTTAACGCATTCAATAAATATATTCATATTTTAGTCTAAAAAAAAATATATTAAAGTAATTTCTGAAATCGCCGAAAAAAACACGAAATCAGCAAAAAGGCAGCTTTTGATAGACTGAACTCAGGTTCTGAAATATACAGGAAATAGAAAGAAAAAATGTAATAATGTCACTGTATGGCATCTTTTTGCAGCTTGTATTCTACTGAATCGACGAGCGCCTGCCATGATGCGTCTATAATATTTTCTGATACGCCGACAGTGCCCCAAATGGAATTTTTGTCCCTTGATTCGATTATTACGCGAACCTTTGCGGCTGTGCCGGCTTTTGCGTTAACGACACGAACTTTATAATCTATCAAATGCACATCTTTCAGGCCCGGATAGAAATTACCGAGCGCTTTTCGCAAAGCGGCATCGAGAGCGTTGACAGGACCGTCTCCTTCGCCTACTACGTGTTCGATTTTGTCACCAACTTTGAGTTTTATCGTTGCTTCTGTAAATATGTGTCCTGAAGCAGGTTTCTCGACAGTGACATTATATTTAATCAAATCGAAAGACGGCCTGTACGATCCAATTATCTTTTTAACCAGCAAATCGAAACTGCCGTCCGCAGACTCGAATTGATAACCCTGGTTTTCGAGCTCCTGAACACGTTTCAGGATGTCACTTGCCAATTGCTTATCTTCACCTATTTGCGATTTTTCGAGTTTTCCGAGAACAGTTGAGCGTCCGCTCAGCTCCGATATAAGGAAACGTCTTTCGTTGCCTACAAGATCGGGCGGAATGTGCTCGTATGTTTGCTTATTCTTTCTTAACGCGTCTATATGCAGGCCGCCTTTATGAGCAAATGCGCTTTCGCCGACATAAGGCATGTTCATTACAGGAGTGAGATTCCCTATTTCGAAAATGCTTCGTGAAACTTCCGTAAGTGTTTTCAATTTATCTGTATTGAGAACATCGAAGCCGAGCTTGAGCGCAAGATTCGGCGCAAGGACACAGAGATTTGCGTTGCCGCATCTTTCGCCCAGACCATTCATAGTACCCTGGACATGCCTTGCTCCGGCACGCACGGCGGCCAGGCTGTTGGCTGTCGCACAGTCTGTATCATTATGAGTATGAATTCCTATTGTTAAGCCGCTGAATTGCTCACAGACTAATTTTGTAATATCATAGACTTCAATGGGCAGACAGCCGCCGTTTGTATCGCACAAAACGATAGTATTTGCACCGGCCTGTGCGCCTGCGGCGAGAACTTTCATTGAATACTCCGGATTGTGCTTGTATCCGTCGAAGAAATGTTCCGCATCGAAAATGACTTCGAGACCATGCTTTTTAAGGTATTCCACCGATTCGGAACATATTGTCAGATTTTCATCGAGTGAGCAGTTCAGTACATCTTTAACATGCAGGTCCCATGTTTTGGCGACTAATGTACCCGCCTGGGCTTTGCAGGCAAGCATAGCATTAAGTGACCTGTCATCGGAGACTGTTGATTTTGCTTTTCGGGTGTTCCCGAAGGCGACTATTTTCGAATTCCTGAGACCAAGCTTTGCGACTTCTTCGAAGAACTGCATTTCCTTGCGATTCGAGGCGGCGTAACCGCCCTCGATATAATCCAGTCCGAGTTTGTCGAGACTCTGGGCAATTGCAAGCTTGTCTTCGAGTGAAAAACTCACTCCTTCGGCTTGCATGCCGTCCCGAAGAGTAGTATCATATAGTTGTATTTTTTCCATGTTAAACCTTTTATGGATAATAAATTCAATAAGGATTCTGCAAAATTGAAGTTAGGCATACTTTAAGAAAGAAAAAATTGCTTTTTGTTTAATTTTTTCTTTCTTAAGCAATGAAGTTAAACTATTCACGAATAAGCAGTTACATCGATGCAGCAGATTGTATGAAGAAAATCTTTTAAACTGATTTTCTTCATACAATATATGCCTAACTTCAATTTTGCAGAACTCATATAATAAATTCAATAGAAAGAAGGAATTATACCGAAAAATGGCTGTTATGTAAAGGCTAAAAAAATGCCGCTCCGCAGGCGTTAAAAACGACAATCCGAAAAAATACGTATTTTCCGTAAAAATAGTATCAAAAAAAGCGCCTTTGAATATAATATGAGGTGTATTGATTTTTATAAATTTATTTGGATAAAAACGATGTTGCTGACACAGATATTGCATCCGGAATGCGTGAAAGTCCCGGTTGAAAACAAAGACAAAGAAGCAGTAATAACTGAACTTATCGACTTGCTCGATGCCAGGGGCTTATTCACGAATCGTGATGCTGTACTTGAGGCAGTTCTGACGCGCGAGAGAACTCAAAGCACCGGAACCGGCGCCGGGATAGCAATACCCCACGGCAAATGCGCCGCCGCCAGGGAACTTGCCATGGCGATAGGGATAGCGGATGAGCCGATTGAATTTGACAGTATCGACGGAAAACCTGTAAAAATTATACTTTTACTGGTTTCTCCGACCAATCAGACGGGTCTTCATATTCAGGCGTTAGCCGCGGTCAGCAGGCTTATGCTGAATAGTGAATTCAAAACGAATCTTGAAAACGCATCTTCAGCAGAAGAAGTATATGAACTTTTTCACAGCCGTGAAAGCAATTGAGAATCAACTTCGCTTTTGTGAAAGTTCGCTTAATTTGACGTTTCCCACAAAATCAAGCCCATCTCATAAGGATTCACCAGGTCAGTATGTTTTGGCAGAATTCTTACGGCGACACCCTGCTGGCCGGTACTTCTGCACTCCATTGAGCCTGTGAACCAGTGCTCACCTGCCTGCTCGGCGGTTTTTTCGTAATTCATCGGTGCAGCCATACCTTCCTGTATATTTTCCCAGTTATCTACCGGACCGTAATAAAGCTCAACGGAAACATCATTCGGATTGATTCTTCCGAGGTTTATCAATGCCTTGATGGATAATTGCGCTCCTACTCTGAGCTGGCGCTGTCTTGGATTAAGCTCGTCCTGAATATCGGTTGTGCCGTTGTCCGAGTGCATGAGAACATTTCTTACCGAAAGCTGCGACCATGCATTTCTTATATCATTTTTCCACCTTGTGAATTCTCTTGCTTTTGAGAAATCCTGGTCTGTGAAAGATTTTGATTTTACCATAGCCGGCTTATAGAACTTCTGTGTATAATCAGCAAGCATTCTGTGTGTGTTAAATCTTGGAGCTATCCATTTAATGGAATTCTTTACTCTTCGAATCCATGCACGCGGCAGGTTATCCGCAGACCTGGTGTAGTACAGAGGTATCACTTCGTTTTCAAGCATATCATATATTGCCTGTGACTCTACGACATCCTGATATTCGAGGTCTTCATAATCTTCCTTTGCCCCGATAATCCATCCTCCATCTTCGGTATAACCTTCGCACCACCATCCATCCGATGTGCTCATATTTAGAATGCCGTTGACCGCTGCTTTCATGCCGCTTGTACCGCTGGCTTCCATCGGTCTTCGCGGATTGTTAAGCCAGACATCTACGCCGCGAACGAGGAACCTTGCGATATCGATATCGTAATTTTCGAGAAAGATTATACGCCGTCTGATTTCACTCTGGTTTGCGAAATGAACTATCTGGCGAATAATATCTTTTCCTTCAGTATCTTTCGGATGCGACTTGCCTGAAAAGATAATTTGTATCGGTCTTTCAGTATTAGTAAGCAGCTTGAAAAGCCTTTCAGGATTTTTCAGTAAGAGTTGGCCTCTTTTGTAACTGGCGAATCTCCTTGCAAAACCAATTGTAAGCGCTTCCGGATCAAGGACTTCCTCGGCGTGGTTTAATTCTGTATGATAAGTTCCTCTTCGCTGCATCTGGGCTTTTAAGCGATTGCGCGCAAAAACAATTAACTGCTCTTTGCATCGTTTATGTATCTGCCAAATTTCCTCATCAGGAATCTGGTCAACCGCTTTCCAAATAGATTCGTCCATAGCCTCATCAGCCCAGCCCGGGCCGATGTATCTCGAATATAAGGATTCCATCTCTTCCGCAAGCCAGTTTTCAAGGTGTATGCCGTTTGTAACAGATGTTATAGGCACTTCATTAAGCGGTATTCCCGGCCATAAGCTTCCCCACATACCGCGTGAGACATGGCCATGCAGTTCGCTTACGCCGTTGGTATAGCCGCTCAGTTTTATAGCAAGCACCGGCATCTTAAATGGTTCTTCCTCATCATCAGGCAATATTCTGCCCAAAGACAGGAATTGCTGCCTGTTGATTCCGAGCTTCGGGAAATAGCTTCCGAAGTATTTATCCATTAGTTCAACGCGGAATTCATCAACACCCGCTTTAACAGGAGTATGTATGGTGAAAACGTTTCCGGCTTTAGATGCTTCAACCGCCTCTTCGAAACTCATATTGCTGTTATTTTTCAATTCACGTATTTTTTCCAGCGCCATAAAAGCTGCGTGGCCTTCATTCATGTGGCAGACTGTCGGATTAATTCCCATAGCATAGAGCGCTTTGAGACCGCCGATGCCCAGCATTATTTCCTGACGGATTCTCAGTTCCCTGTCTCCGCCGTAAAGACTGCTTGTAATCATTCTGTCTATCGGAGAATTTGCGGCTATGTTGGTATCGAGCAGGTATAACTTTACTCTGCCGATATCAATGCTCCAGATTTGCGCTGAGACGCTTCTGCCGGGATAATCGACGCTGATTGTCAGAGGTCTGCCGCTTTCCTTGCGAACAAGGTCCATAGGCATATCATAAAAATCATTCTCGACATATATTTCCTGCTGCCAGCCGTCAATGTTCAAATACTGACGGAAATAGCCTTTTTGATATAATAGACCTACTCCGACAAGCGGAATACCTAGATCGGATGCACTTTTCAGGTGATCTCCTGCAAGAATTCCCAGACCTCCCGCGTAGATTGGAAGACATTCGTGAACGCCGAATTCGGCGCAAAAGTATGCTATTGTCGCATCCTGGTTTTCCGGACATGCCTTTTGATACCAGGAAGAACCTGCCATGTATGATTTAAGTTTATCCGATGCCTGTTTCAATTGGTTTATAAAACCATCATTTTCAGTCAAGGCATCGAGTTTTTCCTGTGGAACGCTGCCGAGCATCTTTACGGGATTATGACCGGAGGCCGCCCATAAATTGCTGTCAATGCGTTTGAACAATTCTATATATTCCGAATTCCATGACCAAAACATATTCCTGGCGATAATATCGAGGTCCGCCAGCGGTTCCTGTAATGCAGGCACAACAGTAAAGCTGCGCACAGTTGCCATAATCAAGCCTCCATAATACAATAATAAATGATTTCTGCAAAGTATGTCTAACTTCAATTTTGCAGAATCCTTCAATAATAACATTATTTTCGACTTATTTTCATCGTCATTTAATAACTTCGGCTTAACTCTAAAGGGAAGATTAAAATGATATGTTATTACGTCCGATATAAATTAAGATTGTGATTATTATAAAAAAGAAACATAAAAAAAATCTTGTAATAAAAAAAGGCCCGTAAAAACAGGCCTTTTTTTGTTTATTGCGAAGCCTCCTCCACAAATGCCGTAAGAAGGCGTTTGAAAAGAACCCATTACTGCAAGGTGGGCAATCGTTGCTCATGTCCGAAAATCCTATCGAGTAGGCTTGTTCGATCCATTAAGGCCTGATTTCCCTTCAGAACGGGTATCGGTTCTTTCAAACATTAGCCATCAATACGTACATTGCAGGGGTTAGCCCGCAATTTATTTTATACTAAATCCTTATATAAAAGTCAATAAAAATACCGGCTTTACAAAATGAAATAATTACTTTTCAAAACTATTCAATTAACTATTTATTCGGCTTTAAAGGCTTTTCTTCTACAGCAAAATTTCAGCCTGTGAATATAAAATCCATAGCTTTATTGTCGTTAGTCGTTAGTATTTGGTCGTTAGTTATAAATTGGCTTTGTTTTTTAATCCTGACTCTGTCTGATTTGTGCCTTGCATGATAATAAAAAATGAAGGTTCGGAGCTAAAAGTAAGAAGTTAAAGCTAAACCTGTCATCTAAAAGGGTCGATTTATTTTAAGGTATAGTTTACGAAAATTGTGAAAATTTCCTGTTTTCTGAAAAAATTTTCTTTGACATTGGTCTTAATAGGCCGATAATTATCGCAATAATGATATAATCGGGTCATAAAAAACCAATGGATTGGATAAAAAAAACTTTTTGTGATCTGTTGATGTAGGCCAATGACGAACGAAACAAACTACGATACATTATTTGGTAAAATGGCAATTGAGCAGGGCTTATGCACCGATGAAGAGTTGAAGCACTCGCTCAAGCAGATGGAAACCCGCCGGAAGAGCGACCCTGTAATTCTCCAGGACCTTATGATAGAACTGGGTTTTATTACTATCAGTCAGGCAAGGCGTCTCAATTCCAGTATTAAAGAAAGCAAAGCCGCCGCACATCAAATTCCAGGTTATAAAATACTCGGCAAGCTCGGAGCCGGCGCTATGGCTGTAGTTTATAAAGCCAGGCAGTTGAGCCTGAACCGAATCGTTGCGATAAAAATTCTTCCCAGCCGCTTCAGCGAGAATCCAGAATATGTTGAGCGTTTCTATAAGGAAGGTCAAGCTGCTGGAAGACTCAATCATCCAAATATCGTGCAGGCAATTGACGTCGGTGAAGCAGGGGGATACCACTATTTTGTAATGGAATATGTCGAGGGCAAAGATATTTCCGACGATTTGAATGCGGGAAGGATTTTCCCCGAGTCCGAGGCGCTTGAGATAATAATACAGGTAGCTCATGCTCTCGAACATGCCCACGCTCAAAATTTGATTCACCGGGATGTTAAGCCCAAGAACATAATGATAAACTCTAAGGGTGTAGTCAAACTCGCTGATATGGGTTTGGCACGTGCGACAAGTGATATCGAGGCCGCCCAAAGCGAAGAGGGCAAGGCATACGGCACGCCGTACTATATTTCGCCGGAACAGATTCGCGGGAAAATCGACATTGACGGCCGAGCTGATATTTACGGGCTCGGAGCTACGTTCTATCATATGGTAACAGGGCGAGTTCCGTTCATGGCGGATAACAGCGCCGATGTAATGAAAAAGCATCTGAAGGAAAAACTAATTCCCCCGGATCATATAAATACGTCACTTTCTGCAGGAGTTTCCGAGGTCATCGAGATTATGATGGCTAAGGACAGGGAAAACCGTTACAAAGACGTCAAAGAACTTCTGGCGGATTTAGAGGCGCTTCGCGAGGGCAAGCCGCCGCTGCAGGCGCACAGGAAGTTCGATGTAACTGAACTTGAGTCACTGGAAGAGGGAGAGAAGGTCGAGGATGAGGACAATGCATTTGCTGAAGAAACTATCGCTCAGTACCGCACGGCGATTTTAATTCTCAGCGCCGTCGCCGCAGTTTTCCTGATTATCATTGTGCTTATGTTTATCTTCAAATAATGCCTTTATTATCTCTGCTCGTTCGGTTCTGTCTGCCTCATTTCTTGAAAAACAATCGGAGAGTCCCATTCCATAATTATTTTTTCGATTTCTTTCATAGTTTCTTCCGGAGCAAGAACGATAATCTGTTTCAGTGATGGATATGTGGTTGTTATAACTTTGTCTGATGATATGGTCCTGCTTCTTTGAACATTAGAAGCACTCCCATCACCGAATATCTCATCTATTTTATTTTTAACATCCAAAGGCTCAGCGTATTTTAACTGGAAAGATTTTCTCTGCAGATGGTTATTCAATGGAGGATATTCTTTGGTCAACTTCTGAATTATCTCGCAGTACTCTTTGTCACCAAATATTAAAAGCTGTTTTAATTCAGGCAGAGGAGCAATATATATTTTTTTCGTGTAATCGGTTTTAATTTCTTTCAGGATTGTATGAAGTGAATCTGCAACTTCATTAGCATCGTCATAATTTATAGGGATTATGTCATATTGTTGTGCTTTTATAAAAGATTCGCTATCAATATGTTTGAGCAGCAATTTTGCTGTTTGCCTGACTTTTTCATCTCCGAATATAAGAAGCTGTTTTTGTTCGATCAGCGGCTGAATAGAAATTCTATCTTTGATTTCCGGCTGCGATTTTGAAATCATTTCATTTAACTTCGCCGCTGCATCATTAACGTCAATATATTTTGTTTGAAGCGTTTCATAATACTTAACATGTACAGGTTGAGATTTAATATAAATAATATCAATAGTTTCCTCTATGATAAAACCCTGCTGCTTAATCGCATTATACAGCAGATCAATCGCCTGGCTTCGGCGGATTATTCTCGGTGCAGATATAGTAATTCTCAGATTCATCGCCTCTTGCGGCAGAATAATTGATTTGCCTGTCCACTGTATAATTACCTGAATAATTTCGTTAAATATCATATCCGATACATTAAAAGCAACCATAGGATCAGGAGATAAATTACTTGTAGCGCTATCCAGTTTGCTGATTTGCTTTTCAATTTCCGAAAGGACACGGACTTTATCAATCACGAGTATAATCCTGTAATTTTCCTCGATGCTTAAATAGCCCCTATCACTAAGCATGGGTCCAAGAGTCGGGCATATCTCAGAAGGCCGGATATATTTGAGTTGAAAAATCTTACGGGCAACTAAATCTCTATTAAGCTCAGAGAGTTTTTCTCCATCGGTTATTAAAGGAATATTAGTTTTAGCCTTGGTTATATCGGGCTTGATATAAATGGCGTCATTGGTTTCCGCGGCGATAAAACCGTATTCCCTGAGGTATTTATATATCAGTTGAATGGCTTTGCTTTTCGGAAGACTTCGCTCTGAATAAAACGCAATGCGTAAACTCTCTGCTTCATTTGAAAGAACAATTTTCTTTCCGGTTAAAGGATTTAACAACTGGTTAATATCTTTTATTTGTACAATATCAAAATAAGCCTTTTCTTTATTTGGATCAGGTGTTTTGTTCGATTGTATTTGTCCAAAAGTTGCTGTGTAGATAATCGCGCCGGTGATAGCCGCCCATAAAAGTCTGGTTACCGGAATAACTATGATATTTTTATTATTCATTTTTTCTCCCATGCTATATTTAAATACAGTTTCTCTGATAACAGCCGTTATTGTTCGCAAAATCTAAAAGATGTCCTGTTTCTATGAAAGACGGCGTGAATTTATATTTTCTTGCATGAATTTTGAAATATTTAAAAATTTAACACGAAGGTCACGACGCAGCTCGAAGAATAGAAAATAGCCGTAAAAAAGATACGAAAATCTAAAATATTTTGTGCTTTTTGGCTGCAAATCTGATTATAACAGCATTTTCAGATTCTTAATGTGAAACAATTATCGGTTTAATTAGAATTAATATCGTGTATCCATCTCTTATCATTTCGCCGCCCTGGATTCTGAATAGCCTGTCAAGTATTGGTAATCCTATTAGCGGATGGCTTTCATCTCTACTTGTGGATTTAGTAATTTCAGGACCGAGGATTAGCAAAGTTTGACCATCAGGGATAAGTGTGTTTAAGGATTTTTCAAATACTGAAAGTGCTGCCGGTTTTTCTTTGCTTGTATCCTCCTTTTCCTTTAAGGTTCTTCCTTTTTGTATTATGACATCGTTTATTTTCAATTCGGTACTGGGAGATACAAAATCTCTAATATTCAATTTCATATCAATTTTGATATTTCTTTCTTTTGTGATTGCAGGTGTAAGATTTATAAAGGTGCCTGCATTTAATCCTTCAAATCTTTTTCTGACAGAATCTGCTATTGATGGATCTGTCGCTTTATCTAATTTTGATAAATAAAATTCTTCAGCTTTTATGTTAATACTTGCCTGCTTTCCGTCCATGATCAAAAATTTTGGTCCTGCAACAATTTGGTCGCCTCGGCGTTCTTGTATTGCTTTCAGAAGCAGTTCTGCACTCAGGGTATCTATAACGAAGCTTTCCTGTTCATTAGGTTCTTTAATCCGATATTTCGTCCATAAATCGTACTTATTGAAAGAATTTGCATCCAGTTCGACATGTTTTAGAAATTCATTGCTGACATGCAGAACTTGCGTTTCGATTAGAACCTGACCTGTATTTTCCTGTGGTTGTGAATTTAAAGATTGGCCAGAAATTCTGCGTGGAGCTGCTTCTGAGTTTATTATCATTGAGCCGCCCATGCTTTCTTCACCCGGCATGGCTTCAGCTTCCTCCTGTAAGATAATTGTCGGTTTGATTAATATAATAAGTGACATTTTATCTCCGGGCGAAGTTTCCTGATTATTTACGGCTATAGAAACACCTAATATTTTGCCATTTGGTATTATTCTATTCATTGAGATTGTTTTTGTGGTATATTCATTAATTTCCAGATTTTTGTCTGTGACTGTACTTTCTTTAATATCTTTTATATTCTGAATCAGGTGTATAACTACACTGTTATTATCATGAGTTATATTAGGAGTGATTCTGCAGGATATACCAAACGGATTTGCAGGATCATTCGATTCGAATTGTGCTATTTCGCCATTTAGAACAGTCACTCTTGGAACTATTATTGATTTAATATTTGTATTTTTTTGCGCAGCTTTTAATAATGAAGTTATTTGTAAATCATCAAGGATAGTATTATCAATTTTTTCAATTCCTGTGTTGTTTAGGATTTCATTGATGGCTTGTTCGCTTGCATAAATATAACGCATTTCAAGAGATACCTGTTTTCCAAGTCCTTTCCGCATTGAATCGAGGAACTTTTCGATTTGCTGATGAACTTCTATAGTGTTTGTTACGGCCATTTTCGCAGGATTTTCAGCGGGATAAATATCAATTGTACCTTTTGCTTTGTCATTTTTTTCATGCCAGCTATCAGGCTCGATTAATTCCATAATCAGGTTTTTAAGTTCCTGAGCGGTATTAATTGCCGGATTAGCTAAAACTCCATAACCTCCAAACATTCCGCCGCCATAACCACTACCGGTGCTTCTTATCATACCGCCGCCATAGCCGCTGTAGCCGCCCATCATACCGCCAACGCCATAACCACTGCCGTATCCTCCCATTGGGTTACTCATCATACCGCCCATCATGCCGCCTGACAATCTGCCCATAGATGGTAAATTGACGAGGTCACTTATGTCATATACACGCTGAAACAGATTAATCGGAAGCGAATCGGCAGTTGCAATTAATATAACTCCCTCACGTATAGTATAGCTGATTCTTAATTGTTTACTTGAAAGACCGGCTAATAAGACCTCGAGTGCAGTACGAATTTTAATATCTCTCAAAGGTTCCATTTTAGAAAGTGTAGTTGGTGTGATATTAGCTTTCTCTGACAAATCTCGCCAGTTGGGTTGTACCTTGAGCGGCGGAACTGTAAGTTTCCTAAATTCTTCCAGAACTTGCTCAAATGTCATACTCGGTTTTATTAAGTGAGAAAGGTCAACGTTTTGTTCCAACTGGTTATAAATAAATTTATCATTTTCATCTAATAACTGAAGTATATCCGGCTGGCTCACTGATATGCCTGTTGTTTCCTGCTCTTTTAGAGGCGGAGTTTTTTCAGATGTATTGATAATAAATTCATTAGCCGGAGGACCTATCATGTCTTCTTCATGACTACTATCAACATTGTCCTTTTTGAGTGTGTTATTTTTATTAAGTTCTTCAAGTGATGATATATTTTTGAATATTATCTGATTGAGTTTTTCTCGCAGTTCATCAGATAAAACATTTATCCGGGTATCTATATCAATATTAAGCCGGGATAAATTAATATAGTGAGGATATTTATCACCTGGAATGGTAGCTTGTCTTTGACCGTCAATATGATCCTGAATTCGTACACTTATCATGCAGCTTTCAGGTGTGTTCAATATTCCATACGGATTTCTTTTGCTTGATAAGCCCATGTCTTTTTCAAACTCAAGGCTGAAGAAATTATTTTGAGAATTGGAGATTTTCACATTTTTACTGAAATCTTTAAGAGCCGGATAATTTCCTTCAATTGCTGCTATATCATTTTTTATCGAATTTATAATCATTAAAGATATTTCCGAAATTTTACTTTCAGATATGGTTACTTTTTTATCTTCTGTTTGCAGGTTGGGATTTTGCCTGACGGAAGCGGCTGCTAATGTAATTATTTCATTGATTTTTTGTTCCAGTTCAAGGCTTTCCGGATTGCCTGTAATTACAGTCGCAAGAACAGATATGCTTCTGTCTGCCGTTAAAGGAAAACTCTTTGTGTTCATGTATGGGCTTTCAATACCTGAGTCTAATCTGATGTGAATATAACAGCCATTTTTTTCACACCAATCCCTGCTTCCCGGAGACTTTTCAGGAAATGAAGCATTATAATATGTAAGCCAAGTGTTTTTAATTTCTTTGCCGGTAATTAATCCGGCAGTTTCTGTTTTTTCTTTATCCCAGTTAGCAAGCTGCGGGTAATTGTCCTTGAGTGACTTGATTCCACCATCAACATGACTAAAAAACGTTTTCAATAGTTGTGTCTCTGGTTGTTCGAGGCTTCTGAATATATTTTCTTCTATATTTAAAACCGTATCACTGCCTGTGTTATTCTTAATATCATTTGGTTTTTCAGACGTAAGAATTTCTTTATCATCCGAAATATTCAACGGTGCCGGAGGAAAATAATCTAAAGTTATTAAATGATTCCCGTTATTATGTGTTAACGTCCATATAATACATTTATTGGTTAGCTCCAGAGTACGGCACAAGGCATACATCGCGTTATATTCTGAAATATTTAATGTGTACGTACCATAAGTTGGCAAACTAATATTGCGGTCTATTTTAAAATCAAATTTGATTCCTTCTGGAGCCTGTCTGATTATTTCCTTAAGAGGGTCTCCAAGTGAAGAAAAAGATAAAAATATTTGTTTAACGGGATATTTTAGAATAGAACCTGCTTTGGGATAGACTACATAAGTATCGTTTATTTTATCCCAGTCATAAAGTCCGTTGGCAGTTAGTTTGTTAAGAAATTCGCTAAGAGTTGGAGCGAAGAAATCACCTGTTAATAAAGATTGATTTGGATTGAGTGCGCCTGTATTTTCAATCTCCTCAAAGCAGATTCGTGCTTTATACTTCTGTGCTAACTTATTCACTGCCTGCTTTATACTTTGTTTTTCAAGCACAAGCTCGAACCTTTTCGGATTGGCTGGTTGTCTTTCAGTAAGATTGATTTTTTTAACTTGTGTTTGTAAAGTTCCTTTCCAGTCATCCGGCAGGGGAACATTATTTTCCTCATAGATGCTTTTAATATATGTATTCGGAAGTGATATTTTGTATTGGATAGAGTACTGATCGGGTTCCAGTTGATTATATTCTCTTGTAGTATAATCGTTTGGGTCTATATAAATTTCCTTCACTAAAGCCGGATCATCCTGACGACCGAAACCCAATCCGAAATTATTTAATGTAATGATTTCGTTCGGTTTAAGCTTATTCCTGTTAACACGAGGCCAGCCGCTTCTTTCTATAGAAGTTGAAGGACGAGAGACATCTTCACCTCTGCTGTTTGTTATTTCAGCATAGGAATCAAACTGCTCAGCGTATGCTATCTGGATTTCTTTTCTGCTGATGTTCTGTATATTGAAACGAATACCAATCCGTTCACCCAAAGAATAAGATTCTTTATCAGGTATAAATTCCACCGACGCACGTAATCCATTAACATCCTGTCCCCATTGTAGGCCGGATATATTTTCTGGTTTTTCCTGCTTTTTTACAGGCTGAGTATTTTCAGATGTGTTAATAATAAATTCATTAGCAGGAGGGCCTATCATATCCATCTGGTCAATATTATCAACATGGTTTTGATTGTCCAATTGTTCAACCTGAATAATAGCTGGTTCGAGCATTATCAGGAGTTTCTTTTTTTCATGTTGTGAACCAGATTTATTTTCTGTTTCTGGAGCGGCGTCTCCTGCATTTATTAGTATAATTTTCCCTGCCGGAACAGGAACGCTTGTTCGCATTTCTGATTGCCAGATTTTAGGAACATTTTCTTTGTATTTACCATTGAAAACGCGTTCTTCATTGCCGATTATTTTGCTGTTTTCCAGTTTTAATTCTATGACAAAGTTTTTGTTATCAGGAGTTAAATGCGGCTTGACTGTGCTGGTTATACCTATATCCCTTTGCTCGATTATTGGAGCAGCTTTCTCGTCAGAATTAATTGGCTCTGTAAAACCTGTTACAAATGGGAGTTTATTAACAATTGCAATAGCAGCCTGCTGGTTATCGAAAACAAGTACAGCAGGTGCTGCTAATACTTTCGAATCACTGCTCTCCTGTATTGCTTGTAGAATCGCCGCTTGTTGAGAATCATCAAGAGTTGCTATAATCTGTGAATTTGGATCAGCATTAATACCAGCTCTATTTTGAAGCTCTTTAATAAGTGTTTCTTTCAGAACATTTTCAGTGACTTCCAGATACGTCATTTTGATTAAAACTTGTTTTTTACTAACGAGAAAATCCTGATAATTTTCAATAGGCTGAAAATCTACGTGACCATCAAGGAAAAGGAAATTTGTGCTATTGGAATCCTGCAGCTTGTAATCAAATGCTATTGGAATATTTGCTGAATTAGCTCGTCTTAAAGTTCCTTCGCCTATATATTTAATATTTCCAAGAATCCATTGATATACCTGTTCATCACTAAAGTATGGTTTTAAAACATCAAGCGTTTCAGGCAATTTGTCGCCATGGTCCTGAGCGTACATAAACACAGCAAGACCCAATTGTTTCATGTTTTGAGCTGACTTAATTCTTTTAATTTGTGACTGAACGTTATCATTTGCCTGAATAATATTTTTCACAGAGATATTATTAAATTCAGCCCATTCATACGACTTTCCGTCAATTGCAAATCCAAGTTTAAGATTAATGCTTTCCTGGTTCGATTTAACGAACATCCCAATTGATTTTATATCGCGAACATACTCTCCATTTTTGCTTCTTCTTCCTGTCCACCAGACAAAATCACTGTCATCTGTTTTAACCTGAGCTTCCCATGCAGGCTCGTTTAAGTCTCCTGTAAGTCTGAATGCAAATTCAATCGGGACAGAGTCACTATAATGAACACTAAGAATACTCAATTCACTTTCGTCATAAGGAGGATTCTCTAACAACCCGCCGTCCGGCTTATACCATTTCTTTCCCATGCTCGGATATTCACACATGCCTATCAATTCAACTTCCACGCCGGAAGGAAGTGTCTTTTTATATTCAGATTGTGCCTCGTCTGGAAGAATCTCTATTTCAACAGGATTGCTTTTTACTATAACAGGAGTTGGAGCAGGTTCAATATCGCTATTTCTGGAATCATTCAGTGTGAAAGTCACTTGAATTATGTGTTTGCCAGGTGAAAGCTGTAACGATTCATCACCACCGTTTTTGTACCATCGCTTATCAAGTGTAATATCGATTCCGTCATATTGTTTACCCGGCGGGAAAGGAGAGCTTTTAGCGTGCACTTCTTTTTGTTGGTAAAGTTGACTATCAACACTAAGCTCACAAAGCTGGTCTGTTCGATATATTAATAATTCGCGTGTGCCGTTATTTCGCACGTCCGCCTTGAGCTTAGGAATCTCTCCTGCTTTCCACATTGTTTTATCAGCTTGCAGTCGCACCTGTACACCTTCAACTGACTTGCCCCATTGTGTATTGGATAGCTTTTCTGATTTTTCCTGCTCATTTGAAGATTGACTGTTTTCTGTGATCTGCCATTTTTCAGCATCAGTATTTTCCAAAGATTTTTTTATAGTATCTTCTATTTCTTTAATAGGGAATTTGCCTGTTATGATTTTGGAGTTATTGTTTTGATTAGATGTTACAGTAAAAAAGAAATATTCATCATCTAAATAACTCAGGTCTTTTCTTAATTGCTCCCATCCTTGCTCTGATTCTCCAAGCAGTCTGTATCGTAAAAACTTTCCCAGTATCGAATGTAATAGTGAATCATAGAAAAGACGTTGCTTTAACTGAACTATATCGGCTGTTGCATTTTTGGTGATTCTTTGGCTCAAGGTATTAATTTGTTGATTGAACACATTGATCTCATCATTCCATATTCTTATATTTTTAGCTGTATCCGGAACTAATTCGTTATTTTCAATTTTATAATATATCTCTGCTCCGGGAGAATCTGCATGGCTGAACCAGCCAAGTCCGTTTTCCCAAATATCTTCGTATTTGACCAAATCGTCTATACCATCTTTATCAACATCTCGAATACCAGATACTTGCCCGATATTTTTAAAAGAACTGTTCGACTCTAATCGGATAACATACCACGGCTTGGCATTCCATGCGTTGCCGCCGCTCGGATTTGTTATACATAGAGTCAATGGTTTAGTGTTGATAACTTTGTACCATGTTTTTGTTTGAAACATAGGCTCAAATAATGCGCTTTTAATATTTAGTCTCAATTCCTGTCCTGAACTTTTAATAACAACAACAAACTCAGGAATTTCGCCATAGCCGTTTTTTTTCTTATGGAGTTCAGGATGAATATTTTTATCACCGATAGAAATTGTTTGCGAATCTTGAAAATCATAAGCCTGTGGAAAGAGATTATTAGTTTCCTCTTGTTCAGATTTGCTGTTTTTTTCATTCTGTATTAATTTGTAACGGACTTTTATCAAATGGAATTGACCTTCATTTTTTGCTTCGAGGATTTGAAGGATTCCCCTGTGATCGAGTGTCTGGAATAAATATGTTGCGGGCAATTCAACTTCTGCGCTCATTAATGGCGTCTGGCCAAGCGGCATTTTTGCAAAAGCTTCATTACAAGCCTGGGCAGTGACTTTGTTCCATCGCTCTTTGCTTACAGGGATAACCATGCAATGCAAAGTAGCTAAGCCGCATAAATCTGTATTTTTATCTCTGCCGTAATCGATTTCTGTTCCGATAGTAGCATCGATACCATTTTGCTCGAACCAGTCTCCATGCTCGCTGTTACGAAGCAAATCTTTAGGTAGATCAAAAATATTTCCGGTATCGAAGTCGATAAAGCAGTTTTTAGACTGCGTTAAACTATAGATGGTTCTTTCTATTACCGGCCCGAAGACTTCCTCGCCATTAACAGAGGATTTATCCAGTATATCTTTTATCTCCTGGTCTTCTTTGGGCTGGACAGTGCTCATAGAAGAGTCATTACCTATTCCATAATCAAAAGGTTTGATCTGGAAATTTGTTCCTTCCGGATAGTTGATCGAAAAAGTGTCACTGGGAATATTTTCTCCGAACTTTATATTGGTAACTATTACTTTTTCTTCTAAATTTTTTACACTTGGATTATTAATGTTATGTCTATATCTCTCTCGCTCACTGAAAAACCATAGTCCATTCGGATATTGTTTTAATTTGATGATATCTTCATAATCAGTCGTACCATTATTTCGTATGCATTCGTATTTAATAATGTTATAACCTTTGCTTTTGTCTATGGTATGCCTTCGTATCCATTGGTTTGTTGTAATCAAATCAAGGATTAAAAAGTCAGGCTCATTACCTTCTTTTATCGTATATAAGTATCCTTTTATTTTTTCTTCATCGAATATTTGAGGTTCTGTATTACCAAATAGCTCCTGCTGGAACAGGTAAGGAATGCCACTGTCCAAACGAATACGTGCTATTATTCTGTTAAGTCCTGTACTTGTATTTATTTTTTCCAATTGACGTTCTAATATGCCGTCATAAGCGTACGTAATATCCTGTATATGTCCAGGATTATTAGGATCTCTTGAATAATAGCTTTCCTGCAATTCCTGAAGTCTGGAACGATTCCCGTATAGCGTGACACTCCATTTGCGCTTGGTTAAGATTGGCATATTTTCGATTTGCGGCGGAGCTCCTCCGGCGATAATTCCTCCAGTTGTTCCGGGAATTTCTTCGTTCCATTCGATTTGCATATTATCATAAGGTCTTTGCGCTTGCCGCACTTTTTCCAGAACGGCTTCAGCGCTCAAATCAGAGTCTTTTTTATCTTCGCCTGGATTGGTGCTGATGGATACAGGCGGTTTTAACATGAATGTTTTAGCATCGGAATTTTCTTTGAGAAAACGGTCGTATTCTTCTTCTATTGAATCGATTGTTTCAATGTCTATATCATTAATCAGCCAGTATTCTTTTTGTTCGAGGAAAATTCTTTTAAGCTGAAAAACCATAGAGCCTATTCTGCCGTGATCAGCTAATATGACCGAGCTTGTCACCAGAGCGTTCCAGTCGTCGGCATAAACCGCGATGAGTTGAACCTGTTGGCCTTTTAATATTTCCCGCATTTGGTCATTGTCGTCTGAATGTGATATACTTGATTCCGGATATGCGAATTTTGCGGCCTCTTCATCTTGCTTGGACATTACAGCGGTTATATAGTTAGATACAGAATCACACGCACTTTTCATATTATCATCATAAGTTGTCTCGTTCTTTGTGTATTTTTCAATGATTTTATTTAACTGCTCATGCTCTTTAACAGTTGAGAAATCGAATATCCCTTTCGGTAAAACATCAGGCTCGTTAAAACTGCACCGATTCAAATCCAGCACAAAATGATTGTTAAGCTCAACTTTTCCATCGGTTGTATCGAATGATTTCATATCGACTTCGACAGGGAACCAACCATCTCCAATTTTCTTGAGTTTTCGTGTTTGCAGACTGTATAGTTTCTCATCAGAATTGTAATATTCTTTTCGTATCAGGTTATATCCTTTTGACATACCGTAATAATTAACACCGAAATAACCATCATTCAGATTTTTACCGACAAGCTTGATTTGCTTTCCTTCATTACTATCGATTATCGACCAGTTTAAAGATACGTTTTTAAGCTTTTTCATTTCCGCGATATCTTTGTCCTGCGGCCTCGGTCCTGTCCAGCGTATAACCTGTTCGAACCAGTTCTCATAATCATTAAACTGTGGTTTTCTTGAGAGAAGCTTTCCATCATAGATATTACCTCCGGATATTTGTTCTATCCCGCTGCCTCCTCCTCCTGTGTAATGTTGTTCTTTTACATATCTTGTTGTGATTTTATTTCCCTCGAACCATAACTGGAACGAGCCTTTTGTTTCATATTTCTCTTCATTAATAGGATCGAATCCGTCATTTATAGTAGTTTTGGTCCATGCAAGTATGCCGCATTTGAATTTATCACGGTTTTCTCTGAAGCCGTCGATGAGCATTTTTTCTATTTGTGCGTTATTCGGGTCAACATTGCGGCTGGAAGTAAAGGCGATTGTTGTCGGGATAGCAAGTGCTATTAGAAGCAGGATTACGGTTAAAGCGGGAATCCAGCTTAAAGAATTTTTCTCGGATGAATCTTTACCAATCAATCTGCAAATTCGGGAGAACAGGTTTCCGCCAGTTGCGGCTATAGCAAACTGGTCTCGGCCGCGGATTTCTTCCATTGATGCCAATGCTTTCGCGTAATGTATCTTGTCGCCGCACACAGCCACCGCAAGGTCGTCGCAGCAGTTCTCTCGTTCGCAGCGAATCTTGTGCGA
>JAFGEF010000049.1 GCA_016931715.1 Sedimentisphaerales bacterium
ACAAAACAGTTTTTAACAAAACAATCCACCCGACCGGGCGATAAGACGTCGCCCGGCCGGTGATCGTTGCGTTGTGAAATAAATAGAAAGGATAATATGAACGATTTTAAAAATAGAGCGCAGGAAGCATATTCACATTTAAGTGATGATAAGCTGCGGTTTTGGGAAAAAATCAAAAATTCTCTTACATCTTTAGCCGGTCTCGAATTAACGAATCTTTCGGAAAATGATCGTAAATGGTTTGAGGGTGAACTAATCAGAATCAATGCTTTATTTTCAAAATACGACATCGAAAAATATCAAGATTACGAAAACATTACAAAAACTGACCGCAAAAAGCTACTGGATATACTTTTTACCATGTGCACGAGAATAATTGAGGAAGTCTGATTTCACAACAAAACGTTTCACATGACCGGGCTATAAAAACGTCGCCCGGCCTGTGAACTTACAGTTATATTCTGCCATTGATAAAATAGGGCAATGAAATGTTGTTAAAAGACAAAAAAGTAGCAATGGTAACTTTTCTTGTAACTGGTTTTCTTGTAGCCGTTCTTTCAATAATATTAATTTGTTTTGCCGAAAACATATTTTATATTGGTTTTGGCATTGTTTTTCTTTTTAATTCAATTGTAACCTTATTTAAGGGTATATCACTATTTAAGGATTTACATAATTCAGCCATTAACAAATAGTAGTATTTAAAGGAATTAATTTAAATTGAATATAACAACAAAATAAACTCATACCGTGCTACTCTCTTGCCAGATCGAAGTTGGGTACACCATAAAAATATTGATGTTTGCAAACACTTATAACTGTAAACCGCCCGGCTGGTTATTTCGGCGGTTGTGCTTCATGAATGGAGATAAAATATGGCAGAAGCCCCAAAATTACATGACTATATGTTGCCTGTGTTAAAAGTCTTCGCTGATGGAGAGGAACATTTATACAAGGAGATCCCTGCATATCTCGAAAAGAGATATTCTTTATTAGAGGCTGATCGACCTAATAGAGCCAGAATAATGATTAATAATTCAATCGGTCAATTTGTGAAGGCTCTGATTCTTGATAAAACCGGGCACCAAAAATTTAAAATAACCACCCGTGGTTTGGCATGACTTGAGAAGAAGCCAGAACGAATTAGTGTTCAAGATTTAAGACAGTTTGAAGAGTATAACGACTATATAAAAAGCAGATATAAAAAATCAGATAAGTGTGACCATGATGACAATGAGGAGGTAATTGTTCCAGAGGATTCGCTGGCTTCAGCTTATAAATACCATAAGCAGAACCTTGCGGAAGAATTACTTGAGAGGGTAAAACAGGGCACATGGAAGTTTTTTGAAATGCTTGTAAAAGACCTTCTTGTTGCAATGGGTTATGGCGATCCCTATGATGAAGCACAACTTTCACAGAAGCCTGCGGATGGCGGTATCGATGGCATTATCAAGGAGGATAAACTCGGACTTGATATAATCTGTCTTCAAGCTAAAAAATGGGAAAACCCGGTTGGCCGGCCTGAAATTCAGAAATTTGCTGGAAGCCTGGAAAGCAAACACGCAAAAAAAGGCGTTTTCATTACAACTTCATATTTCACAGCTGAAGCACAAGAGTACGTCCGAGGCATAGAGAAAAAAATTGTACTCATCGATGGTAAGCGGTTATGCGAATTAATGATTGATTATGATGTTGGAGTAGGGCCATTAGAAACTTATAAATTGAAGCAGGTAGATAACGACTATTTCTTAATAGGATAAAATCAGCACAACAAAACAATACACCCGGCCGGGCAATAAAACGCCGCCCTGCCTGCTAAGGGCGCCGAACCGCTTAAAAGCAGCAAAAAATTATACTTGTAATTGATTTCGGTATGACTTATTATCATACCGGAGGTGACAAAATGACAGTATCAAAAATAGCAATTTCATTAGAAAATGATATGGTGAAAAGGATAGACATGCTTGTAAAATCTAATCTATTTCCAAACCGAAGTAAGGCCATTCAAGAGGCTGTCTCAGAGAAACTAAGACGAATCGAAAAAAGTCTTCTGGCTCAAGAATGTGCAAAACTTGACCCTGAATTTGAACAATCCATAGCTGAAGAAGGTTTCTCAATGGAGTTAGAAGAATGGCCAGAATATTAAGGGGTGATATATTCTGGGCTGATTTAAATCCGGTAATCGGAAGTGAACAGGGTGGATTACGCCCTGTTCTTATTTTAAGTCACAACGTTTTCAATGAAAGATCCGGAACTGTTATTGCTCTTGCACTAACCAGCCAACCTCAAAGAGCTGGTTATCCCCTGACATATGAACTCGGCGGTACAAAACTACAAAAAAAATCATGGGTAAAAATAAGCCAAATCAGGACTCTTTCTGTGAAACGAATCGGCAAGAAAATTTCAAAAGTGTCTGAAGAAGAGCTTGAAATAGTAATTGAAGGTTTAAACGAAATAATTGGCGGTTAACAATTGATATGAATAATGATACATGATCAGGGAGGCGTCTGCTCACTATAACCTAATTTCAGGGGTCGAAAACGAGGATATAAGGCCAAAAAACACCTGTTTCTGGAATATTAATCTATAAAGGGGGACGTTGGTGCAGAAAGCGTTTTACTAATTAAACACTGAACGATAGATTGCATGCATGGCCAGATTAGCCAGATTAGATGCCCCCGGGGTTTTGCACCATGTGATGGGTCGCGGTATCGAAAAGAATAATATCTTTTTAAACAAGA
>JAFGEF010000001.1 GCA_016931715.1 Sedimentisphaerales bacterium
AATACCATGTCAAAATGGTTAAAAAAACAAATTGTATGCAATCGACAATTGTCTCCGAGAAAGTGGGAAGTGGCCGTATTTGAGTTACCATATGATTTTACTCCTGATAATCAGGAAATGAGTTTACAAGCTGCTAACGAAAAATATTACTGAATATATAATATTGTTGATTGCAATTGGCTTCGTGAGGAATTTCCAGCAGGGACAGCTATTACAGTAAGCTCAATTATAAAAAGTATATATATGAATGGGCGATACTGGATTCGAACCAGTGGCCTCACGGGTGTGATCCGTGCGCTCTAACCAGCTGAGCTAATCGCCCTGAATAACGCTACATTAGAACCAAAATGTGAGGTTTCTGTCAAGTACCAATTCCAAATACCCTCATTCTATTCTTCTTTTCACATATTGTGACGGCAAGATTGACTAAAATGAAAATTGATGATATAATAGCTGGCTCGATTAAAAGATGAATTCTGGTGAAAGTAGCTCAGTTGGTTAGAGCATCAGATTGTGGTTCTGAGGGCCGGGGGTTCGAGTCCCCTCTTTCACCCTTTGAGAAAGCTCAATTATCTGAAACATGGGCTTGAGATTTTCTCGCTAATCCCCTGCAGCTCTCGCAATTACATGCTCCGACAAGCCTTAAATGTGAAGACCCTGCCAATTTGCGCGTTTCTATTACCCTGGCTCCCTTTGTTTCCATTTTGCGAATAGCCAGTTTTGCTTCTCCGATATTATGAGAGCCGATTGCGTCGATTACTATAGTTACTTTTTTGCCTCTCTGGAGCAAGCCCAGCGCAGTTGCCTTTACGGCTCCTTCAAGACTGGTTCCGACGAGGATAAACTCACTCGCCTTAATTTCGCTAAGCAGCCTGTCGATGCGAGGTTCCTCAAAAGGATCTACGCAGCGCTTGTGAAGAATAATCTGGGTATATTTCTTGAAAATATCTCTCGGCAAATCTGTATTGCCGTCAGCAGTAAAACTAATCCTGTTATTAACAAGCGTATAATGCACTTTCCTTTGGCCTTCCGTTCCCTCAATGCAATGACCATGAACAGAGTCACCATTATGATTCGCATAAATATCAACTATTGAAATAATAGGAATGCCGTTGTTCCTGGTCCAGGCCATCATTCGTCTGATATTAGCCAGTACCCTGCGATGATTTTTCACACATAACTTACCGCTAACCAGCAGAAAATCTTTTTGCGTGTCAATGTCTAACAGAACTTGTTTATGTCGAGTTTTAACCAATGGCAAAATCATTTTAGAATTCCTTATCTTCGCATCTGCGAATCCATATCTATAATGGATACGCTTCAGCAAGTTACAGGGTTCGCAGATTATCTATCGAAATATAAGAAACCTGACTTTAGTGCTGATAATGCCAAAAAACGAATTCATCATTAGCATAAATGGTCTTTTTATGTATAATGCCGTCATAAAATTATGGTTTTTTTCATTAAAACAGGTTTTTTATAGTTTGATTATAAAATGGCTCGAATTCTAAAGAATTATACGTCAGTTTCTTTGAAAATAGAAGATTTGAAGGAAAAAATTGACTTCGTCCGGATTTTCGGACGCAGCGGACCGGTGCATATCGAAATAGGCTCAGGCAAAGGCACTTTTCTGCTGAATCAGGCACGTGCCAATCTTAGTGACAATTTTCTCGGAATCGAGTGGGCGAGCAAATTTTATCGTGCCGCAGTTGACCGCATTGGGCGATGGAATGTGACAAATGTTCGCATAATCCGAACAGAAGCGGCGTCTTTTATCGCAGACTTTGTCCCCGATAATTCGGTGGATTATTTTCATATATATTTTCCCGATCCCTGGCCCAAGAAACGTCATCACAAAAGGCGTTTTATCTGCAATATGAATATTGAGAATATAATTCGAGGCCTTAAACCAACCGGCCAATTGCGAATTGCTACCGACCATGCTGCTTATTTCGAGCAGATAAAAACAGTTCTCGCATGTGTAAGTGACAGGCTTGAGGAAACAGATTTTCTCCCCGCCGCTGGTACAGAAACAGGTGAATGGATTGGCTCAAACTTCGAACGAAAATACCTCAAAGACCAAAGACCAATCTACACAATTGCCCTTAAAAAAAATACTTAATTATAGTGTTATCAATTATTGCGACACCCTTTTTTCTACAGGGATAAAGTAAAGAGAAAATTTCAATTCTGACATTTCTACACCGAAAATTGTCTTTGCTTCATCCGGTTCGACACTTCCCGGACTAAACTCGAATTCTTCTCCCTTGTCGAGAGATTTTGTCATTACAATCTTATATGTTGTTTCTTCGACAAGGTATGCAGTTCCTGCCTGAGGAGCAATCCATTCAATTTCCAATCCTCCTCCCACAAAATATTCAGAATTAGGCAATCAAAACACATATATCTTACCTGGTCAACTGGAAGTTTTCTTCGCCAATAAGCTGCTGCATTTTCCTGCAAAATTCAGGATTGGGATTAACGCTTAAAGTTTTATCAGCGGCGGCACATACTTTGCCTTTTTCCGTCTGTACCGTGACAAAAACCGCGCTTCTTCCCTTGTGGTATTTGCAGATAGTCTTTATCTGGGCGACTTTTTCCTGAGTTATGTCTGCAGAATTCAGTCTGATTCTTACTTTCGCAGCCAGCTTGTCCCTGACATCATCAAGAGCTATCAATTCTTCTGCAATGACATTCGGGGTTTCTCTTCTGAAATCAGCTTTGCCTTTTACAAATACTATCGCATCTGCGGCAAGAACATTACCATATTTGTTCAAAACTTCCGGAAACAAAACAACTTCAATTTGTCCCTGCAAATCTTCAAGAACAAAAACAGCCATTTTTGAGCCTGCGTTTCGTCCTGACTTTGTAACGTTGTACCTGATCTTTGTCACCATCCCGCCGATGATAACCTGTCTTTCCCCGCTCGATTGTGCCAGTTCCGAGCTGTTGCAGTTGGAAAATATATTAATTGCTTCCGCATGATGACTCAGGGGATTGCTGGTAACATAGAATCCGAGTACTTCTTTTTCGAAAGCCAGCATTTTCGGCTCAGGCCATGGCGCGGCATTCGGCAAACGCTGGCTGTCTTTGGAATAGTCGCTGCCGCCGGTTGCCTGACCAAAGAAATTCATCTGTCCGGCCTGCTTGTCCGCCTGCATGCCTGCGCCGTTTTGCATTGCTTTTTCAAGACCAAGCATCATCTGCGCGCGGTTTCCGCCAAGATTGTCGAACGCACCGGATTTTATGAGAGATTCGAGCACCTGTTTATTGGCAGCTCTTAAATCCACATTTTCACAAAAATGGAACAGGCTCTGAAATTTGCCGACCTTCTTACGCGCGGCGATAATCTGCTCGACAGCTTTTTCTCCGACTCCTTTGACCGCAGCCAGTCCGAAACGGATAACTCCCTTTTTCTTTTTCCCGTTTTCGTCATTATCATAGAGCGGCGTAAAATCAACACCACTCTCGTTTATATCAGGCGGCATAACCTTTATGCCCATCATGGCACATTCGTTTATATAATCAACAATTTTTTCCGTATCGCCCATTTCTAAAGTCAGAAGCGCAGCCATGAATTCGACAGGCCAGTGTGCTTTCAGATACGCCGTCTGGTATGCGATAAAAGCGTAGCGGGTCGAGTGACTTTTATTGAAGCCGTAGCCTGCGAAACGCTCGATAAGCTCGAAAATCTGCTCCGCTTCCTGCTTTTTCAACTTCTTATCCACGCAGCCGGCGATAAACCTTTCCTTCTCTTTGGCGATTATGCTCGCTTTCTTCTTGCTTATGGCCTTAATCAGGGCGTAAGCTTCCCGAAGCGGAATGTCACCAAGCCGGTTGCATATTCGCATGACCTGCTCCTGGTAGGTCATAATCCCGTAGGTCTCATCGAGCACTTCCGCCATAATCGGATGAGGCAGGCTCCATTTTGCGCCGTGTTTTCTCTCGATATAATCAGGAATAAGAATCATAGGACCAGGCCTGTAAAGTGCGTTGGCGGCTATCAAATCCTCGATGCGGTCAGGCTTCATTTTCATAAGCAGGTTCTGCATTCCGCCAGACTCGAACTGGAACACACCCTTGGTTTTTCCCTCAGTAAAAAGTTTGAAAACCTGCTGATCTGTAATATCGATTTTCTCGAGGTCGATTGTTTCTCCATGAATTTCGCTCACTAACCTGCACGCGCGATCCAGGACACTCAGTGTTTTAAGACCAAGAAAGTCCATCTTCAGCAGGCCTACTTTTTCAACCATCGGTCCTTCGAACTGGGTGACAATGTCTTCAGTGCCCGGCGGTTTATACAGCGGTACGAAATTTGTCAAAGGTTCATCGGCGATAACAACTCCAGCGGCGTGTATCGAGGCGTGACGAGCAAGACCTTCGAGCCTCTTGCCGATGTCGATTACTTTACGGATTGTCTCGTTTTCTTCGTATAGTTTTTTCAGTTCCGGTTCTGTTTCCATCGCTTTATCGAGCGTTATATCGAGCGCGGCAGGAACGAGTTTTGCCAGCTTGTCTGCTTCGCTGAGCTGCACTCCGAGCACTCTGGAAACATCACGAATGACCGCGCGCGCCTTCATTGTACCGAATGTAATTATCTGGGCGACATGTCCATATTTATTGCGAACATATTCGATTACCCTCCCGCGATTCGCCTGGCACATATCAATATCGATATCGGGCATTTCGTTTCGCTGGGGGTCCATAAAACGCTCGAAAAGCAAGTCATATCTCAGCGGATCCACATCACATAATCCCAGGCAGTATCCGACAAGAGTACCTACGCCGCTGCCCCTGGCGCCAATGGCTATATTGTTCTTGTGAGCAAAATTGCAGAAATCCCACACAATCAAAAAGTAACTCGAGAAACCTTTGGACTCAATTACCTTCAGCTCTCTTTCGAGCCTTTCCCTGATAGCGTCAGTAACTTCACCATAAAGTTTTTTCGCTCCTTCGTAGCAAAGTTCGGTAAGGTAACTTTCAGGAGTCTTTTTGTCCGGCGGCTCGAAGCGGGGAGCATGACGAGTTTTTAAGTCTATCTCGACATTGCATCTTTGAGCGATAGCCAGCGTATTGTCGCCGGCTTCCGGCGCTTCGGGAAAAAGCTCTCGCATCTGCGCAGGGCTTTTCAGGAAAACGTCCGGCGGATAAATCATCCTTTCGGCATCGTCGGCTCTTTTGCCTGTGCTTATCGCACAAAGACAGTTATGTGCCTCGTGGTCACTTTCTTCCAGAAAATGCACATCGTTAGTAGCAATCAGACCAACACCTAACTTATTCGCAAGATTTATCAAGCCGGGAACTAAAGCCGGGTCGTCTTTTTCATGCCTCTGTATCTCGATGAAGAACCTGTCTGTTCCGAAAATTTTTATATATTGTTCCGCCGCTTCGCGCGCTGTCTTTTCATCGCCTCTTGAAACTGCGGCGGTTACTTCTCCTTTCAAACAGGCTGTCGCACAGATAAGACCTTCATTGAACTGCGCCAAGACTTCCTTGTCAATTCGCGGGCGGTAATAGAATCCTTCTGTAAAACCAATACTGGCAAGTTTGAGAAGGTTGTGATAACCGGTCAGGTTTTCAGCTA
Organism: Sedimentisphaerales bacterium; assembly: GCA_016931715.1. Taxonomy (GTDB): domain Bacteria; phylum Planctomycetota; class Phycisphaerae; order Sedimentisphaerales; family Anaerobacaceae; genus JAFGPS01. The sequence continues at coordinate 5,585 of JAFGEF010000001.1, forward strand.
AGAGTATGAGGTGATACGCGGCGTCGGATATGCTCGTCTTTGTTCTGTCGAGCCGGCTGCCGGGAGCGATATAAGCTTCGATTCCGAGGATGGGTTTGATATTAGCCGCGAGCGCTTTGGTATAAAACTCCACCGCCCCGAACATATTGCCGTGGTCGGTTACCGCTACCGAATCCATGCCGAGCTTATCGCATTGCGCAAACAGCTTTTCAAATGAAATCGCACCATCCAGCAGCGAATACTGGCTGTGAAGGTGAAGATGTGTAAATCCTTTATTAGACATAACTTACGCGGCTCCTTCGACAAAACAATATTAAAATAGTATCATAATTTTTTACACTAATATTGTCAAATGAATACTTCTAAACATCGAAACGTCTGATCAAAATTATTTACACGCTTTTTACACAGAAAATCATTTATATACTTGTATAATAAGAGCATACAAAATATTAAAAGATAGATTTAAAAGGTGAAAAATTATGTGGAAAAAGATAACTCCTTTCGTGATGTTATTTGTTTTGCTTGCTGCAACGCAAATCTGTTGCAGAAAACATGAGCTGACACAACAGGAGAAGTATCTTCTTGAGCAACTTAACGCAGGCAACAGTGAAGAAATCACTCGTCTTATCGAAGCCGGTACAAATTTAAATATAAAAAATAATCACGGCAATACACCTCTGCACATTGCTTCTATAAAAGGAGATTGTGAATCAATCAAACTTCTATTAAGTAAAGGAGCAAAAATAAACTCTACCAATGATAATGGTGATACTGCTCTCCACAGAGCGGCTACGAATGGTCATTTAGAAGCCGCAAAGCTGCTCATCGAAAAAGGAGCAAATGTTAATGCAAAAAATAAACAGGACAAAACACCGATTTATCCAGCGGCTCAGAGCGGCAATCTCGATTTAGTTAAATTTCTTGTCGAAAAAGGTACATACATTCAAACCACAGGCTATACTCCTTTACATGAACCTTTAAATAATTCCTTTTTACCATTGCAGCCTGATAATTATCTTGCTGAAATGATTGATTATTTTTTGTCGAAAGGTATTGATGTAAAAACTAAAGATGAATATTTGGTAACACCGTTATATTTGGCTGCAATATCTGCTGATGGGAAAATAATTGATTTACTAATTAGAAAAGGTGTCAAGATAGATGCAAAAACAAAAAGCGGCCAAACACCTTTATTTAGAGCTTCTATGGCCGGGAACAAAAGTGCCGCTGAAGTATTATTAGACAATGGAGCAGATATTAATATGAGGAATGATGCAAATGAGACTCCTTTGCATTTTGCTGTAAGGGAAAATAATATGGCTACTTTTTCGTCAATGGAGAATCGCATTGGTCTCATACAACTTCTTCTTGAGCATGGAGCTGATGTAAACGCACTTGATAGAAGGCAATATACACCTCTTCATTATGCTGTTGCATGGGGATGGTTCAAGCATCGTCCATCTAATCCACCTGAATATAAAACCGCTCATAAAACAATAATACAAATACTTCTGGAAAAAGGAGCCGATCCTAATATCAAAGACAGGTATAAACGTAATGCGTTGAAACTGGCCGAAGGAGAGCCTGAAATTATCGAGCTTTTAATCAAATATAGTGCAAAAGACTGATTTTTTAAACGCTTTACGAATAAAAGTTAATCTTCTCAAAAAAACAAATCATTCTTGAGCCGCAAGTACTTTGCATATATAATCTTGCTCATGAAAAATGATAATCATAAAAAAGTAAAAGTGCAAAAGTGCAGAATATATCTATGCCTCTGCCTCTTTGTACCTTTGTGCCTTATTTGTTTCGCTGGCTGCGGCCATCAGCAAAAAGCGGCTGGCAATGCAATCTCACCGGAAACTAACGAAGTTTCCCGAACGATGCAGGCCGCAGAGGATGTTTTAGGCAAAATGCACTTCGAGATTGAAAAGGCAGATTATAATGAAGGATACATAAGGACAAGGCCGCTTGCCGGGGCGCAGTTTTTCGAATTCTGGCGAACTGAAAACATCGGCGCCGAAAATCAGCTTTTATCGAATATGCACAGCATTCGCAGAATTGTCGAATTAAATATAAGCAATCAAAATGAAAATCTGAGTACCGATTGCAAGGTGCAAATTCAGAGATTATCCATCCCTCAGCGTGAAATCACAAGCAGCGCACGTGCATATCAGATGTTCACACGCAGCAGCATTTCAATGCAGAGATTAGAGATGAATCCGGAGCAGGAAAAAGGCATGACATGGATAGACCTGGACAGGGATGCAAAACTTGAAGCAGAGATTTTGAAACGTATTAACACGATAGTTGACAAAAAGTATAAAAACACAAGCAGTGCACAATAAATCATAAGGGACAATCGATGAGAGTACTTGTATGCGGCGGAGCAGGATATATAGGCAGCAATATGACTGCTATGTTAGCAAGCGAGGGACATCAGCCTATAGTCTATGACAACCTGAGCAAAGGTCACAAGGCTGCTGTCGGCAACATAGAACTTATCATGGGCGATTTGAATAATTACGACCTGCTTGTCAAAACGCTTGAGAGATTTAATATCGAAGCAGTAATGCACTTCGCTGCTTTTATTGAGGTGGGTGAATCGGTAGAAAAGCCGCTCAAGTATTATCAAAATAATCTTTGTGCAACACATAATTTATTATGTGCGATGGAAACAGCAGGAGTGAGGAAATTTATTTTTAGCAGCACCGCCGCCGTTTATGGTATCCCTGAAAAATTCCCGATTACAGAGAATTCACCGACTAAGCCGATAAATCCTTATGGCCAGTCAAAACTGGCGGTCGAGGAAATGTGTCACTACCAGAGTTTGACAGGCAAGCTGAACTTCGCCGCGCTGAGATACTTCAACGCCTGCGGAGCCGGAAATAGCGGCAAGCTCGGAGAAGACCACAGGCCCGAATCGCATTTGATTCCGCTGACTATCCAGGCCGCAATGGGAAAACGCAGCGAAATAAAAATTTTCGGTAAGGACTACCCAACGCCAGATGGAACCTGCGTTCGCGACTATGTTCATATCGAGGATTTGTGCAGGGCACATCTGCTCGCATTGAAAAAACTGGACAATATACAGGAATTAAGATGCAATCTCGGCAATGAACGGGGCCATTCGGTCCGGGAAGTAATTGAAACAGTAAAAAAGATCAGCGGCAGAAATTTTAAGGCAGTTGAAGTCGACCGCCGGGCAGGAGATCCGCCTGTTTTGACGGCAGATGCTAAAAAGGCAAAGACCGAACTTGGCTGGAAAGTACAAAAGCCTGACCTGGAGGAAATTGTCGAAACCGCCTGGAAATGGCACAGCGAGCACCCGAACGGCTATCCGGAATAAGACAAGTTTGTTATTCCTTTTTATACAGGAGATTTTTCTGTGGATAATATGAATATGAACGCAACCGATTTTCTGAAACAATACAACATGGACCACGAGCAAATCGATATGGACGAATGCTGCGGCATTTTCCTCGATGAAATGGCAAAAGGTCTTGAAGGCCATAAAAGTTCGCTGGAGATGATTCCTACATACATGGAAACGGAAAAAAATGTCCCTGTAGAAGAAAAAGTTATTGTAATGGATGCCGGCGGCACATACTTCCGTTCAGCAGTAGTTCATTTCAACAAAGAAAAAAGAGCAGTTATCGAGGATTATAAACTGAATGAAATGCCCGGAACTGCACATGAAGTCGGCAGGAAAGAATTCTTCGATATAATGGCGGGCTATGTAAGCGGCATTGTTGATAAAGCCTCGAATATAGGCTTCTGCTTTTCTTATCCCGCAGAAATTATGCCTAATAAAGACGGCAGGCTCATTCGTTTTTCCAAGGAAATAAAGGCAAAGCAGGTTCAGGGACAATTGATAGGCGAAAATCTCAACGCGTCCCTGAAATCACTCGGAAAAGAGCCTAAGCATGCAGTAATACTCAACGATACAGTGACAACTTTATTAGCCGGAAGAGCGGCTTCGTTCGGCAGAAATTACGACAGTTATGTCGGCTTTATTCTCGGTACGGGAACCAACTGTGCCTATATCGAGAGTAATGCAAATATTAAGAAAAAACCTGACCTTGATGCAGCTAAAAGCCAGATAATCAATATCGAATCAGGCGGATTCGGAAAAATGCCTATGAGCGCTATTGATAAACAGTTCGATAAAACGACAAACAATCCCGGCGTTCATACATTCGAGAAAATGATTTCCGGCGCATATCTTGGTCCCCTGATTTTCGAGACAATCAAACAGGCCGCAAAGGACGAGCTTTTCAGTGAAATCGCTTGTGAAAAACTTAATAATTTAAAAGAGCTGACTACAAAAGATGTCAACGATTTCCTTTATGAGCCGAAAAAAGGAGGCAATCCGCTATCAAGAGTGCTCACAGAACGCAGCGATTCGCTGGCATATCTCGATTTCGGGAATTTGTATGATCTTACGGACAGAATGGTGACACGCTCAGCGAAACTGACTGCCATCAATTTAAGTTCCGTAGTCCTCAAATCAGGCAAGGGACAAAATCCGGAACGCCCGGTTTGCATCACAGCCGAGGGTACAACGTTCTTTAAGCTTAAAGATTTCCAATCGAAGGTCGAATCATTTTTAACCGAATATCTCGTTTCGCAGAAAGGCAGATTCTACGAAATTACAAGCGTCGAAAATGCAACACTCATAGGTGCCGCAATCGCGGGCTTAACAAACTGATACTCGTCTAAACTTTATTGAACTCCAATCTATGGGTGGCAGCCTCAAGCAAAGCCTAGGGATGGTTAAAATCAAAAAACAGCCGATGGAGGGATTTGAACCCTCAACCCCGGCTTTACGAAAGCCGTGCTCTACCGTTGAGCCACATCGGCACACAGAAACATACGATACAAATTATCACTCTATTTGTAAAGTCCTATCAGGGATATTTCATAGGAGATCGCTGAAGTACTTGCTAAATAAAGACTTATAACAAAAAAGTAAATATCGAAAAATATTTTTTAAAAATATGTAAAACAGACTTGACAAAATGTATAGTTTGCTTTACATTAGATTTATGAAGACAAAGAGCAGAAATAACTTGAAAGGACGGAATCATGCATAGGACACAGAAGATTGCACTTTTTAATATTATAGTGATATTTACAGCTTTAGCCCTGAGCTTGATAACATTTTGTGTTGCTTATTATGTATTTCATTTGCCATTCTTGCGGGCAATTCTCGGGTTTGGATTTTTGGGAATACTCGGGCTTCGACGTTTTTGGCCGATATTTATTAATAAAAAATCGAGTGCAGTAACATACGATGAGCGAGACTCTTTAATTCACAGGAAAGCATCGCTGGGAGCTTATTCATTTTTCTGGTTTTATTTTACTATTGCATCTATTGTTCCGATTTTTACTGTGGGAGTTTTTGGGAAAATTCCGGTTCTGTATCTTCCAATAATGGCTTTTTGCGGTCAGCTTGTAATTAATCTTACACAATCAATACTCTTGCTTATAGAGTACGGCGGGAGGGAAAAAGGGGAAAAATCATGAATAGGTATGAGAAATTGGCATGGTGGAATTTAATCGTAATAACTTTCACAATCATTATTACCACAGCAGCAATCGCAATAGAATTCCACATTCGCGGTTATTCAACTCTCGGTATATACTTTTTGGCGCCATTAATATTATTGCAGTATAATCGTTATTTGTTTAATAAACCACAGAGCGCCGGCGGTGTTGTCAGCGATGAGCGTGATAGTTTTATTGTACAAAGGGCGACATCGTTTGCCTATAAATCCTTCTGGTTCGTTTTTCTTACATCCAGTATTGCAGTGCATATTTTCAAGGGATGGGGAAGGGGTTCTGTTCCTTCGGGAATATTACCACTAATGGCTATTGGAGGAGCTCTATTTATGAAAATTATGTGTTCAGTGTCAATTTTGGTTCAGTATGGCCGTGGAGGTAAAGGAGAAAAATCATGAATCGACAGCAAAAAATTGCCATATTTGCACTTGTTGTATCATTGCTCGGCATGTTTCTTGGAATTACGATAGCTTTGATGAAACATTACATTCAAGATTTTCCAAAAGGAGCAATTGCTTTTGGTGGCTTTATTTTGTCACTTGGGATGTTTTTAATTATAAGCCGCATCCTCAAAAAGAAGAAAGGCGAAGTTGTATCTGACGAACGGGATAAGCAGATTGAGGCGAATGCTTATTTGACCGGATTTGGTGCGGTTTATCTGCTCGTGATAGTCGTTTCCTACTTGCCAATTGGTATAGCTCCGGAGGCAAAAATACCAACGCAGTGGTTTCCTTTTTTGTTTCCAATAGCAGTTCTCTTTCAATGCCTTGCTATGTCAATATCAGCTCTTGTTCAGTATGGCAAGGGAGGAAAAACCAATGAATAGGACACAAAAACTCACAGCGTTCCTTATTGCGTATTTGCTTGTGTCAATAGCAGTGGCAGTTCCGGCTTATATATACGTATTCTTTTTTAGACGGAATATGCCGCTTGTGCGTATAGTGCCAACAATTATCCTGGCTGCGTTTATCGGCGGTTTTATCTGGGCTATGAAAAAGCAAAACAGAAACGAAGCTGAGACGGATGAGATGGATATCGCTATTCAAAAAATGGCAGCGTTAATATCCTTTATAACTGTTTTGGTCGTTATGGGTGTGCTGCTTGTCACAGCGAATTTGATGTGGGGTTTGAATTTTGCTGTGCCTTTATGGGTACTCATGCTTTTATTTGGCTTACATATATTCATAGGTTCAGTGGTATGGTGCATAGCGATTCAGATACAGTACAGACGAAAGGCAAAAAACAATGAATAAGACACAAAAAGGCGCATGGTGTAATATCGCCGCAATTACTCTTGTCTTTGCATCAGCTTCTTATCTGGCAGCCCAAATCGGGATAAGGCATACGACACCGTCTCGGACCGTATGTTCTATAACATTCTGTGGTTTTATATTGGTCACTGGTATTTCAATTTATTTTCTGCGCAAAAAGCAAAGTCCGAACGAACCGGATTCAGACGAGCGCGATAACCAGATAAAACAACGGGCGTGGGTAGCGGCGTTTATTTCCGTCGTACCATTATTCTTAGCGGCGAGTGTTATACCTCAATTTTTCATTGGTCTGGATGGTTTCGTTCCCGTATGGTCACTGCCTATTGTCACGGTATTGTTATTTTATATTGTTTTGCTTGTTTATTCTATTGTGGTTCTGATTCAATACGGCCGGGGAGAGAATGGAGAATAATTATGAATATGACACAAAAAAGAGCTTGGTATCATGTAGGCATAATATCACTTGTGTTAGCCGCTGTAGTATTCTATCTGATTGTTGAAATTGGACTTAAATATAAATTACCAGAAAGCTTCTGGAAATATATATGGTTTCCAGCCTCAATGTTCATTACAGGTATTGGGATAAGCTTTTTATGCATTAAATATAATACTGGCGAACCATGGGCTGATGAACGGGATAAACTGATAAAACTAAGAGCAATGTTAGCTGCTTTCATTTCGGTTATTATCGCCTTGTTCGGTACAAGTGTAATACCAATATATATTTTAGGTAGGGATGGAATGTTGCCTGTTAGCTTTTTGCCAAAAATAAATTTCTGTGTGTTATGTCTGGTTTTGTTTGTTTATTCCGTTGCTGTTCTAATTCAATACGGAAGAGGAGCTAAAGATGGGAAGTGACAGATTAAGCAATAATATTCGAAGGCTGCGTTTTGAGCATGGCCAGATGACACAGCAGGAGCTGGCTGATAAGGTCGGCGTAACGCGACAGACAATCATCGCCACCGAATCCGGCAGATATGCACCTTCCCTGCCCTTAGCTTTTAAAATAGCTCAAACCTTCGGCGTATCAATAGAACAGGTCTTTCAATACGATGATGAAAAACCTTAGCATTTCATTTTTCATTCATTTCTGTTATAATAGCATTTTTATATAATTTAAAGAAAGAGAGTCATATTTCTATGGCGTTACCTGTAGTAGCAATAATTGGCCGGCCTAATGTCGGCAAAAGCAGTCTTCTAAACGCACTGGCGGGCGAGATGATAAGCATTGTCGAGCCGACTGCGGGCGTAACTAGAGACCGTGTAAGCACATTCATAGGCAGAAATGACAAATATTTCGAGCTAATCGACACAGGCGGGTACGGCATAGTTGACAGCGACCAGCTAAGCGGACATATCGAGAGGCAAATCCTTCAGGCAATTGAAACTGCAAATATCGTACTTTTCATGGTCGATATCAGGGATGGTATCGTGCCTTTGGATGAAAAAATCGCACAATTGCTTCGAAAATACAATCTTAACGTGATAGGCGTAGCAAACAAAGCAGATACCGCGAAGATGTTTCCGGCAGCCGGAGAATTTACAAGGCTCGGTTTCGGAGAATTCCTGTGCATTTCAGCTACGGAAAATTTAAATAAAGCGGTTCTGCTCGATATGATATTCGAGAAACTCGAATCAGTCGATACAAGCAGGCCTGCAGATTCTATAATGAAAATCGCGATAGTCGGAAAACGCAATGCAGGAAAAAGCTCTATCGTGAACGCGATGGTCGGTTCCGAACGGGTAATTGTCAGCGAAATTCCCGGCACAACAAGAGATTCGGTGGATGTTCGGTTCGAAAAAGACGGCAAGACCATTACTGTTATCGATACCGCCGGAGTGAGAAAAATAGGCAAGATGTCCGACAGCATCGAATTCTACGGTTACGTCCGTGTAAAACGTACTATTGGGCGTGCTGATGTTATACTTTTTATGATAGATGCGACTGTACCGATTTCGCAGGTCGATAAAAAATTAGCTAAAGTTATAGAAGAAGAACATAAAACCTGCATACTGGTTGTTAATAAATGGGACCTGGCGAAAGATAAAGCTTCGACGGAGGATTATCAGGAATATCTTACAAAAGTTTTGCCTGGCTTGAAATTCGCACCTATAGCTTTTACGACGGCTACTGAATCGAAAAATATCCAGAGTGTCCTGGACCTGGCGGCTGAATTATTCAAGCAGGCTACAACCTGGATACCGACAGCCAAGCTTAACAAGGCTTTCGAAATAGTCAAAGAGGAAAAGGGCGGAAGCCTGCAGGGCAAAAAGGGCAGACCTAAATTATATTACGCGGCACAGATAGCAATAAATCCTGTTTCAATTCTCATGTTTGTGAACAGGCCTGAATTATTTGAAGAAAATTATAGAAAATCCATAATAAACAGATTAAGATCCTTATTGCCGGTCGAGGAAGTCCCGATAAGGCTTTTTGCTCGGCCGCACAGGCAGTAGTGAATCATCTGCTCAAAAAATTGACTCGCGGCATAAGAATAAAGGAATCTGCAAAATTGAAGTTAGGCATATATTGTATGAAGAAAATCGGTCTAAAAGATTTTCTTCATACAATCTGCTATATTGCTATAACTACTTGATAATGAATATTTTAAGTTCATTGTTTAATAAAGAAAAAATTAAAAAATAAGCAATTTTTTCTTTATTAAAGTATGTCTAACTTCAATTTTGCAGAACTCATTAAGAAAATTAAAAGGAGAAATTTATGTTAGTAGCGATTCTTCTTATTGCTGTTGTCGCTTTCATATCGGCATATGTTTTTTATGGACGATTTTTAGCAAAACGATACGAGCTTGACGATTCTCATCCAACCCCAAGTCACACAGATTACGACGGCATCGACCGTGTACCAGCCAAACAAGCGGTTCTTCTTGGTCACCATTTCTCATCCATAGCCGGCGCCGCTCCAATAGTAGGACCAATTATCGCGGGACTGGCTTTCGGATGGCTTCCTGTCCTGCTATGGATTGTTCTTGGTACTATTTTCGTCGGAGGTGTTATTGATTTTTCCGCGTTAACAGCGTCAATCCGCCATAAAGCGCGTTCCATCGCAGAAATAGCCCGGCAATATATGTCACCTCTTGCTTATAAACTCCTGTTGGTTTTTATATGGCTGAGCCTCGTTTATGTTCTAACCGTTTTTGCCGACCTGACTGCTACGACATTTATCGACGACGGCGGTGTAGCGACTTCATCACTGATTTATATTGCACTGGCGATAATTTTCGGATTGTCACTTTATAAATTTAAGATTCCGCTGCTTTGGGCAACCTTGATATTTGTACCCCTGGTTTTCTTCACTGTATGGCTGGGACAACAAATACCGATTTCTGCCGATAAGATTCCCGAGATTTTTGCAGGAGAACCTAAAAAAACGTGGGCGATTATTTTAATGATATATTGTTTCATCGCTTCGATAACACCTGTATGGCTTCTCTTGCAGCCGAGGGATTACCTGTCTTCGTATCTGCTGTATGCTTCCGTACTAAGCGGCTTTCTCGGCATACTGTTAGGCGGTTTCAGCATACAATATCCGGCATTCACTTCATGGAGTGTCCCCGGTACAGGCACAATATTTCCAATCCTGTTTATTACTGTCGCCTGTGGAGCATGTTCCGGTTTCCATTCGATAGTCGCTTCCGGTACAACCTCAAAACAGCTTAACAAGGAAACAGACGGAATAACCATCGCTTATGGCGGAATGATACTTGAAGGGATCGTGGCAGTAATAGCGCTCGCGACAGTGATTATGCTTCCCAAAGGAGACCCCATCACAAAAGATGCAACCCTGACAATATATGGCAAAGGAATAGCCAAATTCATGTCTGTATTGGGATTTCCCGAAAAAATAGGTTTTGCTTTCGGCCTGCTTGCCCTTTCGTCCTTCATCCTTACGACTTTAGACACGGCTACAAGACTTGGACGTTATGTTTTCGAGGAGCTTTTAAATCTTAAAACCAGGCAATCGCGTTTTATAGCCACTTTTGCAACACTTCTCTTGCCTACTATATTCGTTCTTATAAACCTGAAAGATGCACAGGGAAATACTATACCCGCATGGAAGGCAATCTGGCCGGTATTCGGCGCCAGTAATCAGCTTCTGGCTGGTTTAGTAGCGCTCGTAATAACAGTATGGCTGAATAAAACCAAAAGAAAATTCGGTTTTATTATCTTTCCGGTCTTCTTTTTAAATATCGTTACTATCTGGTCGCTCGTGCTGCTGCTTGAGCAATACAGGTTTTCAGCTATCGGCATAATTGCCGGAGTTTTACTGCTGCTTGCTGTTGTTTTAATTTTTGAAGCGGGCAGGACTTTGATAAAAATCTTCGCTGCTTAATATGACTATTTCAAGATTGAAAATCAGGGCGTAATTTCAGGCGGCTCTACAGGTGTCACTGTAAAATGCGCCTCTACTTTCTTATCAGCCAGCTTTATCTGGTCTGTTCTGACAAAGTCTTCGGGTAAGGTATAATAAACCTCTCTTCGAACAAATTTGTTTTCCACGGTTTCTTTGATATCGTCTTCTTTTACGAACAACAGCACCTGATAAAGCTGACTTTCGTATTCTGCTTTTGCTTCCGGCGTTGAATAAATCTCTATGGTAAGAATATCCGGCAAATTATCTACAACAATGTTATATTGCCCTTTTAATAAATTCTCGCTCAGTACATATCCTAATGTTGCATCCTCGACCTTTTTCCGTTCCGGCATATTTTCCTGAGGAGACAATTTTATCGCTACCGCCGTATCAGCTTCTTTTTTCTGTCCATTTGGAAGAACTATATGCGGCTTTTTATCTATGGCTTGTTTTATTGCTCTTTGTTTATCTTCATACGAAAGAACGACACGTGCAGTAGTACCTCCCCAGTTCGAAGGTACATACATTTTTACCTTTTGAGGCGATTCAAGTTCTATCGGCAGTTCCTGCTCGTCGTAACATCTTACATCGATTTCCCGTTCGGAAAGAGCAACAACATTGACTTGAACTTCGCACGGATCACATGTGTCTATCGAAAGCCCTGATTCTTTTATCCAGATGCTTTGCTTAATAATAGATGAAACAGGTAACTTATATTCCCCGGCTTTATCAATATCAAACTGTTCGATAAGAAGGGGAAACACCAGCTTACTCGGGTCATTATTTATTGCGCGTTCTATATTATTAACCACAGAAGCAGGCCCCTTAAGAATAATCTCATTAACATCTATCGAAGAACCCTGTGGGAAACTGACCCATAGATTGGGTTTTGCCCTGCCAATTACAATTGTCGCAGTAGAAACAGGATGAGTTTCTTCAAGTGACAGGTCTGCCCAGACCCAGATTAAAACCGTTAAAAATATCACTATTGCTAATTTACTGATTTTTATCTTCTTTGACATAGTAATCTATCCTGCAAAGCAGTTCATCTCGTTTTAAATCACTACAGTTGCGAGATACTTTTGCAGTTTGGCCTGGTCAAGATTTCGAGTGAGCTGTCCGTTTTCAGCCAGCGAAATAATTCCTGTCTCTTCACTGACAACCAGACAGCAGGCATCAGAACCACTTGTTATGCCTATCGCTGCACGATGCCTGGAGCCGAGACTTGGACCGCTTACCAAAGCGGCTTCAGCCAAAGGCAATTGTACTCTTGCGGCTATTATACGGTCCCCGCGGATTATTACTGCCATATCATGCAGTGCGCTGCCGGGATAAAAAATTGTTTTAATCAGCTCAGCAGTTACCGAGGCATCAACTCTAACTCCGGTTTCGATAAATTCTCCTAAAGCTACACGCCTTTCTATAACAATAATAGCTCCGATTCTGGCTTCTGAAAGGTCTTTTAACGCTATTGAAAGCTCTTCGGCCGTTTTAGAGAGATGATGAGCCGCTGTTATCCAGAAAGGCTTTTGGCCTATTCTAACTATTGCTCTTCGAAATTCAGGCTGAAAAGCAGCAACAGTTACAATCAATATGCCAAGCAGAAAATCTTTATAAATTAATTGAAGCCGATCCAATTGCAGAGTACCTACAATTAATTTGAGGATAAGAAAACCAACGATGAGGATGAATAAAATACCGCGGAATAGCCTTTCGCCGCGAGTGCCTTCAAGAAAATCGACCGCCCAATATACTACAAGTCCTATAAAAATCAATTCGATAGCAACACGCCACCAGCCATGGGTCGCAACCCGGCTGAAATAATCGACGAGTGTTTCCACAAATCAAATTCCTTTTCTGTTCTGAGTCTCGTCCTTTTTGCCTGCGAAGAATATATCAGGGTATTCTTCTTTCAGTAAGTCTGTTCGGCCTATCCAGAAACAGAACCTGATCAATATCTGTTACCATTTCCGGCTGATACAAACGAAGAATTCGTTTATGCCTTCTACTTCCTTCAGCCGAAGATTCACCCAACTGGCTCATTGAGCAGCCAAAAGGCATAAGAAATATTACACTCAAGAAGATTACCAGAATTACCTTACGCACAAAAGCTAAAACGCCTTCCATCACTTGTTCCTTTATATAATCCTGTTATCCGGCTGTTTTCAGAGTATTTTACCCTGGGAGCAGGGGGTTGCCTATAACAAATAGCCATGCCCATATTAACCGATAAAGCCGGCGTTTTTTATATTCACCCTATAAAATATACCCCAAACTCTTTGTTAATTATAGCAGTGCCAAAGCTATATGTCAATTTTAAAACGCTTTTTATTGACGAAAAACTGCAATTTCTCATCAATTCTCTTGCAAAATTATCCGATTCTATGTAAAGTAAATGGCTTCGTTTCCGGCCGAAGAACCGGAACGATAAGTAATAAGTCCGAAACAGGCTTAGAGAAGCCTTTATTTTTTCTGTTTTTCTGCCTGTTTATGAAGAACTAAAATGCCAACGTAGCTCAACGGTAGAGCTCTGGTTTTGTAAACCAGTGGTTGTCGGTTCGAATCCGACCGTTGGCTTTTTTTTCAAATTCAGTTATTGTAAGCTGGTGAAAAGCAATGATATTCGAAGTAAGCCGCATGTGGAAAAAGGTGTCCATTTTTTAATCCCTTCCTGACCAGTGCCAATCTTATCTTTATCAGTACTTGTTAAATTAGAAAGACTTATATAAAATCTCACTTTTGCCGTTAAAGATTAAACGTACAGGAATTTTTGAAAGCATGCGTTTGTGAATATTCAAATTCCGCGTAAACACGCAGACTAATTGAATAAATAATAAAAAATCGGTTTTTTAGATAAAATAGAATATATGGCATTATTGGGAATGCAGGATGTTAGTTTCAGCTTCGGTGGGTATCCACTGATTGAGCATATGAACTTTCAGGTCGAACATGGCGAGCATATATGTCTTCTGGGACGCAATGGCGCCGGCAAAACTACGTTTATGAGACTTATAAGTGGCGAACTTGAGCCCGAAAGCGGCATTATTTCAAGAGCGCCTTCGCTCTCGGTCACCTGCCTGACGCAGATAGTTCCTGCCAATCTGAAAGGAACCGTGTTCGATATTATATCTGAGGGATTCGGCTCACGAGGCAAACTCCTTGCCGAATGTCATCTGCTGGCTCATCGCATCGCCGCTGAACCACACAATAAAAGTCTTCTGAATCAGTTGGACAAACTCCAGCATAGCCTCGATATCGAAGACGGATGGCAATTGAATCGCTATGTTGAGATGATAGCGGAAAAAATCAAACTGGATATAGATGCAGAAGTCGAGAGTCTTTCGGCGGGCATGAAGCGGCGTGTATTGCTGGCCCAGGCAATCGTGCGCAAGCCAGACATATTGCTGCTCGATGAACCGACAAATCATCTCGATATCGAAGCAATCATGTGGCTCGAAGAATTTCTTTCGCGATACGACAAAACATTGATATTCGTCAGTCATGACAGGGCTTTCGTAAAAAAACTCGCGACACGCATCATCGAATTAGACCGCGGACAACTGAAGAGCTATTACTGCAATTATGAAACATATTTGCCCCGCAAAGAGGCGCTTCTGGAAGCAGAAGCAGCGGAAAAAGCTCTTTTCGACAAAAAGCTGTCTCAGGAAGAAATATGGATTCGCAAAGGCATAAAAGCCCGGCGAACACGCAATGAAGGACGAGTGAAAGCGCTCAGGAAGATGCGAGAGGAAAGAAGACAGCGTAAAGAGCTTACAGGTACAGTGCGTATGCAAGTGCAGGATGCTCAGTTATCAGGCAGACTTGTTATCGAGGCAAAGGGTGTTTCTTTTGGATATAAGCCGGAAAAGTCAATCATCCGCAATTTTTCCACGCTGATTATGCGTGGTGACAAAATCGGCATAATAGGTCCTAACGGCTCCGGCAAAACTACACTTCTGCGCGTTTTGCTGAAAGAACTGGCGGAACAGCAAGGAAGTTTACGACATGGTACCAACCTTGAAATCGCCTATTTCGACCAGCTTCATGCACAGCTCGATTACGAAAAATCCGTCTATGAAAATGTTGCCGACGGCAGTGAAACACTTATCATTAATGGCAATCCTCGCCATATAATCGGCTATCTGCAGGACTTTTTATTTACACCTGTCCAGTCACGCAATGCCGTAGCTAACCTTTCAGGCGGTGAACGGAATCGGCTTCTTCTCGCAAAGCTGTTCGCAAAGCCATCGAATGTGCTGGTGCTCGATGAGCCGACCAATGACCTCGACATCGAGACCTTGGACCTCCTCGAGGAATTCCTGCTGAATTACCCGGGAACTGTACTGCTCGTAAGTCACGATCGTGAGTTTTTAAATAATGTTGCTGCCAGCATATTTTCACTCGAAGGCGAAGGTCTTGTCAGGGAATATGTCGGAGGATATGACGACTGGCTAAGACAAAGCAGAAAAACTCAGGATATTCAGCAGCAGACGGAAAAGGTCCCTGCCAAAAAAGTCAGGTTAAAACAAACAACGAACAGGTTACGTAAATTATCATCCAAAGAAAAAAGAGAGCTTGAGGAAATTCCCAAATTGCTTGAAAAGCTGGAAGCAGAACAAAAGCAATTGCACGATGCCATGACAAATCCTGACTTTTACAAAAAAGGCTCAGAAGTTGCCGCTGTCACAGCACGGCTGAACGAATTGAGCGAGCAAATGGAAAACGCCTATGAACGCTGGCAAATGCTGGAAGAACTTCAGGCATGATATTAATTACAAGAGTTTTGCAAATGTTAAGTAATTACATATACATAGCAAAACTTAGATGCTTCCGCTGATTTCAGATAATTAAAAACAGGCGGAAGCAGGAAGCTTCGACTGAAGCAATAAATGCCTTTTTCTGTCTCTACAAAAATTTGCTGCATAAAAATACCGAGTTTAAAATAAGTTCTGTTGACGTCACAGACCTTCTAAAGTATATTATCACCGATAGACGATCTTAGATTGGGAAAGGTTGTTATGATAATATCGATCTTCTCCAAGCGCCGTAATTCATTGCTGTTCCATGCGTCAATGTATTTCTCTCGGCTTCCGCCGGGACCATACAATCCTGGGTGACCGAATATGGGAAAGAAAAAAACTAAAGTGTACCGATCCAAACGACCTCACAAACATCTCCATATAGCGCTGGTTTATAATGCCGCATCAAGTCTTGCAGTGGATTCACCGGAAGATCGAGGCAGCATGGCGGACCTCCGCAAGATGATTCACCACATAGCCCGGGCGCTGAGATCATTGGGCCATCGAGTTACCATCCTGCCTTTAGCCGATGACCTTTTTGCATTTCATCGCAAACTGCGCCGTATCGAACCCGATGTAGTATTCAACCAATACGATGATGTTGCTCACGGCGTCTTATATGAAATGCTGTTCGCCGCTATCGTGCAAATGATGGGATTTTGTATTACCGGCTCGCCTGCTCTGGCTCTCGGTTTAAGTCGCTACAAACACACTACATCCAAACTCCTCCACGGGCTGGGCATACCGATACCTCCCTGCACAGAGGTGCTGGAAAAAGTGAGCGATGTGAACCGGCACGAATGGAGATTTCCGCTTATTGTCCAGCCTTCCCATGAAGATGCTGGAATCGGCCTGGACAGAAATTCTGTCGTGCATACGAAGAAGGCTCTCCGCGAACAGGTGAGTTATGTTTTGCAGGAATATAAACAACCGGTATTAGTTCAAAGTTTCCTTCCCGGACGTGAGTTTAATGTAGGTATCGTAGGCGGCAAACGCCTCCGGCTGATGCCCATAGCCGAAGTACGCTACCGCAACATGCCGCCGGAGATTCCCCCAATAATGTCTTACGCCGCAAAATGGATTGAAAACTCGATGGAATACAAAAAGACATCCATTATATGTCCAACGGCTGTGGAGCCTGAACTGGCTCGTCAGCTTTATGATATCGCGATGCGTGCTTTTCGGGCAGTCAATGCCTGGGGTTATGGACGTGTCGATATTCGGCTTGACGAGGATGGCATCCCAAGGGTGCTTGAGGTCAATTGCAACGCATCCCTTGAGAATGGGATTGGCCTGGCACGTTCCGCCAAAAGAGCCGGCATAAGTTACCCGCAGTTATTACAGATGATTATTGACGCCGCGATGGAAGGCACCCCTCACGATATAAGCGTTCCGCTGCAAACTTTATAACTAAACTTTTGCAAAAATGAAAAAGGCTTATTGCCGCTTCATTCAAATCCAGTCCAATAAATTCCTTTTTCGCTTGCGCTTTAACTTGTTTCGCCATACTCCTTATTTCGGCTGTAATAATACTCAGCCAGGGACATTGTCATTCCGGAGACCGGCAAGAGAAGCTTTCCGCTTTTGCGTTTCGGCTTTTGGTCACATATATTCCGCATCATGCGGTCAACATATTTTAATTTCTGAATAGCCGGCCAGTACTTATATTTGTATCGCCAGCCTGATCGAGGTGTCAGCCAGACTGCAAAGGTCTCGGCAAAATCATCATCCGGATGTTTCTGTGCGTATGTATATCTATAAGAGTAACTGCAAATATGCCGGACAAATCTCCGGCTCCACGGATTAGGATGAAAAACCTCCCGATACGGCTTTGAGAAAGAGCCGAAGGTATCCTTCCAGCTCTGTTCTTCCCACAACCGGTAGGCATAGTTGATCGCGTGCCCTGTCTCATGCCGCAGGAGCTGCATGATCATCTGATTGTCCTCAAGGTAGCCCGTTTGCTCTTTCTCAATGCGCCCGAGCAGGGCACAGGATAAATAGAAAGGTATTCCAACTATTGGCACTTTGTCCGGGCATCCCCAGGTATCCGTCAGGTAAAAGGCAGGAACGAAGTCCACTCCCTTGGCTGATAACTCGTTTTTAAGTTGATGGATTAATGGCTCAATGGGCGATCCCTTGATTCTAAGCCCAAGATCGCAGATTCGCTGTTGAAGCAGTCTCTGTCGAAAGATTTTCCAGTTGCCCGGCTGAATCCATGCCTTATGCTGTATATATTTTTTGCTGTAAACTTCCACAGCCATTTGTTGTTTCTCCAGATTATCAGATTTTCGGGGCAATATTTCAGGAACACAGGCTCAATCCTGGGCCCCTGAAATATACCCGCAGGTGTCTGTTATCTTAACAAATCCATAGAAGATTTTCAAGTTCCCCGGCGCATATTTACATAAGCCTTTGATGTGTATAGATTTATCGCAATATTTTGTTTGGGGGCTTTGCATTGTAAACTAATCGATTCTCACGTCATCCCGCTGCAAGGCGATATTCTGATAATAACAACAGCCCGCATTATTTATATATTTATAGATATATTTATCTTTCTATTATATATTAATAGCAGCGAACGGAAGGATATATAAAACCCTTAAATCTTTTATAAAATAAATTTTGCCGCGTAAAATGAATATGGTAAAATTGTTAATATCGTATAGAAATAAAATATGTTAATTAACCGCATAAAAAAGAAATATCGGATGTGGGTATTAAGAATCATACAAAGTTCTCAACTTGTCATACTGCCTGTCATTCCACATTACAAACATGAGGAGTTTAATTATGCTTTCGCTCGCTTTAGGTTTCTTACTGAATTTAAACTGTACTTTATCAGCAGATTCTTCAAATGAGGCGATTCCCATGGAAAAGTGGTCTCAACAGGCAGGCGCAAAGACAATACCGGATAAAAAGGATGTTTTTAATGTCAATGATTATAACGCCCTAAATGACGGTAAAACTCCTGCCACAAAGGCGATACAGGCGGCAATAGATGCCTGTGCCGCAAAAGGAGGCGGGATTGTAACATTTAATCCCGGTCAATATCTGACCGGCTCGATTTTTGTCAAAGAAGGTGTTAATCTGCGTATTGATAAAGAGGTGACAATCCTCGGCAGCCAGAATATATCAGATTATCCTGAAATCGATACCCGCGCTGCAGGGATAGAACTCAAATGGCCTTCAGCTCTTATAAATATAATCGACCAGAATAATGCCGCGATTACCGGCGATGGCGTTATAAACGCACAGGGAAAACCGTTTTGGAACAGTTACTGGACGATGCGGCAGGAATATGAGCCGAAGGGACTCCGCTGGATTGTGGACTACGATTGCAAGCGGCCGCGAACGCTCTTAGTTCAAAATTGTTCAAATGTCACTATACGGGGGATTACCTTTCAACAGGCAGGCTTTTGGACCGTACATATTCTTTACTCTAAATATGTCACAGTCGATGGTGTTGTGATACAGAATAATATAGGCGGCAGCGGCCCAAGCACTGACGGAATAGATATCGATTCATCGAGTTTTGTCCTTGTCGAGAATTGCGACATCGATTGCAACGACGATAATTTCTGCCTGAAAGCCGGCCGGGACTGGGACGGCCTGCGGATCAATCGTCCAACAGAGTATGTCGTTATTCGGAACTGCATATCCCGCAAAGGCGGCGGCTTGATTACTTTCGGCAGCGAGACCTCCGGCAGCATCAGGCACATATTGGCACAAAACCTCAAGGCACAGGGAACCGGCGTTGGTCTAAGATTCAAATCTGCCCGTACAAGAGGCGGAACAGTTGAAGATATCTACCTCCGGGATATCGAAATGGACGGAGTTAACACTGTGATTGAAGTTTCGATGAACTGGAATCCAAGCTATAGTTATTCAACACTGCCGGAAGGTTATAATATGGATAGTATCCCGCAGCACTGGAAAACCATGTTGATGCAGGTCGAGCCCCCGGAAAGAGGCATTCCGAAATTTAAGGATGTGCATATCTCCCGCGTTAAAGCATTGGGCGCGGGGAGTGCAATATCAGCTTCCGGGACAAAAGAATCCATCGTGGATGATTTTCACCTGAGCGATATTAATATCGAATCCAAGTCCGGCGGAAGAATCACCTTCGCCAAAGGATGGGAATTCAAAAACGTCAGCATCAAAACAAGCGATAACAGTAAATTAGATGTCAGGAATTCCAGTGACATGAATCTGGAAGAAAACCAATAACCGGGTTCATGTATTCAATCATTATAAGAGTTTTGCAAAAGTTCAATCATTAACAAATATTTCATTTGGCGCTTCGTTCGAAAGTATGAGTTCCTGAACCGATATTATCAACATAAATATAATTTCCTTCTTCCACACCTGTCATATTCGCTCCATTAACTTTTATAATGGCTCCGCTCGTTCCGCTTTTGGGGACATAAACTTTGGCCGTCATATTAACAGGCGTAGTCAGAGTCATCGAAAATCGCTCGTTGTTTCGCTCCCAGCTTATAATAATATTTCCTCTATCGGAAGGTAAAGAGCCACGGACATACTGAAGGTTTTGGCCGAAATCAAGAGGTTTAACCTGAATTTTTTCATGCTGAGGTTTTATCGGCTGTATTCCGAGAATATATTTTTGCATTCCCCCTAAACCAGCGGTTCCCCACGGGTGCGACATACTTTGGCCGTTTGTAAGGGCGTCCCAGGATTCCCATGTTGTTGTTCCGCCCAGAGCAATGGTTTTAGCCCAGCCGTCCCATTCGGTATTGGTATATAATTCAAGTAAATGCTGTCCCTGGTCAGCCAGGCCAATAGCTTCAGGCAGCCATCGCACAGTAACCATCCCAACGCTCATTCTAAGCTCTTTTATTTTATTAATTACAGGTTCCTCATTGGCTTCAGGAACAATCTCAAATGCCATAGGAAACATATTGGCATGTTGGGAAACATTTGCACTTTGCGATTGATTGGAATTTAAGCCGTCAATATAAACGCCATCGGCATTAAGTAATCGTGTGTTAATTGCATTCTTCATTTCCCGGGCTTTGGTTTTATAGTTGTCCCTGTCGGTGGTATTTCCCAATACTTCGGCAATTTTCGATATGATATCAAAATCTATATAAGCATAGGCATTTATCACGGTGCGGGATTCGGTGGACATGTCATAGCCGTATCTCATTTGAGCCGGCCAATCAATAATGCCGTATCTGTAGGAACCTCCGCCGCCCGCCAGATTATGAATCAATCCTGTCGTCTGATTTCTGTAGGCATCCACGTAATCGGCGATTTTCTTTAACCTGTTATAATTAGCCTTCAAAAACTCAGTATTTCCGCTTTGCATGTAATAATCCCAGACCCAGACAAGATAAGACTGGGTGTAATCGGGAATATCTCTTGCTCCATCCTCATTTGGATAAACCGCATTCAATCTGCCATCGGGCCAGTATTGGTCCTGGGAATCAAGGAATTCAAGTAGGACGCGTAAATTCAATGCCCTGTCACCCATTGTACTCATTGCTGCAGTTCCCTGTGACCAGCCATCTCCCAGAAATCCGCCTTTTTCCCGTGTGGGCGTATCCACAAACTCCTCCTGTGCTCCGACAGTTAAAGAATGTTTCATTAGGTCCCAGACCTTGTTCAACATGGAATCAAAAGAGTTAAAGCTGGAACGGGAAAAGTCCAATTCGTAATGCCTTCGAATGAATTTTACGTTTGAAGCGGATAAGGCGCAGGGTGAGTTATCAACCTGGAAATAACGCATTCCGAGATAGACTATCGGACGAAAAACAGATGTCCCCCCATCAAGAACAAAGAAATAACTCATATCTGTACTTTGATTCGTGCTGGTGGAAACAGTACCATCTTCATTCAAGGTATAGCCGCCCCGCATATTCACAGTTGTTCCGGCTTCTCCGCCTGAAAAGTTAATTACCGGAACGCCGGCATAAACTTTTCCATAATCGATAACATATTTGCCGCCTCCAAGATCGCTGACAGAAACCGGTGTAAGTTCTTCTTCAATCAGCCGGGTCAAATCGGGTTTTAGATTTCCCGTCCAGGGAGACACAGGATGTGCGCCGATTTCTGTCGCGGGTGACCATGAAGAATCATTATAGTCCGTTTTGTTCCAGTCTTTGATAATTTTTCCTGCGTCTATCCTGTCAATATAACCAACACCCTCCCCATTTCTCCGGCGTTGTCCTGTTACCCATGCTTCCGCCTGTTTTTGTTTCCAGGAGCCGTCTGTTCCTATTATCAATGAGGTCGAATCAGTATATTCGATTACAACCTTCATGAGAAATCCCCGACTGCCGACAGCTCTTCCCTGGCCCCCTCCATACCAGTGTGTCAGACATGCAAAAACATTTTCCGCATTGGCTGATAAGTTTGAAGTAATATCGTAAGCATTATAATAATGGTATTGCGGATAATGGTAAGCCAGCCCTTTTCCGGCCAAATTACCATTAATATATAATTCATAATTATGACCTGCCGTAACATAAACTATCGCCCTTCGTAAGGTTTTATCAGGGAGAGTAACTTTTTTACGAAAGTAAGTGTAGTCATCAGCGGCGTTTGTATCTCTTTTAATCCATTTGGCTCCCGACCAGTCATCACTGACTAACAATCCGGTATCAAAAAAAGCTGTATCAGAATAAGGACTTACATTATTGTCTTTATCCCATGTGCGCACTTTCCAGAAATATCGTGCGGCTGAAGAAAGCGTGCGTCCTTCATAAACAACATGATTTTGCTTTCCGGAGTTGACCCGGCCGCTATCCCACATGTCTCCAATGTCTTTTTCGAGATTTGTCCGGCTCGATGCCGCTAATATCTGGTATGATGTTTGTATCTCATTATCGTCTGAATCATTAACATACCAGCCAAAATATGGTTTATCATCGGTTCCGACAGGATTAGTTTTATCATAACTCCTCAGATTTGACGGTGCGCCGGGTGAAAGTGCATACAAACACCGGGACAGGAAGAAAAATAATATCAGGCATAACAAACCAAACCTTACTCTTATATGTAAATGTATTCTGTTTTTCACTGCTGCCCGCGTTTGATTGAGAGCTGTATTTCTTTTCATATTCACACCTTCATGTAGAAATTTTAATTATATAATAACTGAACTTTTGCAAAAATGAGAAAAGGCATACTTTGGAAAGAAAAAATTCATTTCATAATTTTTTCTTTCTAAACATAACATATTACTTATTAAAGAGTTATGCAAATAGTAATTTATTATTTTAAGAAAATCGTGCAGCGATTTTCTTAAATAATATATGCCTTTTCTCATTTTTGCAAAACTCTTATAATAATGTAAACAATAGCATGATAATGAAACAGATATTATCAAAATGAATTATAACCTCATTCAGCAGCTCATGCAATGAATTTAGAAACTTAAACTCACACATAAAAAAAACGCCTCAGAAATCAATAAAGCTGCTTTGAGAAAGGAAATTTCTGGCAGCCAAAGCTAAATCCTGATAAAATTATTGATGTCATTCTGAACTCATTATATTTTTCAAAAGGGAGTTATTAAATGAGAAATATCAGGATAATCATAAGTTCAATTCTGCTTTCAGGCCTTCTGATGCTGCAACCGCTTTTCGGAGAGGATGGGCTTATGCCGGTTCGTGCCTTTCCCGGGGCTGAGGGATTCGGGGCATATTCAAAAGGCGGGCGGGGCGGAAAAGTATATCATATAACGACACTGGAAGACGGCGGACAGGGATCTCTGCGTTCGGCAATCGAGGCTCAGGGCCCCCGGATTATCGTATTCGATATATCCGGCACAATTCGACTCAAAAAACCTCTGGCTATCGGCAATCCTTTTATAACAATCGCAGGGCAGACCGCTCCCGGAGATGGAATATGTCTTCGTGACGCAACGTTAGCGATAAACACGGATCATGTAGTTATCCGGTATTTGAGGTGCAGGTTAGGTGATGAGGGTTTAAGCGGAGATGCGATTTCCATTAATTCAGGGCGGAATATTATCATCGACCACTGCTCGGCAAGCTGGAGCACAGACGAAGTGCTTTCCTCATCTACATATTCTCCTGTACTTAGTGATGTTACGGTTCAATGGTGCTTTATCACCGAAGCATTGAATGCAGAAAATCATGGTTACGGATCGCTGATACGGGGCTGTCACGGCGTACGCTACAGCTATCACCATAATCTGTATGCTCACAACCGAGGTCGTAATCCCCGTCCCGGTAATTACGACAATCCAAATACACCTGCTGCTGATCCGAATGGCCTGTTACTGGATTTTCGCAGCAATGTAATTTATAACTGGGAAGGTTCCTATGCCGGTTATAACGCCGATAAAGAGAGCATAACGAAGCTCAATTATGTGGGTAATTACCTTATTCCCGGCCCGAATTCCGTACCGACAGGCAAGGCTTATCAGGAAGGCTCGCCCAATAATCGGGGGTATTTTTCAGGCAATTATTACAACCATCTTATGCCGAATGATACATGGTCTGTCGTGAACTTCGACGACTGGAATGATGTACAAATCTCCGCTTATAAACAATCTGTTCCGTTCGAATCCGGGCCGATTTCGACAGAAAATGCAAAGGATATATATCAGTCTGTCATACAGTATGGCGGAGCCTGTCTGCCGCAGCGTGACACAGTTGACCGGCGAATTATTGAAAATGTCCAAAACGGTAAGGGACGTATCATCAATAGTCAAAAGGAGGTCGGAAACTGGCCAGATTTACGAAGCGCACCAGCGCCTCATGATAGTGACGGAGACGGTATGCCCGACAATTGGGAGCAGAAGCATAAACTGAATCCCAATGACGCAGCCGACGGCTCAACGGATGCCGATTTAAACGGTTATACAAATGTAGAAGAATATCTCAACAGCATCGGATAAAATTCAACCGATAAATTATCCTCTTCCGGTTGGAAATCCATCCCAGGCACAAGCCAGATGCATGAGCAATTCTGTTTTCATTTGCTCGCGAATTTCAGCATACTGAGAATCGCCGTAGAGATTGTGCCATTCATCAGGGTCTTTGCGCAAATCATAGAGTTCACCTTTTGCCTGATTAACAGCCAGACGTGCCTCAGCCAGCGTCTTATCAAAGAACAGAATGAGCTTCCAGTCCTGCTTGCGCCACATATACGCAGGCGCACCGGATTCGTGACATTCGCAAAATGTCCCTATCCGGCGATTGTCTCCCAGCAGATTTAGTCCCGGCAATCCTGATTCGATTTTCACACCGGCTGCCGCCATAAGCGTCGGTAAAATATCTACTAACTCAGCCGGCCGCGTATCCACAGTGCCGCGCAATGCCTCCGGCACCGCCGTACCGGAAAGTATCAGCGGTACGCGAACGCTGCTGTCATAGAGACAATATTTTGTAAAACGGAAATTCCTTTCGCCCAGCATCTCTCCATGGTCAGAAATAAAAACAATCAATGCGTTCTGCAGCCGTCCCAGTTTTTCCAGTCTTGCCAATGCTTCTCCGAAATAGTGTTCCAGCCATGAACAGTTGGCATAGTAACGCAAAACCGTGCGGCGACGTTCCTCCAGTGTCATTTTACTAAACGCTTCCCGCCAGGCTGCATGGCGGCGGGAATGTGAAGCACTTAGTCGATCAATAGCGGCAAGGTGCGTATCCGGCTCTTCAGTCCAGGGAGGTGCTGTCATATCCGGCATATCTTTTATGTCATATAGATCCTCGAACCGCTTCGGTACGTTAAGTCCGGCATGCGGTTTCAAAAACGACAGATAAAGAAATAACGGACGATTGGGATCGACATCGCTGTCGAGAAATTTTAAGCATTGCTCCGCCACCCATCCGTCACGATGATCGCGTTCGGCAACCTGAGAAACAGCGCCGATATAGCCTGCAACAGCCTCTTCTCCGCCGCCATATGCAGCCACCTCTTTTCTATAAGCCGCTAATCCTTCGGGATTTTCATCGTCCTGATAACGTGCGCCGGTTTCTGCTCCAACTTCTTTAGCGCCGACCACACGCACCTCAAAACCACGTGTAGATATCGGTGAATCTACCCAGCCCCAGTGTGTCTTGCCGAATCCAGCAGTCTGATACCCGGCGAGACGCATGCGTTCCGGTAAAGCCGGCAAAGGCAGAAGAGCATCGGAATAGCTATGCGAACCGTTGCTCTTGATACCGAGTTGTGAAGGATATACACCAAACATCATTGAATTGCGGCTCGGTACACACATGGGCGCCTGGCAAACAGCCTGCTGAAACAGTACCCCACTACGAGCCAGTCGGTCCAGAGTCGGCGTCTTGATACGCGGATTTAATACGCCCAATGCATCCCATCGCTGCTGATCGGTCATGAAAAAAATTATATCCGGCGGGCGCACTGTTTGGCCGTTTTGAATTTGCTTATCAGACGGCTGCGCACCGGGAAGCGAACGCGAAAAGATGGCAGGCAGCGAAACAAGACCGCTCCCTCCCCAAAATGATGACTTCAGGAATTCTCTGCGGTTAATACTATTTTGCATAACAGCCTCCCGTAAAAATCAACAACATTTTGGTTGTATTCTAATTCAATTAAGAATTATCCAAAAGCAATTTATTGCTCCTTTACAACAAAAGGCACATATATGAAATTTATGACAGCACCTTCATCATCGAACTCAAAGCGATATAGCCCCGGAGTTAGCGGAATCGGTTCTTTTTCACTTCCGTTTCTCTTTGTAATAACTTCCAGAATTGCGTTGATAGTATCCGCTGAAATAGAACCTATCGCCTGAATGGTCTCGGGTATTTTCGTATCAGTTTTATCTGCATACTGCGTCAGCTTCCAGCCGTCTTCCAGAGTAATCGCCGCATCTAAAGCGCCTATGCCGGATTTCGCATTGACAGCATAGTTTTCCTTTATATTGGGAAGGTAAACAGTTTTAAGCTGAAGCGATGACGGGTCATTTACATCCTGAGCAACTAAAAGATAGGGCCATGGCCTGTAGTATCGTATTCCTTTAGCGGATTTATCATTCCCCGGTGTAATTTTCGTAACCTCGACACCGGCGCAGCCTGTGAGCAAAAACGATATCGTTATTATCAAAAATATCCTCTTCATATACTGTTCTCCTTAACAATTTACATACAGATGCGTTCTGCAAAATTGAAGTTAGACATATTTTAGCTGCCTTTTCGTATTTTTGCAAAATGCTTTTTTTCTTTTATCTATATTCTGAACGTTTACTATTCTATCTTTCCGAGCAGTCTGATTAAACCATCGAGAATTGTCATTGGATGCGGCGGACAGCCCGGTATATAAAGGTCAACAGGAATTATTCTATCAGCTCCATTATTAACCTGCGTGTGTCCCTCATATATACCCCCGGAAATAGCGCATGCGCCGACAGCAATAACTATCTTTGGATCAGGTACTGCTTCATATGTTTTCTCCAGTGCCAGACGCATATTTTCGGGAACAGGACCTGTAACCAGTATTCCGTCCGCATGTCTTGGTGAAGCTACGAACTGGATGCCGAATCTGCCTAAATCGAAAACAACAGTACCAAGAACATTTGTATCCGCTTCGCAGGCATTGCAGCCGCCTGCGGAAACCTGTCTTAATTTCAAAGAACGCCCAAAAAGACTTTTTGCTTTTTCATCCAGAACCCGAACTAATTTATTTTCTTTATCGGAAAGTATAAGGTCGTCTCTTTTTCTTGCGGCGAGGCGATATTCCCTTGTAAAACTTATTGCTCCCGATGGGCAATTTTGTGCGCATTGCGAACAGAACAGGCACTTGCCTAAATCTATTGTTATCGCACTGTTCTTTTTCTGTATCGCGTTCACAGGACATACATTGATGCAGAGTTTGCAGTCAGCAGTGCATTTGGAAGCATCCACAACAGGTCTGCCGCAGAATTTCTCAGGAAGTACCGGTTCCGCCTTCGGGTACTTTATTGTTCTGTGTTTCTGCTGTAATCTTGCTAATAACGGTTTTATCATTTGTTCACCTTACAGATCATGTCCGCAATAAGACAAATTGAAACTTTTATTGCAGAGCGGGAAATCAGATATCTGCTGGTCTCTTAAAGCCATCGCCAAACCAGTCCAGTTATGGAAAGACGGGTCAGTAATTTTATAACTGCTGAAAGAGCCATCGGAGTCAGTAACAGCCACGTGACATATTTCACCTCTCCAGCCTTCGACGAGGCTCACACAGAATTTCCCGGCTGCGGCTGTTTTACAATCCGTTTTTATCTGCCCGGGCTGTGACGTCTTAATCTGGTCGAGGATAAATGCTATTGATCTTTGTATTTCGAGCCATCGGACATAAGCCCTCGCGAAGACATCTCCTGTATTCCAGACAGAAACCGGAATCTGCATAAAACTATAGATTCCCGCGGGGAAATTATATCTGCAATCTATTTCCACGCCGCACGCTCGCGCTGCCACGCCGACAAGCCCAAGCTCTTTGCAGGTCTGGGGCTGGACAATGCCGGTCTCTTCAAAACGTGCCAATACTGATGGCGTATTCCAAAGCAGCTCTACTGCAACTTCTACATCCTTTTTATACCCCATAAGTTTTTCAGCAAGTGTCTCAGAATTTTTATCACTGATATCAAAGCCGACTCCTCCCGGGCATACAAGTCCCCTTCCGAAGCGGTTGCCGCACATTAAAGCGGTTAAATTCAAAAAATCTCCACGAATCCGCCCGCAAAAAGACGATGTCGGCAAATAACCGATGTCACCTGCGAGCGCGCCCAAATCGCCTGTATGATTGGCAAGTCTTTCCAGCTCGAGCGCTATGCCGCGAAGAGATTGTGCCCGAAGCGATACCTTACTGCCCGAAAACGATTCGATAAGATGACTATAAGCAGTCGTGTGACCTATAGTAGTATCACCCGCGAGAGTCTGCATATAATACAGAGTTTTTTTATTCGGTCCGCCAATCAAAGCCTGTTCCACGCCGCGATGCTGATAGCCGA
This sequence comes from Sedimentisphaerales bacterium, assembly GCA_016931715.1. GTDB lineage: Bacteria > Planctomycetota > Phycisphaerae > Sedimentisphaerales > Anaerobacaceae > JAFGPS01. The sequence continues at coordinate 34,547 of JAFGEF010000001.1, forward strand.
GTGATATTTCGAGGTTCAGCACGTTCTCGCCGTGACACTGGAAACGAAAATGTCCCGGCTCGATAATACCTGCATGAACAGGTCCGACAGCAACTTCGTGTATTTCCTCGCCTTCGACTTTGTAAAAATCCATTACAGAAGGCAGGATTTGCTCTTTTGTATTTCGGTTCCATGCGTCCTGATTTTTCATATATGAAGAATGAAAACGCACAGGTTTGAGCCAGGGATGATTTACAGGTTTTATTCCCCACTGCTCTGCAATTTCCCGCTCGAACAAATGTGCCTGTGTGCAGTCCGGCGTAAGAGAAGGGTAACTGTCCGAGACACGGGAGGATAAAGCGTAAAGTTTTCCGGAATTATCGTCTGCAAGAACGGCATAAATGACAAAAACGCCCGCTCCTGCAGGTGCTGCAAAGAAGGAGACTATTCTATTTCCGGATTCAACTGCTTCTATTATCGAATCACGAAACTTATTTATAACAACAACCGGAATCTGTTTAACATCGGCTGACTGGCAATTATACAACGATATTGCATTTGATACCTGCATTATAAATTCCCTCCCATTATTACAGCAACATCGTGAAGAAGATTATTAAGAACAGGCGGTATATATAAACCTGTTATCAGCGTCAGGAAACCAAGCGCTATCGGAGGAAAAACCGAGATTACAGATTCACGCCTGTCACTGACATTCACACTGTCACTCTTTTTACCATGAGCCATATTTATAAATACATTTGCCATACCGATAAAAATCAATGCAAGTACAGCCAGGAACAAAATAGCAATACCGGCCTTTCCCTGCTCGAACATCGATTTTACAATCGTGAACTCACTCAGAAAGATTCCGAAAGGAGGCATTCCTGTAATTGCGAGAAAACCTGCTATCCATAAAATGCCTGTAACCGGCAAAACAGTCATTATTCCGCTTACACTTTTCGTATTTTTTGTTTTATAGACAGCGAGGATGTTCCCGGCCGTCATAAATAACATCGCTTTCGTAAGAGAATGATTCACTGCATGAAGCATGGCTCCGAATGTTGCACCAGCGCCGATACCTATGCCAAGAGCTAATATCCCGATATGTTCCACGCTCGAATACGCAAGCATTCTTTTATAATCGCTCTGGCCTAATATGAAAATCGCAGCCCAGGCCATCGAAAGCAGACCAAACAAAACAAGCAGCTCCCGACAGAACTGCCCCAAACCTGCGGCAGAACAAACCTGAAAACTTCTCAGTATTCCGAGAAATGCACAATTCAAAAGTGCACCGGACAACAAAGCTGAAACTACCGAAGGAGCTTCGCTGTGTGCATCAGGAAGCCAGGTATGAAGCGGAGCCAATCCCATTTTAGTTCCGTAACCGACGAGGAAAAGCAAAAAAGCGGCTTTGAGCCAGGGGACATTTAATAGTTTTGCCTGCTCAATCATACTGCTCAAAATCATGGATTTATCGCTCACCTCGGGTACAGAAGCGGCTATCACCATAAAAAAGTTGCCAAGCAACGCCAGTGCAATTCCAACCGAGCATATAAGCAGGTATTTCCATGTAGCTTCAAGAGAACGATGATGACGATGAAAATAAATCAAAGGTGCGCTCGCAAGAGTTGTAGCTTCCAAAGCTACCCACATCAAACCAAGATGCTGGCTTACCGTTACGAGCGTCATTGTTGCAAGAAATGCCATGAGGCATGAGCAGAAAATAGCTTCAGGTTCATTCGTAAAAAATAATCCCTCTTCGAAATCCTGTTTTCTCTTTCCTGATTCCACGGCGAGGTACCAGAAAGCATAAAACGAACAGGCGGAAAACAGGATGCTTGTTATCGTAAGAAACAGAAGTCCCGGCTTATCCAAATCAATCCAGCCGCCCATCAGGGATTTTGTTTCCACATTCCATGCGATTACAGTTATCACCGTATGGCTGACGGATGCGAGAATTAAAATCAGGCGCCGGAGAAGGTCCTTTCTTATTATCAGGGAAAGAACAGCAGCTATCGCGGGTATCAAAAGCAAAGCATATATCATAAGGTCAAACTTTCAAATTCGATAACTGGTCCGTGTCAATGTGGTCAAATTCGCGATTAATATGAAACATGGTTATGCCCATTACAAAAACAGCTACGAAAACATCCAGCAAAATGCCAAGCTCGACCAGAACAGGCTGGTGTTCGACTAAAGTAACACCGAATGTATATATCCCGTTTTCCATTACCAAATAGCCAAGCACCTGTGTAATTGCTTTCTTTCGGCTTATGATTAGAAGCAGTCCCGACATGATTGTAAAAAAGGCAACAGGGACAGTCAACTCAGAAATAGTTTCAACAGGTAAAGGCAGATGTGAGCTTAGCCACATACATATTATAAGAAGAGCAGTTCCTAAAGCTATCGAGCTGCTGTATCCTATAAACGGCTCGATTTCACGAAGTGTTTTTATATCTCTCATGGCTTTTGTCAGCAGCCGGGGAAATACGATTCCTTTCAGAACTATTAAAACCGCCGAGAAAGCAGCAAGACGTATTTCAAAATGCCAGTTGTTCATTAAAAGGGGTACTAAACCCAATACAACTCCCTGCACGGCTACTATACGAATGCACGTACCTAATCTGCTCAATCCGAGAAGCGCAAGATTCGTAAGCACCAGGAATATCATTATCGTATCGAGAGTATTGTTCATAAATTACCTTAGTATCAATATCAATGCCAGTACTGACAGAGTCGCTGCTCCAATCAAAAGCTGAGGCACATGCAATAATCTTAATCTTGCCATTGACGATTCGATTATGCCTGTGAGCACAGCAAGAAGTAACATGAAAAGCAAAGCCGCTGAAACATTCAAAAACACATTATCGCTATGTACAGGAATAACGATGCCGGTTAATATAGCGCCCAGAAGCCACATTTTCATAGCTGCGCTGTAAAGAATGATTGCCAAATCCGGGCCGCTATGGTCAAGTATCATAACTTCATGTATCATCGTTAATTCGAGATGAGTATTCGGATCATCGACCGGTATCCTTGAATTCTCCGACAGGAAAACAATCAGAAATGCAAATCCAATCAGTATAAAAGCAGGAGCCGCATTCAGCCAGGCATCGAAATTTATCGACGAAAAAATCTGAGCCAAAGAGACATAACCGGTATATTTAGCAATCGCAGCAAGACCTATAAGCAAAGCAGGCTCGGTAAGCGCGGAGAATGTCACTTCCCTGCTGGCGCCCATTCCCTCGAAGCTCGAAGCAGTGTCCATAGCCATTAAGACTGTGAAAAAACGCGACAGTCCGAACAGGTATGCAAATAAAATCAGGTCGCCCTGAAAATCCAGGAGAACAGGCAATCCTCCGAAAGGAACTATTGCCGCTGCTATTAATACAACTGAGAATCCGACTACAGGTCCGATTCGGAATATCCGCGATGTCGCGATGCTGTACACACTTCCTTTGTTCAGAAGTTTCCATATATCATAATAAGGCTGAAGTAAAGGCTGTCCGTTCCTGCCCGCAAAGAAAGCTTTTGTCCGGTTAATTATGCCCAGCAGAAGCGGCGCGGTAATCAATGCGAGAACAGTATTTAGTATCTTCAAAAAAATCATTATGCTTTCATCAGCTTCCAAATCAAAAGTATCAAAAGTGTCAAGGCGATATATAAGATATATAATTGAATCCTGCCATGCTGGAGCCATCGCAGTTTTGCAAGCAGCTCACTGAGAAATTTAAAACCAGGCTGATATATATACTTTTCGCAAATATCAGATGTATCTGTATTTAATCTGGATTGAGCAGGGAAAATATCTTCCGAACGCGAAATATCTTTATTAGTCCGCAGGAAAAACCTGAACAGGTCCACAAGGGGCTGGGCAAAAGAAGTCGCTGTGTACTGCATTCTCGGCTCAGGCCTGGCATAGCCGCAATCCCACGTTACCGCCTCCCTGACTATTCGCCTGCCAAAAAGGAGTTTGTGCAGAACAGTGATAATCCCTATGATTCCCATTAAAATTAATGATGCTGCGACAAAATGGTTCAATATTCCGGAAGCGGATGAAAGCTCAATTTGAATTTGTTCCGTATTAAGCGAAGTTATTTCAGGAATGACATTTTCAGCGAATCGTATTACAAGAGGTGAAAATATTCCCAAAATCACACAGCAGGCAGCGAGAATTACCATCGAGAATCTCATACATGTTCCGGCTTCGTGAGCATGTTGGGCTTCACTGCTTCGGGGAAGACCGAGAAATATTACGCCGAACGCCTTTGTAAAACATGCAAGCGCCAGTCCGCCAATAAGGGACAGGCTGCCTATAACAATTAAAGAAGGAATCAGCTCATTCATTCCGCTGCCTGTATCGCTCTTGAACACTCCGAGATAAATCATGAATTCACTGACAAAACCATTCAACGGAGGCAAACCTGAAATCGCTATCGCACCGATGAGGAATGTACAGGCCGTCCAGGGCATACGCTTGATAATTCCACCGAGCCTGTCTATATGACCTGTCCCGCAACTGTGCAAAATTGAACCCGCACATAAAAAGAGCAGTCCCTTAAAAACAGCATGATTTATTACATGAAACAATCCGCCTGTAAAGCCAAGCACCACAAGAACCGGAGAACCTTTGCTGATGCCCAACAAGCCTACTCCTAATCCAATGGTTATGATGCCGATGTTTTCGACGCTGTGATAGGCCAGAAGACGTTTCAGGTCGTGCTGTGCCAGGGCGAAAAGCACACCAAGAACACCTGATACAGCGCCGATTATAATCAGCGTCCAGCACCACCATTCGGGAGGTGTTCCTAAAAGTGTGAGTGTCCTGACCAAACCATATATGCCTGTTTTTATCATTACGCCGCTCATTACCGCTGAAACGTGGCTCGGAGCCGCAGGATGTGCGTAAGGCAGCCAGACATGAAAGGGCATAAATCCCGCCTTTGTTCCGAAACCAACTATTGCTAACAAAAATAAAATACTTGCCAGCGATGAAGGCAAAACTGAAATTTTATCGAAATCCATCGAACCATTATGATTGCCGAGCAATACAAAAAATGCGATAAGAAATGCCGTCCCGATGTGCATTGCGATAAGATATATCAGCCCGGCTTTCTGTGTTTTTTCCTGTTCGTATTCGAAAGTAACGAGAAAGAAGGAAGATAGTGACATTATTTCCCACGACACAAGGAATAATACACCATTTCTGGCGACAACTACTAACGCCATTGCAATCAGGAGTAAATTATAGAAAAACCAATGCACCCCAAGGTTCTTCCTGCTGCTATATGACGAGAGATACCCCATTCCGTAAACAGCGGCTATCGCAGATAATCCGAATATAGGAATCAAAAACAACGCTGATATTGCATCAATCTTAATGAAAAAAGATCCGAAGGGAACATTCCATTCCAATCGCATCGATTCGGCAATACCGCTCAAAAGAATCTTAAAGCATGGAAAAATGGAAATTATCGAACCAACTGCCGCACCGGCAACAGCCAAAAAAGACGCAAGAGCAGGCCTTCGACCCAAAAAAATCGATACCAAACCACCCGCGAGAATAACCGTCAAACCCAAAATAAAGATGGACATTAACTTACTTCTCCATCTGCCAACCGGGATTGGTCCTGCTGTAATCCGGATTCGACCCGAATGATTTCAGAGAGAATTTTTTCCCGTGCGCCCTGTTTTTCAATAACATTCTTGAAACTATCATCACGCAGCATATAGGCGATCCTTGAAAGAAGGTAAAGATGCATTTTTACAGTCGGGCTTACAAGAGTGAAAAGACAATTTACAGGCTTGCCGTCAAGCGAATTGAAATCGACCGGTTTTTCAAGAAAACACAGTGAAACCACAGGTTCCGTAATATGCAAAACTATCGGATTGCGTACATGAGGAATAGCTATGCCGTCGCCGACCGCCGTTGAAGCCATCGCTTCTCTTGCCAGAATGACCTGCAAAAGAAATTCTTTATCCACTTCCGGCGGAAGCGTCATAAGTTTAACAACGTTTTTTAGAACTGACTGTTTATCCTCACCTTCGACACGATAGTGTATTCCTCCGGCATTCAGTGCATCAGCCAGACTGTTTATTGAAACCTGCGAATTTTCAGGCTCAACAAATATATCCGCCGAAACGCCAATCTGGCGGCTTGTTGCCCATTCGAGCAGCTCTGCTCGATTGAAGCGATATTGATTACCCACGCAATAAGCAGGCATATCGCCCTTTTTTAACCATCTGTAAATGGTTTTTTCATTCACTTTTAGCAAATTTGCTACATCTTTTACTGTAAGCTGCATATTTCTCACGCCATAGAAAACTTTGACATCTATTGGACATTAGTGGACAATCTAACCAGATAAGAACCATTTGTCAAGTATTTTATACCGATTTTTTATGCTCTAAATTATGCAGCTTAACATCAATAGCAGTTTTCAATACAACAAGTATTAAAAGCAAAGCGGCTGGTGAGCCTGTTACCTGAAGCAGAATACCCCCAATCAAAACTGTAATGTGCATAACAAATACACGCACATAAGGCTGGAACATTAAAATAGGCAGATTAGTCCGTGAATTTTCGCCCTTCATCAAAAAATTATATACGAAAGAAATACCATGACTGACAAAAAGCGATAAAATCGCCAGCCGGACGCCCGGCGGGACAGTTTGCATAATATCACCAAGAAAATTGATAAGCTTTTGTAAAAGAGCAAAAACACAGGGCCATGTCTCCCGATGATGTATAAAGCGCACCATGTGTTCTTTGCCGAATAAATGAAAGATAAAAAAGCCGTGTCCTGCAGCGAACCCGCCGTAGTGAACCATGAAAAAAGGAATCATAAAAAGTTTGCCGAGATTCTCCGCCGGATGCTTGACTTTAACGAACAACATTTTGAGAACATTATAGAATCCAATCGCCAGATTTTCCGCCCAGTATAAAAAAACTATATAGAAAATGCTCCATTTAAAAAATATCACACCAAACAAAGGGATTGTATTAACCGCTATAAGAGCAAGCAAGGGGACATTAGTCCATACCTTGTCATTCTTTCTGTCTGAAAACAGTGACATTACTCTTTCACTCGTGTTTTTCATAAATTACAGCATAGTTTGATTCATCTTAAGACAGGTAAAAGTCTCATCTCTTACTTTTATTGATTACAGGCTGTATGCCGGACAAATCCTCCAGCATTGCGTCTTTAAAGTGTTCTGCAAAAGACTGGCTTTTTATTTTCGCATGCTTACCGTCGTCTATCATTTCCCTTGCAAGGGCTTTGAAACAGGCGGAGCAGCCGGAAGATAAGGAAATTATCACCAAAACAAACAGGTACAAGAGTATGTTCACGACAGGTTGTGACTTTAAAATCTTGTTCATAAAAAAACCTTTCGATTTATCGCCGAATCTTTTTACAACAAAACCATATTTATCTCTTTTATTGCTATCCTTTATTTTATACAAATATTGTACTATCAATATCCGGCTTGTCAAAAAGTTTTCATAAAACTTCTTTTGGCTGTTTGACTTGGCGGGAGATAAAATTATAATGTATAAACTGATTTAAAACCATTTGATATTAAACTGGAATAAAAATGTCCGGCATTTATTTACTCGACAATCCGGAAATACTCGGAGCAAAAGCCGCTGGTCATAAAGCTGCAAACCTTGGCGGCCTTGGCTCTTTCGGACTACCTGTCCCTAAAGGTTTCTGTATTATAGGTGACGTTTACAAAGAGCATATCAAGCAAAACAATTTGGAGTCACTTATTCAATCAATCGCCAAAAACTCACAAAAAGATTTGTCAGGCCGGTTAAGCGAGCTGCGAAAAGCGATTATAGAAGCGTCTCTTCCAGAGCCGGCGAAAGGAGAAATAGAAAAACACTTCAAATTGCTTAATTGCCAAAGCGTCGCGGTGCGTTCGTCCGCTGCCGCCGAAGACCTGCCCGGAAAATCATTCGCAGGTCAATATGAAACTTATCTTGGTATCAGAGATTCAGTTAGCTGCATCGAAGCTGTAAAAAAATGCTGGGCGTCACTATGGTTGCGGCGTGCTTTCGATTATCGAAGGAAAAACCAAATCGACTCCCTTCAACTCGATATGGCTGTCATTGTCCAGGCGCTTATAGAAGCTGATAAATCAGGTGTCATCTTTACTGCCGACCCGATAACAGGACGGCGTGAAACAATTGTTATAGAAGCCTGCTTCGGACTTGGTGAAGCTCTCGTTTCAGGCAAGGTAACGCCAGACAGATTTTTAGTTGATAAAAAAACAAAAAGGCTGTTTTTCCTGACAATCGCAGAGAAAAAAATAGAATACGTACCTGACAAAGACGGAGGTGTTATAGAAAAGCCTGTTTCAAACGAACTGTCAATTGCTCACAGCCTGAGCTTAAAGCAAATTAAAAGGCTTACCAAACTCGCACAAAAAATTGAGACCATATTCGGATGCCCGCAGGACATCGAATGGGCTATAAAAGATAATCGAATCTGGATTCTGCAATCGCGCCCAATTACGAATCTGCCTGAACCGAAAATAAAAAGCCGGGAGCAGCGCCAGGTCTGGACCAACGCCAACGCAGGAGAAGCAGTTCCTGATGTCATTACACCGCTCACATGGTCGATTATTGAAGCTCTTGTCGATAATCTCTTTAGACCAGTGCTGAATATGATTTGCGTCAAAACAGGTGACAATCCCATATTCGGCATTATCGCAGGCCGTGTATATTTTAATATAAATACAATTATCGGTGCTTGCAAACAATTCCCGAATGCGTTCGATCTCGATACAATCTTCGGAGGTCACCATCTAAATTCTCTCGCGTCGGAAAAATTGTCTATCCCGCCTGAAGATGTCCCCGACCTCGGCGCTAATTTAGCAAAAACTATTTTGAGAATCCCTGTGACCCTTACTGAAATGCTCACGAATGGTAAAGGGAAACAGACAAAACTCTTAAACCTCCTGGTTGAAAAAACAAAGTACCTCAACTCGCTTTACATGAACAAATTAACTCCAAACCAGTTGTTAAATGAGCTGGAAAATTGTGTGCAGACAATTGCTTCGCTCGACTTGTTATGCTTATTTGTCGCTATAGGAGCTATACCAACTCTGGCAAAAGTCTGCAAAAGATGGCTCAATGACAAAAACAGTAATATTTTCAATCGCCTGATTTCCGGCACGGAAGGATTGGAAGACGCTCAGACCGGCTTCGACCTGTGGCGCATCGCAAAAAACGCCGGCCAAAATCAGCAATTGAATGAGTTGCTCCTTTCCGAAAACAACTGGCAGCAGGTTCGTGAAAAACTCGACATTCTGCCAGGCGGCACGGATTTCCTGAAACAATGGAACAACTTTATGGAAAACAGCGGCCACCATTGCAGAGGCGAGCTTGAGCTGGCAAGTCCCCGATGGTCGGAAACGCCAGATTACGTGCTTGGCCTTATTCGCTCATATATACTTTCAGGCGGAACGGACCTCGAACGCAAACGCACAGAGCTTCTTGAGCAGCGCGAACAACTCATAAAAGAATGCTGTGTGTCACTCGGCTTCTTCAAACGTACCTTGTTCAGACACTTTATAAAAAAAGCACAGCAGGGCTGCCTGTTCCGCGAAAACTCGAAAAATCGCATAGTAAGTTTTTTTGCGGGCATGAGAAAGCTGTCTCTTTCTCTTGGCAATAAATTAACTGAGCAGGGAATTCTATTGCGGCCTGATGACATATTCTTCCTGAAATATCCTGAGCTTGGCCCTGCTGTGCGTCACGATAAAGACTTTGACGTCATAAAAATCGTAAAGCAGTGCCGTGCAGAATACGAGCAAAACCTGAAGATTACGCCTCCTTCTGTAGTAATCGGTGTTTTCGAGCCTGAAAAATACATCGGGGAAAAAATCGAAACTTCCGCAGCAACACTTACAGGCATCGCGGTCAGTCCCGGCATCGCCACTGGTCCGACGCGAGTTATTCTGCGAGCAAGCGATGACTACGTTCGGCCGGGTGAAATTCTTGTCGCTCCTTTTACCGATCCAGGCTGGACGCCTTACTTTGTCAACGCCGCTGGTATTGTAATGGATATGGGAGGCCTGCTCAGTCACGGCAGCATAGTCGCACGCGAATACGGAATCCCATGTGTAGTCAACGTAGGTCCGGCTACAAAAATAATAAAAACAGGACAAAAAATAACTGTTGACGGCAACCTCGCTCGTATCCAAATCCTCCAAAAGATATAGAATTAAACAAATATTTTGTTCATTTTCTTGAAATCCATTAAATGCTCACTCTTTTATCACCGATTAATATCATAAAATAATGGTCTATGTATATAAATCTTAAAGAACAAAACAATCATAATGAGTTTTCAATACAACCATGGAGTTTATTATGAGATTTTTAATAACAGAAGATGATTTTGCCACACGCAGATTAATGCAAAGGTATCTGTCAGATTATGGAAACTGTGATATTGCTGTAGATGGCAATGAAGCAGTCGCAGCTTTTCGTCTTGCCCTTGAAGAGAAAGAGCCTTACGACCTGATTTGTCTTGACATTATGATGCCCGGAATGGACGGCCGCAAAGCTCTGCAGACAATACGCCAAATAGAACAGGAACATGGAATTGGAGGCTTCGACAGCACAAAAGTAATCATGACAACCGCCTGCGAAGATTCCAAAAATATTTTTGGTTCTTTCAGGGAAGGCTGTGAAGCTTATATTATCAAGCCTGTTGATAAAAATAAACTCATCGAAGAAATAGCTAAACTCGGTCTTATTACTTTAGTCAGGTAAAAAAGACAGTCAGCTTAAATAATTTACTGAACTTTTGCAAAAATCTTATAATTTATAGAAGCAGATTAACTTATTTTAAAAGCCACTGGTGAATAAACGCCGCAATTATCCAAACCGCAAATCCCGCACAAAGAGCAATCGTCAGTGACAATCGTCTCTGGAAACAAATAAAACATGTCAGGAAAAATAATATTGTCGGTAAAATGCCAAACAATGCGCCCCTGGTATATCTTGCCATCAACTCGTGATTGCCCGGATTATCAATATACAACCAGACAAGCACTATTAAACCGGTCAAAGGCATCACAGAAATTAAACCGGCAAGGGAAGGCAATTTTTTCCCAATACTCGTACACAGCGTAATTATAAACAAGCTGATGAAAAGTTTTATTATAAAACGCATAGAAAACCGTTTGCTGCTGCAAAAATTTTAACTTCAATAACTACTTTATGAAGCGGATTGTCAAAGGATAACGATAGTGCTCACCGTTATTTGCTTTAATAGCCGCCATAATGATAAAGACTATATCGACTATGGCAACAGCAGCCAAAAGGAAGAATCCAATGCAAAGAAAACACAAAAGACCGGATATAGCCGCATAAATAAACATCGAAATCTGAAAATTTATGGATTCTTTGCCCTGTTCGTTCACAAAAGGAAATTCTTCTTTTTTTATCAACCAGACAACCAGCGGCCCGATAACCCAGCCAAAAGCCGGCACTACATATCCCGCAAGCGCTGCGAGGTGACAGAACATTCCCCACATTCGTGCATCCTTACTGATTTCACCACTTCTTACATTCTGCTCTGCTCCACTATTTTGTTCAGTCGTTTCATCCATTTTTAACTCCCTTTCTTAAAGTATGTCTAACTTCAATTTTGCAGAATCCTTTTATTAATAACATTGAAAACCAACAATATATATTTTTAGCAGGGCTTTTTTTAGAGTCAAGAGAAAACCTCTAATAAAAAGAATCGTGTCGCGGGCATCTTGCCCGCGAAACATTACGAGTATGGCAATGCTGCCTCTTAAAAATTCATTTTGTTAGAGGCTATTAAACAGTCTTTTATTCCTATTATTTATTAGCTGGCTTTCTGTTTTCGCGGCAGAATTTCCCCATCAGTTCCATCGCCGTGTTCATTTTTTCCATTGAACCATCCATTTTCGCGTAAGCATCGACAAGCTCAACTAATTCCGCGTCCGGCGCTACTTCGCCATAATGATGAGCAACATTAACGATTCCAGCATCCAGACCATACTCCATCGCTTTTGCAACATAAGCCCTGCAAACACCGATTTTCCTGCCGGGCAAATCCCGAACACTGTTGCTGACGCCAAGCGAGCAATGTACACCCTTCATCTTCGGGTCGCTCTTAATCTTTTTTATTGTCTCGAACGCCCTGTAAGTATAGCCCGGAACATTCGGCTCCATCGGCATATCTATCGCAAGCGGAAATACCGTCGAATCGAAATAAATCTCTCCCGGCTTAAAACCAAATTCACCTGTCGCCGTATCGAATATTTTTTGCGCTAATGCAAAAAGCTCATCTATCGAATGCGAGCCGCCCGGACCAGTCGCGGCTTCTTCGCTTACAAGAAGACCTACAAAGGAAAAACCATAATCCTTCTTGAGAGGAAGCATCTTGTCTATCGTATAAACCTTTATCGAATTTAAAAGCGGCTGTTTCACCTTCTGGTCGGTATCGTACCATTCTTTAAGGCCGGCGGCTAATACATCGTTATTGCTGCTGTCGATACAAATCGGCACGCCTTTGCTCCACTTGCGAACGAGTTTCGTATATTCAATCATCATTTCGACTGTTTGCCGCGGGTCGTTTTCGCCGAACGCATCAAGATTTACTGCAATATAATTTGCTCCGTCAGAAACCTGTGATTCGATCAGGTCTGTTATATATTTTAAGTCTTCGCTTTGTTTAACATAAGCATCCGGACCTGATTCGGCTAACTGTTTCATAACCTTCGCAGTCCTGGGAATTGATGCATGTATTGTTTCACCGATAGAAATTAGCGATTTTTTCATATTAACGTACTCCCTTTAACTATAATTGTGGATAACCTGTTGATAACTTCGTTTTTATCTGTAAATCCTTATTATTACATTGATAAAGAAACTTATACAAAAAAATGTTTTTTATAAAATGTATTATAAAACCGGCCTTTCATCCACGTTGTATTATAAACCCTTGTCAATCAAGACTTTACATCTATTGAGAAATAGAATATTTACTTTGATTGATGTTTAGCCTGATTAACAACTGCCGCTATTCATAAATTTACCTATATTAACACACTTTGTTAAAAACATCGTTAAGTGGATAATTTACCAGAAACTATCTATTTTTTCATGTATTTTCCATGAAATTTTGTTTTTTTCACTGTTTCAGGCACGGGAATTCTTTTTAAAAGCCGTGATTTTTTCCTTCAGCATCCTGCAGGCTTCTGCCGGATCACTTGCTTTTGTAACCGCATTGCAAACTGCGATGCAATCAGCGCCCGCACTTAAAACCTGCTCGATATTTTCCAGAGTTATGCCTCCAATAGCAACATGGCCTATAGGCTCATCTGCCAACATTGCAGTTGCATTCCTGACATAATCCAAACCTACAGGCTCTGCCGAAGGTTTGGTCGCAGTAGCATATACCGGCCCCAGGCCGACATACGTAGGCTGCTCTTCACATGCACCTTTAAGCTGTTCGAGAGAATGCGTGCTTTTACCGATTATCATGGGCTTCTGTTCAAGCTGCCTGGCGCACTGGACGGGCAAGTCGTTCTGCCCGAAGTGAACACCATCGGCATCTGACGCAATTGCAATATCAAGACGGTCATTTATCACACTGCAAACGCCGAATCCTTTGCAAATTTTCACAAACTCAATCGCGGCGGCGTATAAATCATCATTCGGTATTTCCTTCGCGCGAAGCTGGATGCAGTCCGCGCCGCCAGATGAACATTGCGAAGTTAAAGAAATAATCTCCGCCGGAAAGTTGCTTGTAATTATGATGTAAAGCTCGACCTTTCTGAATTTCTCCAAAGGCTCGCCGACTAAAACAATGTCCTTCTCAAGCGTATATGCTGCGTATCGCAACTGCTCAATCTGTCCCGCAATCGCTTTATCCTGAATCTGTATGACTTCGGAAAGCACACGCAGCGCCTCGACCAGCCTCTTGCATCCTGCGGTGCAGCAGTCTTTCAAACTGCTCCGGCTGTTCTGACCAGAAACTTTCAGGTCAACTCCTACATCGGCGAGCGTATCTCGTGATGCCATGAGTCTGCCGCTATCCAATTGCATAATGAAGCTGCAAAGATTATGCCTTAACTCTTTAGCGCGGCCGCTCAGTAATTTCGAATTCAATCCAAACCTGCAATAGTCTTCGATTACCCGCAGAGCTTCCCTGGCACGATTAAAATTCGCATCTATGATTCTATAAACTGCACTGTCCATAACGCCGCTAATTATATCGTCCCGACCCTATAAATAACAGCTTAAACCAAAAAATGATTCGATCCTATTTTTCTTCTCACGATTTATAAGGTTCGTGTGCTTCTTCTCTTGATTCTCTTTATGTAGCTTTTATTTTATTTAACGGACTTCGATAACATTATTTGTTTCTTTATATATGTCAGAGCTTCTTTACGCTGTTCCTGTGTTTCTATTATAAGTTCCTTGTCAATAATCGGTAAAATTTCTTCGCCAAGCCTGCTTAGCAATCTTACACGGACAACATCTTCGATAGCCTGTAGAGATTTTTGGCCTTTTTCAGTATAGTCAGATACGTGACCGTCTCCTGTACCTTTTAGTTGCCTAAGAAGGTATTCTGCAATAGTCTGTTGATTATTTAAACCATCCCGCTCCATCTGAAGTGTCAAATACATCTCATAGGCCTTTTCGCGATACATTACATCATACTTTGTATAAGTATCATCCTTATATATTTTTTCAAGATCGGTCAATAAACCGCTTTCCTTTTTCTTGTAACGTTCCCAAAGCTCAGAAAATCCCAGATAATATGTGTTTTCACTATTACGCATTCTCTCAAGAGACTCTCTAATAAAGTCACGATATACTGGATTATCCAAAGATGGTTTTTTTATTTCTTCTTCCAACAGAACTATTGAAAAGGGACTTTCTATCATTCTTGAACCTAAAATCGTTCTTTCCGCAGACAACTCTTTTTCTCCGTTTGCTATTTGGTCACGAGCAGATTTTAATATTGCTTCCACAAATTTAACATCATCAAGGTTCCCAAAATCTTTTTTCAATCTATATTGTCTAAAGACGGCACCTATACCTGTACCTTTCTCATATTTTAATAAAACATTTCTTGCTTTCACTGTCAGGGTATTGCTTAGTTCAAAAGCTACTATGTCTTGTTGAATATTTTTATTTTTGCTGATTAGTAATTTTTCGAGCTCATCAATATATTTATCCGAGTCTTTCCCACCGGATTTTTGCTTAGCCAGATTTATCTGTGTATTTGTATATGGTCGCTTAGCGAAAGGAGATTTATCGATTTCTTTTTTATACTTTTTAGCATATTTCTCAAGCAAATCTTTGCTTTGGCTGTCAGTTCTATTGCCAAGTTCATCAAAAATAAGAGACATTTTATCACTCTCAGAATCATTTCCTTTTTCTATCAACTTTTCAAGTTCAGAAACGTTTTTGCTCTTTAACTCCTCTGTAAAAACAAGCAAATCTCTCTTGGGCGTAACTACAAATGCATGAACGATTGGTGTGAATGATATTATAATTATTAATCCGGCAAACAATATTTCTCGCTTTGACATAACTTTATCCATCCTGCATTTTATCCTGTTCACAAAGAACTCTTCTTTTTCCGATATTTGCCCTAAGATTATAAAATCGGGGAATGAATGTCAAGAATTATTTATCGCTGCAAGCAAAATAAGAATAGATTTTACAAACTTTTTACAATTCTCCTAAATCACATCTTTTTTAATGTCTTTCAGGCAAGAAATCTATTTTTACGATATTGATGTTTGGCTGTCCCTTTAACTTATAAGCAACTTGGGCGGGTTCAGGAAAATCTATGGTTTCAACTCCATATTTGGGCATTGCTCCGCTGAAAGTAGTACGGCGTATCGGCTCGTGCCGCCGCCATTCGTCACCAAGATAAATACGAATCATGCTCCAGTCTGATGAACGTGCTATCGTAAGATAAAGCCAGGAATGAAAGACAACTATCGAGCTGTCCGGCGACCAGAGAATTTCTTTAATAGAATCAACATCGCCGACAAGCCTGGCGATTCGCAAAAAGCGTGTTTTGTCTGAACGCTCGATCATTAAAGACTGATTCGGACCGTCAAGACATGGCTCATCAACTACATATGCCAGATATTGTCCATCAGGAGAATTTACTTCCATAACAACCTTTGGACCATGAATCATTGCATTTATTGTACCAGAAGCAAAAAGATAAATTGACAGAATTCCCAGAAGAAGCACAAGAAGTATTGTTGGCAGAAATATTACAAGCTTTGTTTTTATGCTAAAAGCGTTCATCTTATTCATCCCTTCATTTCCGACCGTTTATTTCCATAAATTCTCTATGCAATATTAATATAATTGACTTATAGAATCAAGAATATTTCAAAAATTCTTTTATTAAAGTTTTTATGGCAAAGAAGGACAATGCGGGCAATTTTTTGTCAGGATTTCGCAGCCTGTTTTAGTGACAAGTAAATCATCTTCTATTCGCACGCCGAGCCTGCCCGGCATGTATATTCCGGGTTCGATAGTAACAACCTGCCCGGCTTTCAAAACACCTTTCGCTTCAGGTTTCAGAAATGGCGATTCGTGGATTTCTATTCCGAAGCCGTGACCTGTGCCGTGACCATAGACGGGCAAATCAGATTGCCTGATAACTTCACGCGCCGCGTTGTCAACTTCCTGAAGTGTAATGCCCGCTTTGACTTTTTTAACAGCCGCTTCCTGCGCTTTTTCCACAACTTCATACACTTTCTGATAAAAACCGTTTGGCTTTCCAATAATAAAGCAGCGCGTAATGTCACTGCAATAACCTTTGTATTTTGCGCCGAAATCTATAAGGATTGTATCGTTTTTCCCGAGCTTCCTCGATGTGGGCTGATGATGAGGCCTCGAAGCATTGAAACCGAAAGCCGCAATTGTCTCGAAGCTGTTCATCGAGCCGAGTTTGCGAATCTGGAAATCGAGCATTCCCGCCAATTCACTTTCTGTCATCCCGGGTTTTATCAGAGGAACAGTTTGCGCGAGCGCTTTTGCCGCTATCGAAGCCGCTTTTTTTATTACAGCTATTTCGCTTTCATCTTTAATGCTTCGAATGTTTTCGATTACGCCGCTTGCCGTCTGAATTTTTGTTTTAAGGGCTTTTTTTATCTGTCCGAATTCCGCAACCGAAGTCGAACTTTCTACCGATATATGTTCGACAGATTTGTATTTCTTAATAATCCTGGCCGCTGCATCCGGCATCGGCTCGTGACGTTCGATTATCGTGCCTACCGGACATTCCTTCATTGCCTGTTCTGTGTACCTGCTGTCGGTTACAAGAAAAGAGCGGCCGTTAATTATCATCGCCCAGCTATCATCGCCTAAAAATCCTGTCGCGTAACTTACATTGGCAGGTTTTGTAATTATCAGACAATTTATCCCGCTTTTTTTAAGCTCACGACCAATTGCCCGAACGCGTCCCTTTATAGATCCTGTATTCATTTATACAATCTCCTGTCCTTCTTATCCATGTCATTGCAATGACATATAAAAGCGAACTTATTAAATACAATCAGTGTTATAAGCCCTTAAAGCACCTATTGTTCTGTAACTTAACAAATGAAGGGTGTCATTCTGAGTAAAACGAAGAATCTGGGCATCGATAGCCAGATGTTTCGCCTGTAGGCTCAACATGACAACTTTTCATATCAAGTGTTACAGAACACTATTATGAATAATGAACTATAAATTGCGAAAAAAATAAAGTTTTTTTTCACAAATGCCGTTCTTTGTCTGATTTATTTCTTATACTTTATTTAGAGATTAAGAGTTTTACAAGATATAAGACTCGCCGAGGGAGAGGCTGGTAATCATGGAATTTCGCCGGCCAAAAGATGTTTTCCACAAGGGGGAAAGACTTTTAGGACCAAATTTTTTGGGAAAGGGCGGCTGTTTAGCCGCCTTTTTCGTTTATGCCTTGTTAAATTTCACTTTGCCCGTTACAATGAAGGGCTATGTTATTTATATTACCTTATAGAACAAGTATCAGGCCGCGGAAAACGCCATACGCGAATTACATTCTTATCGCGGCTAATGTGCTGATTTTTTTATTAAGCTATCACGTGTATAGAAATCCTCTGACAGGGCAGCCGGAATATCTGCGCCCATGGGCAGCCATTTTTGTCCTTAATCCGCAGCCGTATCATCTTCATATCTGGCAGTTTGTCAGCTATGCCTTCCTGCACGGGGGATTAATGCATATTCTTGGCAATATGTATTTTCTCTACCTGTTCGGCAACAACGTTAACGATAAGCTCGGCAACGTAGGATATATGGCTTTCTATTTAGCCGGCGCCGTTTTCAGCGGGTTAGGTCATTGGGCGTTAAGCAGTTCGCCTGTTCTTGGTGCAAGCGGAGCAGTAGCGGCTGTTACGGGCGCTTACCTGGTTCTTTTCCCGCAAACTTTAATAAGCGTTTTGTGGTGGTTCTTCTACTTTATCAATACGATAGATATTTCCGCGCTGTATTTCATCGCATTCAAACTCATCATCTGGGACAACTTTATCGAGCCTGCTTTCACTCACCAGGTTGCCGCAGTAGCTTATACAGCACATATTGCCGGTTACGCATTCGGCATCGGGGCTATAATACTTATGCTCGCGACAAAGCTCATAAGCAGCACGCATTTTGACCTTTGGGACATGATTAGGCAGTGGAACAGGCGGCGTCTGTTCAAGGACGTGGTTTCGAGCGGATTCGACCCGTTCTCTGCAACGTCGAGATTTGTAACATCTAAAGAGATTAAAAAGACTCCGGCACAGGAAAAAGCTGAGCAGGAATCAATTCAATTAAGAATGCAAATCAGCAATAGAATTACGGAGCGAAATTTGCCGGAAGCTGCTGATATTTATCTTAAACTTATGGCTCATGATAGTGAGCAGGTTCTGCCGCGACAGCAATTGCTGGATATTGCAAACCAGCTCACAGGCGCAAACAGGCATATCGAAGCGTCACAGGCTTACGAGCAGTTTCTAAAACATTACAGCACTTACGAATATGCCGAGCAGGTGGAGTTAATGCTTGGCCTTATATATGCACGCTACCTTAGCCAGCCGCAGCAGGCGATAAAGCACCTTCAGGAAGCAGAGAGAAAACTCACAGACCCCAGCCAGCTAAAAATGTGCCGCGACGAACTCGCCCGACTGCAAAAATAATTGCATTTTTATAGCATTTTTGTTATCATCAGGTCATAAAAGGATTCTGTAAAATTGAAGTTAGACATACTTTAAGAAAGAAAAAATTGCTTGTGTTTAATTTTTTCTTTCTTAAACAATGAAGTTAAACTATTTAT
>JAFGEF010000050.1 GCA_016931715.1 Sedimentisphaerales bacterium
ACCTTTTGATGAGTTTACGGGAGTGAACATGACGAAGGTAAAGAAGATAGCGATAGGCGTAGGCGATACCGCCGCACCTCTCAGGGGCAAGGGTATGATATACATTGATAATATAGGCCGCGGCCATTCGCTTGAATAGTATTAGTATTGTTTTCAGTTTAGCTAATGTAATTGAAAAAAGGGCCTGTACTGGATAACTCGGTACAGGCCTTTTATATTGTGATATCATATGAAAATGTCAATTTATCCGGAAGCTGTAAATCCGCTTGTTGCAAAAGATTTTACTTCAAGTCTTGAAAAACTCAGGAAAACGTTATAGATTATTTATGATTATATGGTTTGTTCCTGTAATTTAATCAGATATAATTTATAATACCAAAACTATAGCAGAGAAAAGAGGTACAAAGTGACAAATAATCACGAATATGTTCATGGTTATTCAGAGAGGGAAAATCAGCGTCTTATTGATCAAGCCACAACGCTGACAGAATTACTGCACAATGATACGAAATACCCACCCGGCACTGTGGTTCTTGAAGCAGGCTGCGGTGTAGGAGCGCAGACTATTACTCTTGTAAAAAATAGTCCCAAGGCAAACTTCATCTGTGTGGATATTTCCGAAAAATCTCTTAAAGAAGCACAATGCAGGGTTGAATCGGCTGGTTTTTGCAATGCAAAATTCCAAAAAGCGGATTTGTTCCATCTGCCGTTTGAGGATAACTTTTTTGACCACATTTTTGTATGCTTTGTCCTTGAGCATTTGAAAAAGCCGCTCGATGTATTGTTGAGTTTGAAAAAGAAGCTCAAACCAGGCGGTTCGATAACAGTTATCGAAGGCGACCACGGCTCAGCTTATTTTTATCCTGACAGCAGGTATGCGAGGCAGGCGATCCAGTGCCTTATAGACCTTCAGGCAGAAAAAGGCGGCGATTCTCTTATTGGCCGAAGAATGTACCCGCTTATGTGTGAAGCAGGTTTCAATAATGTAAGTGTTTCGCCGAGAATGGTTTATGTTGATTCGAGCAAGCCTGAATATGTAGAGGGATTCACAAAAAATACATTTACCGCTATGGTCGAAGGAGTTGGCGAGGAAGCCATAGGTGCAGAACTTATGGATACAATGGAATGGGAAAAAGGAATATCAGACCTATACCGAACAGCGGAAAAAGACGGGACTTTCTGCTATACATTTTTCAAGGCAGTAGCGTATAAATAACAGTGAAATGATTAACGCAAGAAAAGAGAGTAACCTTATGCCAAAGAGAAAAATAAAAAAGAAACGTGACATTGAAAAAAACTATCCCGCAAAACAATTTGTCGCAAAATTACGGCGTTTAGCGGATTGTATCGAGCAGGATAACAGGTTTAGAATACAGGTTGCAGGTGAACGTGTTTGTGTGCCGCCGGATGCTGTAATTAATATCGAGCATGAAAGGGAAAATGATTCAGAAGAAATCGAATTTCAAATCAAATGGCAAAAAAAATAAAACTGCCTCCACATATTATATGCTACAATATTTTTAAAAAAAGGTTGAAAACCGCCGTTTCTTGTGAAATAATGCGGCACATTATGAAAGTACAATTAAGAAAATTATTTGTTTTTGTTGTATTTATTTTTCTGTCTGCTCGCTTTGTACAAGCAAGTCTGGCAAGCAGAGTTAATGCAATTTTAAGTCAGTCATCTCAGCAGAAAGTAGAATATTCTGTCTGTATTTTAAAAGCAGATACAGGCGTAACAGCCTATGAACACGATGCGCATCATTCACTGATACCTGCCTCTAATATGAAAGTAGTAACAACCGCCGCGGCGCTTAGATATTTAGGATCCGATTTCGAGTATAAAACAAAAGTCGGAATTCAGGACAGCAATCTTGTAATAATAGGAAGCGGCGATCCATTGCTTGGCGACAGGCAGACGGATGATAAATACAGCCGCCGGCAAAACTGGATTTTGGAAGGTATTGCAAAGGAGCTGAAAGATAAAAATATCAATTCCCTGAAAGATATTATAGTCGATACGGGGATTTTTGATAACGAGCTTGTTCATCCGAGCTGGCCTAAAGAGGAGTTGAACCGTTCTTATGCGTGTGAGGTGAGCGGTCTGAATTATAGCGACAATTGTATTATGATGAGTCTGGAAAACCTTAATGGCCAGGTTTATATTTCCATCGAACCGCAAACTTCTTTCGTCACCCTTGTCAATGAAGTTAGGGCGGTTTTGTCGGGGGATAGTGCGGTTGCGGCTTATCGCAATGTTCAGCCAAATAAGCTAACTATTAAAGGTGAATGCAGGAACAAAGTTGGTCCGTTCGAGGTTACAATCGAAAGACCGGCTGCGTTTTTCGGATTTTTGCTGGCTGAGTATCTGGATAAAAACGGCATAAAAGTTACAGGACAATTTATCGAGAAAGCGTCTGTTAATCAGAAAGACTTAAAACAAATTGCAGAATATGTCACACCAATAAGTGATTGTCTGGATCGCTGCAACAAGGACAGTTTGAATTTTGCAGCCGAAGCATTGATGAAAACTATCGCTGCCTATAATAATCCGGATGAAAAAAACGGAAGCTGGCAGCGTGGCGCCGAATTGATAGGTGACTTTATTAAAGAGCTTGGTATTGACGAAAACGAGTTTTGTATCGATGACGGCTGCGGCCTGAGCAGAAAAAATGAGCTTAGCGCTAATATAATAACAAAAGTTTTGCTCGATGTTTATAAAGGCAGTAACTGGTCGTTATACAGGGATTCGCTGGCAATAGGGGGGGTGGAAGGAACAAGACCTATTGCAGATCATTTCCAGGAGGAAAAGTATAAAGGTAAAATGCTGGGTAAATCCGGTTCGCTCACCGGCGTTAAAGCTCTTTCCGGAATCTGCATAACAGAAGGCGGAGAGTATATATTCTCTATCATAACCAATAACGCAAACGGGGAGAGCCGGGAAGCAATAAATAATATCGTAAAAGCAATTATTGATGAGGCGGAAGGAAATTCATAATTTTTTTACCATTCGCCTAATTCTCCAAGCAGTTCTTCGACAAGGTCTTTCATCGTTATTATACCAACAGGTTTTTCTTTATGAAAGCGCCCGTACTTATTAACCAAAACGATTTTCTGCTTTTGGGACTGCATAAAATGTATAGCTTCGGTAATATTCGTTTCGGCATCGATATGTTTAATAGGCTTAAGGAAACCTACGAGATTATCAAATTTTTGCGATGAGCTTAAAGTTTCATAAATATTTATATAACCGGTGACGTTCTCTGTATGAGTATCGATAACAGGCAGCCGAGTTAAATTGTGCTCTTTCAAAATATCCAGCAGAACCTTGTTGTCGGAATTAATATTGGCAGTCAGAACTTTTTCCATAGGTGTCATTACTGTTTTGATATGAACATTGGAAATTTTAACAAGTCTGTTAATTATATCCGTCTGTACTGAGCTTAGAATTCCTTCTTCATGTGTGTCCTGTAAAATTGCCTCTACAGCGTGTCTTTTAGCTGAAGTTATAGCTGTTTTCGGTGAAGTTGAAGAACCTGCAAGTTTCATGAAGAAATCCGAGATATATCGCAGGATGCCAATGGCGCCGCACATGCTCAGAAATCTGTGAAATATATAAAGAAAAGGTGCGGTATAAGGCATGAGCGCATCTGCTCGATAAAAAAACAGGTTTTTTGGTATTGATTCTCCGAATGTAAAAAGGATCGGTACGGTTAAAATAGTTGCAAATATTTCAGCCAACTGCCATGTTTCTATTTTGCTGGACAGCATATAAGTTATAATACTTGTTGTCAGGTAATTTACAAGGTTATTGCCAATTAATATTGTAAGAAGCAGTCCGGAACTGTCATGTACACATCTGCTAAGCAAAATAAAAGACAGCCTTCTTTTTTCTACCCCCAAACGTAAACGGAGCTTACTTAACCGGTATAGACCTGTCTCGGAACCGGAAAATAATCCGGAAAAACCTATTAAAATAATTAAGGCTAAAAACAGTAATATGTTATGAATCTTCACTTCTGAAAGGCTCGAAAGATAGAATTATGGATTCTATTCTGTTTCTGTGAATTTTTTCCACGGTAAACTTAAGATTTCTGATATGTACGATGTCACCTTTTTTAGGTATTTTGCCCAGCAGGGCGGTAACTAATCCGCCGATTGTCGCCTGCTGCGTTTCATCAAGGTCAATTCCGAACATTTCTATCCAGTCATGAACAGCAAGATTTCCTCTTAGTCGATACATAAAAGGACCTGTCTGCTCTATCGGTTCAGATTGGCTTGAATGTTCAATCTGGCCGAATAATTCTTCTGCTATGTCTTCGAGAACTACGGAACCTGCAATTCCCCCATATTCATCTACGACAATCGCTATGTCTGTTTTTGTTTTGAGGAAAAATTCGAGCATTGATTCGATGGTTTTTTGTTCAGGCACATAATTTACATTACGAATGATTTTGCTTAACGGGACATTTTCATTAAGCAAAAGCTCGCGAAAATGGATTACGCCAGCTATATTGTCAATTGAGCCGGTATATACAGGAAGCTTTGTTAAGTGGTGATTATGCATTTTTTCGCGTACATCCAGGTTCGAGTCAGTCACGGCACATGTAATCATATCCACACGGGGCTTCATAACATGACGAACTTTCAGGTTGCCAAGCTCTATTACTTCTGTAAGAAGTCTATTTTCATCTTCGCTGATTAATCCTTTCTTTTTTGTTGATTCTATCAGGGAAATGAATTCGGATGTTGTAATTGCTCTCGGATTTATTTTGGGGCCTAAAAGTAATCTAAGAAAAGGCTCTAAAATAATGTACTTGAATATAACTTCGAGAGGTGTGTAAATTTTCAGAAAAAAATATGTTGGCAATGCGAAAATTACAGAAAGTGATCTCGAATTTGCGTATGCAAGAGACTTTGGAAGAATTTCACCAAATAATAAAATTATGACAAAACTTGAAAATGCAATTATTCCTCCGGCAAGCGGATTTTCCTTATTAACTTTGATTATTAAAATACTGGATGCAGCATAATAAAGAACATTAACCGTCATATTTCCAAATAGAAAGCAATTGAGCAATTGTCTTGGATGATTCAGGAGGCTGGAAGCGAGTTTTGATAATTTACTTTTGGATTCCTTAAGCTGCTTTATTTGTCTGCGTGTTATATTGGAATATGTAGTTTCAGCTCCGGAAAAAAAAGCAGAACCGCAGATTAGTAAAAATATCAAAACAATTTGATAAACATAAGGCGCCATCAGCAATTGTCTGGTTGATATTCAGGCAGAACAATTTTGAATATTGTCCCGGAACATGGTTTGGATTCCGCTGTTATCCTGCCGTTATGTTCCTCCACTATTTTTTTACAGAAAGCCAGACCAAGGCCCGTTCCTGAATGTGAATCTGGTGTTTTGTTGTTTTTTTTAGTGGTAAAAAAGGAATCAAAAATGTGTTGCAAATGCTCTGGTTTTATCCCGTCACCTGTATCGGCAACTTCTATTTCTAAAGAGCCATTTTTCTGTAATGCGTTAATAGTCAATTTACCTCCGCGAGGAAGCATCGCATGACGTGCGTTGATAACCAGGTTCATTAATACTTGTTGAAATTGAACCGGAACAATACAGATTGATAAATCCTGCGGAATGTTAATTTCGATCTGAATTTTATCCTTGGAAAAATCTCTGCAAAGGCAGGTAAAGACATCTTCGACTAAAGAAATAAGTTTTACGTTTTCTTTTTCCTGTTTTTGGCCATCAGCCAGAGCCAGAAGGCTTTGCATTATTTTAGAAGCGTGCTCACAATTTTTAGCTGTCTTTTGAAGCGCTTTTTCAGACAAATTCTTATCGTTCTGATTTTGCAGGGCAAAAGTTGCATAACTTCTCAACGGCGTAAGAAGATTGTTAATCTCGTGAGCTATCATGTGGCTGATAGTGCCAATATTGGCAAGATGCTGAATATGGGTAAGTTGTGACCTCAATTCATTATTTTCCTGATTTTTAATTTCCAAGTGCCTGTGTAGAGAAAGGCGTTTTTCTGTAATGCTTGCCAACTGCATGCTCCTGTTGTACAATAAATACATAAAATATAATTTAACGTTTTTTACGTTATTTAATTGATATATCGACTTATAAGACTGTTTTTCTTGAAGATGACACCGATAATAATAAATAAAACAAAATAAAAATGAACGACCAAAGAATATTGGAAGAGCTTCTGAGTTTATTGGAAGCAAACGGTGTTAAGATACGTGAGGAGCCTCTTGGAGGCAGCGGCGGGGGACTTTGTATGATGAAAGGTGAAAATTTATTCTTTAAAGATACACAGGCGCCTGCATCTCTTATGGCGGTCATGTGTGCTAAAGCTATTGTAAAAGTTGTCGATATCGAACAAATATATATTAGACCGGAAATTCGTGAATTTATTGAAAACTACGGTGATATTTAATAAGGAATAGTTGAAATGGCGAAAAAAGCGGCAGTTTTGGTTGATCAAATGTACCAGGTGCTTGAAGTATGGTATCCTTACTACAGGCTTTGTGAAGCCGGGCTGGAAGTTAATTTGGTTGCGGCGGAGTCTAAAAAAGAATATCTTTCCAAAGAAGGGTATCCGTGCATATCTGAAATAGCGGCAGGGCAGGCTAATGTCGATAGTTATGATTGTATGATTGTGCCGGGAGGATTTGCACCGGATTTTATGCGAAGAAACCAGGAAGTTATAAAATTTGCAAATGATATGGTAAATGCCGGAAAGATAATAGCCGCGATATGTCACGGCGGCTGGCTGTTATGCAGCACAAAAATATTTCGAGGGAAAAAAGCTACATGCTTTATGGCTATAAAAGACGATATTATAAATGCAGGCGCAAAATACATCGATGCCGAATGTGTCGTGGATGGCAATTTGATAACTTCACGAAAACCGGATGATTTGCCTGCTTTTTGTTCGGCAATACTTAAGGCTTTAGAAAATAGATAAATAACTTTTGAAAAACACAGGGGTATTTTACTCATGAAGCAAAATAATACAGATAAATCAAAACAAAAACAACCGATGATACTGGTTGTAGATGATAATCAACAGAATCTCGAACTCTTACAGGCGTATCTCGAAGATGTGGACTGCAGTACAATTCCGGCTCATAACGGTCTTGAAGCTCTTGAAATCGTCAGGAAGAATCCCCCGGATTTGATTTTACTGGATGTGATGATGCCCAAAATGAGCGGCTTCGAGGTATGCAAAAGGCTTAAAAGTGACCCGAAAACAAACGATATTCCAATCATCATGGTTACTGCTCTTACCGAATTTGGTGACATACAACGCGGCATCGATTCGGGAACAGATGATTTTCTTAGCAAACCTGTAAACAAACTTGAACTGCTTACACGTATTAAAACATTACTCAAGCTAAAGAATCTTACTGACAAACTCGAACGAACCTTAGCTTACCTGAGCGAAATCGAAAATCAGGCTAAATTAGCTAAAAATGAATAAATAAGTCCAATTAGTATCAATTCCAAAAAAAATTGTTTATATGAAGGCTGCTTATACATTAAATTATTAATTGAATCCGCCATATTTAAAAATTAGCTATATTTTTTAGAATGGGTTTTACTGAATTATTTGTCAGTTTTTCTGAGTTTCTTTACATCAATCAAATCCTGATCTCTGCCGCTTGCTTCTTTTGTTTTTATTAGGTCATCTTTCGATATAAATGGAATACTCACTTGTTCGACCTGTACATATTCGCGATTTGCCCATGCTTGATTAAAAGTAATCCCTGGAATAGACATCATTATATCGAGCCGAAAAGGAGGATTTCCCATTTGGTAAAAATAATCCTCTTGCATAAAATCATCAGCAGTTAAATTTTTAAGTGGCGCACCAAACTCTTTCAAAGCTTCAAAAACAGCTTTTGAATTTTCATTGTCTATAGAAATCCACAAATCCAGGTCTTTTGTAAATCGCGGCTCTGTGTACCTCATAACCGCATATCCGCCTACGACCAGATAGCGAACCTTATGCTTTTCCAAAATATTCAACAGTTCTTTGAAGTCTGGGCTTGTCAGCATATCCCTGCCTTATTATTTGATAATCCATAATCATTTCAAGAGCTGCATTGAAGATTGCGGCATCTCCCTGTTCCTGCCAGAACTCTATGTCAAAACGGCCGTCATCATCGCCAATACGTTTGTATGATTCTTTTATTTTTTGCATAAGACACCGAAAACATCCAATTTATCATATATATTATATCATTTTCAATAAATTTTGCAATAAAGCAATCCTGCTTGAAGAATATTTTCCATTTTGTCAGGTTTTTAATATTTTTTGCCGCGTTTTTGGGTTTTGCGCATTTATAATGGTGATGATTACTGAAACTTTAAATATTGGGAGATTTGTTATTGTGGATAGCAGCAGTGAGCTTGAAAGTGCCGAGCTGATTGAAGAAGCCCGGACGAATTATAATGCGTTTTCGATATTGTACCGCAGACATTACGATGCACTCTTTAAATATTGTGTTCACCGGTTATTCGACAGGCATTTGGCCGAGGATATTACATCGCAGGTTTTCTTGCGTGTAGTTGAAAAATTCAATACCTTCAGGGGAACTGAAAAGCAATTTCGCGGCTGGCTTTATGTAATAGCGACCAATTTTATAAACGAGCATTTACGAAAAGCCGCGGTTCATAAAAAGGCAGAAAATTACCTGAAAGAAAATCCCCAAAACCATAATAACAATATCGAAGATAAAAACGCTAAACTGGAATCTCTTAAAAACGCGATTCATAGCTTAAAACCAAAGTATCAGACAATCATCACCTTATATTATTTCGAGAAAATGAAAACAGAACAAATAGCCGAAACGCTCGGAACAACCCCGGCTACGATTCGCAGTCAATTATCAAGAGGAGCTGAAAAACTGCGAAAGAAAATGAATATCAAGGATAATGCCTTTCTTATGGGAGGTGAAAAATAATGGAAAACAAAGAATTTGAAAAATATCTTAATAATATAGAATTTAATGACAAACCTGATTATGCCCATCGCGATAAGCTCGAAAAAAAGCTACAGGCATCTTTTGTCGGACAATCTCAACCTAATGAAAATAACAAGCAAAGATTCATCGTAATTAATAGAGCATTGAAATTAGCCGCAGCGGCTGTGTTTGTTGTAATCGCATTAATCATTTTTAATCAGTTTGGAAGTAATGCAGTCGTATGGGCAGATGTAGTCCAGAAATTTCAGTCTATAGCATTTTTCAATGCTACTATTTACATTAAAGAGGATGCGTCTAAAGAACCAACACAAATTGAGATATGGAGAAACAGTGAGCAGGAAACGAGAATAAGAGTCGATAGCCAGGTTCTTTTTGCCAAAGCGAACAATATTGTCGCTGGATATAATTTTGCTGATAAACGAAAACTTTCGGAAAAAGATTATGATGAAAATGGTTTAATGGTAATGAAGAAAATATTGGGTACGCCGGAATTTTCCTTGAACACAATCCTGAATTCCGTAAGTGGCGGTGATTTGGAAGAAACTACGCCTCTTATAAATCCAAATGCTATGATATCTGAGGATATGTTGGTATTTGATATACAATCTACCGTAAGCCCTGAATGGATGAGAATCTGGACATTGCGGGAAAGTAAATTGCCTACACGAATCCGCATGTGGGACCCGCGTGACGGTGAAAGTATCGATGTTTGCATGAGTTATTCGGCAGAACAAGCATCAGAATTTTTTAATCCGGCAGCATATGAAAAAATACTGCTCGAAAGTGACAATACAACTTCCCGCGGCAGTCAAGCGAATCTTGCTTATGCCTTACTAAAGGATCCGGGCGGCAGGGATTATGTACCGAAAGAATTGTTCGAAAAAGCCGGCGGCTATCATATGCCTAAAGTAGAGCGAATTGGTATTACAAAATATGGAGCGGTCTGGATAGTTGCTTCAAAATCACGAAATACAAGACCTGATGGCAATCCATTCTTTGGTTTTTCAAAGGTAACTGATAATTTGAATAGAAAATACAAATCGACAGGAGGTGTCCATATTACTTTAAGTGATATATCTGTAGAGATCTTTGTGCCGGATGAGTATCCTTTTGACGAAAGATTGCCAGATGAAATTACTTTAGAATGTAAGGTTGAAAATTGGCCTCCGGACGAACCTGAAGAAATAGTTGGAACTCTTGATATTACAGAATGGGAGCCAAATAGTATCTGGCCGCAGGATAAGTTTAATGAAAAAGAAACAGATATAATCTTATCAAAAGCATGGGAATATGCACGCGCCAAAAAGTATGATGAGTGCTTGAAGGCAATTGATTTGGTAAGAAAATTGGAATCCGGTACTAAATATGATCATCAAATCGATAGAATAAATCTTGCTATGCTAATAAACCAGGGGAAGTTTGGTCAAGCCGATGAACTTGCCGAAAAGCTCTTGCCTAAGGAGAAAGAGAAATTTATAACAAGCGGAGTCAACGCTTCTTATCAGCCTTTTACAGATTATATTATTGCCATAGCCGGTAATGGCAGAATTGAAAGAGCGACTCAGATATTTAAAGAAATGAGAACTTTGGAACCGGATCTTTCTCAATATAATCCAAATGCGCGAAAGAGTATCTTATCTCAAATCCATGATGTAGGTCAGAATTTGCTTGGATATGATTTTACCAACAATTTATTTAACAAGGCAAACCTCACACTTGAGCAGGTAAACCAGATTGCAGGATTTAATGTGCTGGAAAATGATGAGACAAAGTGGTATGTGCCGGAAAAATATCGCATGGCAAATGATCCTGATACTATTACGTGGAACAATCATCTTGATGAATTAGCAGAATATTATAAAGCCAATCCTCTTGAACTCGGCCAAATGGAATTCAGAGAAAGGCCATATTGTAGACAAATTTCGAGATTTGAAATACCTGGTCTGGATGACTATAAAACCATGCCTGTTAGTGGAACATTACATAATTTTGCGAGTTTATACAAGTATCCGGAATTGACAGGAAGAATCAGGATAGACGCTGATATTAATAATATTAGCCTTCAGCATGAGGTGATAAGTCGGGGCCAAATAGACCGAGATAAAAAATCAGAATTTGTACTTACACAATTTGGATTGGAAATTGCCGAAAGCGAAGATTTATGCACAGTCTGGATTGCCGAGTATAATGGCCAGGAGCTTAAAGATTTTACTAATGTCAGAAGCCCCGTAATGAGAGGTTCAACAGATACTCCTGGAATGTCATCCTATATGGCCAGTGCAGGATTAAATATTAATAGTTTGCTAACGGAATTGGCGGTAGATCAGGATATTGTTATAGAAGATAATACGGGGATAGATAAAAGTACTAAGTTGAGTCTTGAAGTGCCGAACTTTAGAACTCGAAAGGGGGCTGAATTGGCTGAAGAATGGTACAAAGAGAATTTTGGTATTACATTTAAAATAGAACAGCGGCCCATGAAAGTATGGGTAGTTCGCAAAAAAGCTCAATAGAATTTAATAACTTTATTTTGTAAAAGACACACAGGCCATGAACCGTTCTGGTTCATGGCAGGCCGGACTTGATTGGGTTCGGCTTTTTTCATTTCTAAAACGTCTAATTTCGTTAAAATAATAAAAATCTTCACTTTTTTTGTAAATTCGACGACTCTGCGTGTCATTATAGTAGTGTCGGATATAAGGAGCTTTTATTGGACGAGTTGACAGATAAAAATTTAGTCGAAGCCTGCTATACAGGAGATAAACAGATGTATGCAGTTCTTGTAAAAAAATATTACAGGCATGTATTCCTGGTTTGCATGGGTATGCTTGGAAATGTAAGCGATTCAGAGGATATTGCTCAGGAAGTCATGCTCAAGGGTTATGTCGAGATTAAGAAATTACGGGACGGCGAGAAATTCGCTCAATGGATAACGAGAATCGCGAAAAATATGTGTTTGAATGTACACAGGAAAGAAAGGAACTTACAAAAAGCTATTGCTCAGAGGGCTTATCAAGAGGCAGAAAATCCGACACAAAATCACAGCCTTGAGAAAGCTATCGCAAAGCTTCCTTCCGACGAAAGACTTGTTCTGCTTATGTACTATTATGACGGCCAAAAAGTAAAAAATGTTGCTGAAAAACTGAACATATCAACCTCTAACGTTTACCTGAAACTTCGAGCTGCGACAAATCAGTTGCATGAGATACTCGAAATGGAAGGAGACTTAAAATGAATAATCAACATGAAAAAATGAAAGACAAAATCACCGATTATGTTCTCGGTATTTTGAATGAAGATGAAATTGCCAATCTTGAAAAGCATATCGAACAATGCTCCGAGTGTAAAGAGCATTTAGAAAGCCTGAAAAAAGAACGAGAAATTATTTTACAATTTGGTAAGAATATTGATAGCAAAATGAAAGCACGAGAGGAAAACGTTATGGCCGCATTAGAAAAATTCCAACCCAAAAAATCCGTACATATGTCAATGTTGCATAATCGAATATTTAAATTTGCCGCTGCGGCAATGATTGTAATTGGAATATTAGTTATCTTTCAGTCTATGAGCTTAACCGGCAAGGTATATGCTTTGACGGATGTGCCCGGATTAATAGAAAAAGCAAAAACACTTCATGTTAAAACTAAATACTATACTAAAGTAAAAGATCAGACATTAGACTTTCAGACATTAGAATATTGGTATGATATTGAAAATGGAAGAATGTATTATTTACGCGAAGTAGAAAAGTATGATGCTGATACTGGTCTGGAAATCCCATTAGTTACTGAATCAAAACGAGAGACCGTCTGGGATGAAAACTATGTTATGAAGCTGGATGATAAGAAAAAGACAGCCATGTTTAATAAGTTGCTTTCATCCCAAAAACAAGCCAATCAAAAATATATTATGCAATTGGCAATGAATGCGATGCAGGACTGGGAGAACCTGGATAGTTATAGAAAGGTTGATGTGGGGCAAATTGATGGTCATAAATATGATATATGGCGAAGAGAATTCAATTTGGGAGATTCTGGTATAAAGTTCAGATATGAGACCTGGGTGTCACCAGCAACCGGAGATATTGGATTGACTAAGGTTTGGTCAAAAATGGACAGGGATGAATGGGAATTGCATTCAGAAACAGATGTCTTTGAAAGAAATGTTCAGCCGCAGCAGAATATTTTCTCAACTCAACCACCAAATGATTTTGCAGTTGAAAACACAAAAGAAAACGCGGATATTTCCTATATTTGTTTTGATATCTATGGCGGTTCCGATGGTTATAAATTCAATGTTCAATTCAGTTATTGCCTTGAAGACGGAAGTATTGTAACTTGCTGGAGAGGAAAGAATACAAATAAAACAACAGATACCGGCTTAGAGAAGGCTTTCGAGGAGCTCAGGTTTGGAGACAAATTGCCTTTAGCACCCATAGGTTTTTATGGATTGCTCTGGGTACCAGAAAATAATACCCAGGGTCAGATTGAATATTATGTTGGCCGTCATATTTTATATACGCAAAAAGCAGACAATATTTATGAGTGGGCTGTTTATGTTCCTGAAAATAAACCAAAAACTCTTAATACTCTTGTTCAAAACCTGGCATTTATAAAAATCGAATCAAAGGATATCACTGATAGTTCTCCAAGGCTCTATCTTATGAGTCTTAAAGTTGAACCAGAAGAATTTAATAATTTAATTCATGGTGCATATAAAGAATTATCAGACAATTCTGAATTGCCGGAAAATGTGAATTATGAAAATATTCTTAATATGGCAAAACAAATTCCTGACAAAAAAGAGCTTTACAGCAATTTCAAAAAAGAAATACAGGAACAAGTTGAGCATGTCGGTATTTTAGAATCTGTTGAGATTGTATTGCCTGAAGATTCTTTGGAATTGGTCAAGCAAACTACAGAAGAATTTTTCAAGGCGATTAATGAAGGACGAGATAATGACGCAATGAGACTCTTAAGATACGAAGAAGAACGTGCATCAAGTATTGTTAAAAACATGAAACAAATGCCAGGTATTGACGGAATTAAAGTTGATGATATTTATATCGATGAGAAAGCTGCTTTAGTAATTACTTCTGAATTTGGTCCTATTGATAACCAGTATGGTTGCTGGGCAATCTCACTAATAAAAGAAAAAGGCCTCTGGATAATAAGAGATTTCGATGCTCCAACTGCTGCTACAAAGTCTAAAGAAGTAGATAAATTCCTGGAACCTTTTCCAAATGCGACGCACTTTCCTCAATAGTATTCAATAACAATATTTGCACATAGACATAGGCCGGGCATTCTATCTCGGCCTTTTTATTTTTGGGATTATTTTTTATTATTTTTAGACTAAAATCTGTAATAATGATGTCTTATCCTTGACGATCGTTGGTTTCGAAACTTTTTAAGGTGAATCCGGACATGCTGGAAGACAAAATACTGGTATGGAAATTAAAACGCGGCAGCTCAGATGCCCTGCGCCGGATCTATGAAAAGTACAAAGATGATTTGCTTGCTCTTGCTATTGCCTTGTCAAATGATAGAACTGTAGCCGAAGATGTACTCCATGATGTGTTTGTATCATTTGCGGAATATGCGGTCAAATTGCAGTTGCGGACGAGTTTAAAGAGTTACCTTTTGAGTTGTGTTGTCAATCGTATTCGCAGTCTGCACAGCATAAAAAGCAGACAGAATGAGCAGGTATATGATGCAGAGGACATCGAACATGATTGTAATGAGCCTGTAAGGTTGGCAATATTAACTGAGCAATCGAAATTAGTTGAATTGGCATTGTCTGAGCTTCCATACCAGCAGAGAGAAGTAATTGTCCTGCATATTAATAGTCAGATAAGATTTAAGGATATTGCGGAAATGCAGGGTGAATCGATAAATACAATCCAGAGCCGCTATCGGTACGGACTGGAAAAATTGAAGTTACAATTGAACGGCAAGGTGTAAAAATGAAACTTATGAGTAAAATCGAAAATGTCGTAAGGAACTTTTATTTTGCCAAGAGAAGCGGAATAAAAACGACAAGTGAGTTAGATAAAAGAATCATTGACGATGCTTTGCCCGCATATGAACAATCACTAAAAACTCAATCGGCTTCGGTTCAGCCGAATATATGGAGAATAATTATGCAAAACAGAATTACAAAATATGGTTCAGCGGCTGCTGTATTGTTGGTCGTATTATATGTGCTTACAGGCAATTCCGGCAGGACTGTCTGGGCAATGGAGCAGGCGATTGAAGCTGTTAAAGATTACAAAGCAGTTTATATGGAAGGAACGTCACGGGAGGGAGCTTTCGAATGCTGGGGGCGTACTGATGATACCGGGGAACAGTCGAAGGATTTTATCGTAAAGATTTCCAATGGTATTGTCGCATGGGTAAAAGACGGCTCGTCATTTGCATATGTTCCATCAGAAAATAAAGTTTATTATGAGAAAGCCGTAACAACCGGATTTTCTCAATGGCTTGGCTCCGAACTGCTCGAAATGCTCGGCAGTATAAAAAACACAAAAGTTATGTATGGTAAAGATCCCGATACAGGCAGGGAAAGAGTTACTATTATGAGCAGCTTTATCGATGTGACAGGACCAAAGTCATTTATTATCGAGTTTGATTATGAAACAAAACTTGCAGTCAGCCTGAAGCAATGGGATAATATGGACAGGAGCGGGCAGCCCGCTTTCCATGCCGCAAAGATTGTTTTCTATAAAGAAATTACAGATAGTCTTTTTGCAGTAAATATTCCCGGCAATCCAACTTATATTGAAAAACCTCTGACCATACCCGATGAGAATATTGGCTTATTGAGTAATCCCGAATACGGAATATCAATAAAAGGTTTATCCGAGCAGCAGGCATGCAAAAAAATACTTACAGATATGTATCAGGCTGTTATAGCCGGTGACATTGCCGCAATAAAGAAACTTAGTCCAGTAACTGAAATTCTGGATGATGAATTTATCAGGTCATTTATAATTAAGACGGGAAAGAAAGATCAGATAGTCGAACTTGTCAGTATCGGAGAAATCATCAAAAAAGGTCACTCAAAACTTGGTTCAATAGCTGCTGTACCGGTGGTTTATAAACGCAAAGACGGCGTAAAGATGGAAGATAAAATGATTGTGCAGTTCCGTAATCTCGGCGGCGAGCTTTCCTGTGTTATTCATGGCCCGTATGGAATATCACAGCAGTACAAATAAAAAAGTCATCGGTTTTCAATGACTACAGTAATAATTGATGATTTTTCTCGCCTGTAATTGTTCTATTGGGTATATTATTGCAATGAGAATTATTGCAGGTACAAAAAAAGGAATGAATCTGTTCAGCCCGAAAACGATGGTATCCAGGCCGATTACCGACAGGGTGAAAGAATCGCTTTTTAACGTTTTATATAATTATAATTTCCCTGACGGTGCGGTTGTTGCCGATTTGTTTAGCGGCGTAGGCTCTCTCGGCCTGGAATCGCTTAGCAGGGGAGCTAAGTTTGTTACTTTTGTGGATAAAAACTGGGACATAGTCCAGATTCTGAAAAAAAATATTGCCAAGGCCGGTTTTAACCATGAATCGAAAGTTATCAAAGCAAGCGCTTTTAATATTGAATTGGATATTGCCCCGGAAGGTCAAAAGTGCGGCCTTATTTTTGTTGACCCGCCTTATGTGAAAAGCAAGAATACAGAATCCGGCTCACCCTTGGCTGATTTATTAATTTCACTATGTGACAAAATTACAGCAGACGGAATTGTTATTGTCAGAACAAGCAGTGAAGTGAATCTATCGGATAATTATGGGCAATTGCAGTTAATAGAACGCCGCAACTGGGGAACAATGAATGTTAATATTTTACGGAGCACGAATCCTTGACTAATAAAGAAGCGGCATTGAAGATTGTAAAAAGACTGAGAAAGAGCGGCTTCGAAGCTCTCTTCGCAGGTGGTTGTGTGCGCGATATGCTTTTGTCAAGACGTGCGTCTGATTATGATGTTGCTACAAATGCTCATCCAAGAGATGTTATAAAACTGTTCAGACGAACACTGAAAGTCGGTGCAAAATTCGGCGTTGTAATTGTCTTAATGGAAAAAAGACAGGTTGAAGTCGCGACATTTCGTACGGAAACAGGTTATGTTGACGGCAGACGCCCTGGAACGGTTCATTTCAGCAATGCAGAAGAAGACGCCTGTCGAAGAGATTTTACAATCAACGGCATGTTTTTTGACCCAGTCAAAAAAGAAGTAATAGATTATGTCGATGGCCGGAAAGACCTGAAAAGAAAAGTTTTACGGACAATAGGAAATCCGAACGAGCGTTTCAGCGAAGATTATCTCAGAATGCTTCGTGCGGTACGATTTTCAACTCAGCTTGGCTTCGAGATAGAAAAATCCACGTGGCTGGCGATTTGTGATAATGCAAAAAAAATAACCAAAATAAGCGGCGAACGAATAGCTATCGAGATTGAGTCTATTCTTACAAATCCAAACAGAGCAAAGGGAATGTCTCTGCTTACAGAAAGCGGGCTGGCACAGGCGATCTTTCCAAACATAAGCTCATCACAGGCAAAGTTCGGAATTCGAGTATTAGGATATTTGCATAAGAAGATTGATTTTACTCCTGCATTAGCCGGTTTCTTTTCCGAATGCTATACCCAATTTGTGCTGGATGAATGTAAGATTTTAAAATTAAGCAGAAATAACATTAAGCACATCCAATTCCTTTTGGAAAACAGGGGAAAACTGCTTGATGAAAAATTATCTCTTGCAAATTTAAAGAAAATTCTCGCCCAACCGTATTTTCCCGATTTATATGAAATGCAAAAAGCAATTCAAAAAGCAGCTATCAGCGGGCGAAAAGGTCTGCTGCCTTTAACAAAGCTCAATCGAAGAATCAGGCAATTAGGAGATGTCGAATTGCAGCCGAAGCCATTGCTGAACGGCCACGATCTCATCCGTATAGGCGCTGTTTCGGGGCCATCTCTCGGCAGACTGGCGGAAGAACTTTATGTCGCTCAATTGGAAGGCAATCTCAAAACACGAGATCAGGCTCTTGAATGGGCAAAACAGCAGCTCAACAAACAAAAACCACAGTAGATTTTGATACTATGCAATCGGGTTGATTCAATCAGTATAGTCTGATTTAAAAATCCTGGAAAGGCCTGATCCAATCAGGCCAGTCAGGGACATTACCGCCCGCTGTTGTCCATTGACCATTTGTATTAAATTGTCTATGCCATTTGAATTTCCAGAGCTGCTTGAGTCCGACTTTCTGTACAGAGTAATCACAGAATGACATGTTAATAAAACCTTCATGTCGATTAATGCATACACGAGCCATTTCATTTGAGGACCATGCAGCATATTCATTTTCCGCCGGACCTTCAGAATCCTGTGGCCAGAAATCGAAACGCAGTCCCTCTGCCATCAGCGGAATTCTGTTTGCCCCGGGGACATCCGGTGTTCTCCAGTTGTTTGACGTAAGAATGCCTTGCTCGAACGACGCTCCTGGTTTGACATTTAATACATATCCATTTAAGCCGTAACTGCCTGCCATCCCATCTATTCCATAGACATTTTTGCCATCTACTAAATCATTATATACACCCCAGGCGTTGTATATATTAAGTGCAGAACCGGCTTCTGTTTGCGGTTTTTGAGCTGAAGGGCAGAACCATAATTTATTTTTTTTATAACTTTTTAAATCTTCCGGCAGTTGTCCTACCCAATAGTATCCATATGTATTTAAGCCGCTGTAAAATTTGCCGTCATTTTCCTGTACATAAATGGCAATTGTAGTAGCCCACTGTTTAAGGTTTGCCTGGCACTTAATCATCTTTGCCTGTTCTCTTGCACGACGAAGCGATGGCATGAGAATTGCCATTAATACTGCTATAATAGCTATTACAACTAAAAGCTCTATTAAGGTAAATCCTTTTTTTTGAGATGACATAAATACTCCTGTTCTCAATAACGAAAATAAATCAGTCTTCTGAAAAAAAACATTATGATAACAA
This sequence comes from Sedimentisphaerales bacterium, assembly GCA_016931715.1. GTDB lineage: Bacteria > Planctomycetota > Phycisphaerae > Sedimentisphaerales > Anaerobacaceae > JAFGPS01. The sequence continues at coordinate 19,012 of JAFGEF010000050.1, forward strand.
ACTAAGGTAACTTTATCTGTGTCAATATAAAAGAGACTTTTTTAAAAATTCAAAATATATTATATCAAAACGAGTTTTTCATACAATATAATATGCAGTTTCTGGTTTTGCTATTTTACTGCGTTTCGATTAAAATAATAGAAAATGTTATAAGTTATATTTGAAAATAAGTAAATGCAGCCTTTCACATTATTAATTAAGCCAACCGGTTCGAACTGCAACATCGATTGCAGGTATTGCTTTTATAAATCCAGGTCGCCTGAAGTTGGTACCGGCAGACAGAGGATGAATGAAGAAGTGCTTGAAAAGCTCATTAAAGATTATTTGCAGTTGGATTTTCCGGTAGCTGGTTTTGCCTGGCAGGGGGGCGAGCCGACATTGATGGGACTGGAGTTCTATGAAAAAGTAATCGAAGTGCAAAAAAAATATGCCGGACCAGGACAGCAAATCACTAATTCCCTGCAAACAAATGGTATTCTGCTGAACGATGAATGGTGTAAATTTCTCCATGAAAATAATTTTCTGCTTGGGATAAGTATCGATGGTCCGAAGGAATTTCATGATTTTTATCGTATTGATCATTCTGGAGCGGGAACTTTCGATAAGGTAGTAAAAGGGATTGAAAAATGTAAAGAAAACAAGGTTGAATTTAATACGCTGACACTGCTTAATAATAAAAATATTGAATACCCGGACAGAATCTTTGATTTTCTCATCGAACTTGGTGTACAATTCATGCAGTTTATACCATGTGTTGAGATAGAACCGGAAAACCAAAAAATAGCTGATTTTTCAATATCGCCGGAGCAATATGGCAGGTTTTTATGCAAAATATTTGATTTTTGGTGCAATTATGGGTTTAAAAACCTGAGCATACGCGACTTTGATTCTATTCTTTCATACTGCATTTCAGGCAGACACACAATCTGCACATATGACAAACGATGCGGTCAATATATAGTTATTGAGCATAACGGCGATGCTTTTTGCTGTGATTTTTTTGTTGAGCCAAAATACCGGCTGGGGAATATTCTTCAAAATTCAATTGGGCAATTAGCGTCTTGCGGCATTAAAAAGGAATTTTCACGAGCAAAACAGATTCTATCGAACAAATGCCTGATATGCAAATATCTCGATGTTTGCCGCGGAGGCTGCTTGAAGAATCGAACTGTGATAAATCATGGTGATTTCGGCAGGGAAAGCTATTTTTGCGAAGCTTATAAACGTTTTTTTGATTATTCATTGCCGGGATTTATTCAAATCGCTGCTAAAATAAAGGCAGAAATATCAAATCGAAAAGAATTCTTAATAAAATAGATTGCCTGAAAAACACGTTTTTTTCAGAATTGAAACCGCGTGCATCGTTCAAATACTCGTCCTATAATGAGTTCTTGCTTAATTTTATGGCTTTCGTATATGTTAAAAGGGTTTTTTATTGACAAAACGGGCATAAAAATATTATACTATTCATAAGGATGGACTCTTATAATGTATTAAGAATTCTATCGCCAGCCTAACTATAAAAGCCTCTATGAGGGGTATTTTTTTAAGTTAAGGAGCAGCCAAACCTTTTTTGGTGATGAAAATAGAAGCACTTTTTTGGATTGGAGAGAATGTTAATGTTCAATCGTAACAAAGTCTTAGCTGTTTTAGCAGCAGCACTTTTTGTTGTAAGCATCGGAATCAGCCAGGAAACTGAAAAGCAGAGCCAGGATATTACAAAAAACTGGGAGAATTTTCTGCATTATACGGTAATAAGCAACCTTGACTTAGCCAAAAGTTATGCCCGGGCAATTCTGGAAAACAATCCTGATCCGGTTCAGTTACATACTCTTTCACGAGAGAATACAACCGGCTATCAAATTCTATTACGGGCAGCCGATAACAAGTACGATACAGAGCTTGCAGGTTTATCCCAAAAACTTCTCAATCTTATTGAAGAGGGTGGATACATACGGCGTTCCGATTCGGATGTTATTTTTCAAGAAGTGCAAAGACTAAGCAGCGATACTCAAAGGGGAAAACTCAATGCGATTGAACGTTTAAAAAGTGCCGGAGAATATGCTATTCCGTTTATGCTTAATGCTCTTGGCGATCCTGACCGTGAGGGTGAATTTGTAAATATAGCAGGGGCGCTTCCTCAAATCGGCAGAGACGCTATCAGACCTCTTGCTGCCGCTATGCAAACAGAAAATGCAGCAGTTAAATCAGAAATTATTAAGGCGATGGGCGGAATTCGCTATCCGCAATCACTGCCTTATCTCAAATATGTCATTGAAAATGAAGAATCAGCGGATTTGCGACAATCAGCAGAAGCGAGCATCAGGAAAATCGATCCAGCAGCATTAAATGTATCAGCGGCTCAATTATTCTATCAGCTTGCGGAAAATTATTATGATCATGCACAATCGCTTGCTCCCGCTGAGGATGCTCCAACAGCGAATGTCTGGTTCTGGGACTCAGAAAAGAATCAACTGACTCGCGAACCAGTCAATAAGGCTTATTTTTATGAGCTTATGGCCATGAGGAATTGTGAATGGGCGCTTAAAGCTGATGAGAGTTTCGGCTCAGCAATTGGTCTTTGGCTGGCAGGATACTTTAAAGCGGAATCCGCCGGTATCGAATCAATGCCGAAGTATTTCGGCGAAAGCCATGCCAGTGCTTTGGTTTATGCAACAACAGCCGGTGTTGAATATCTGCATCAGGCGCTCGCACGTGCAGTAAAAGACAGCAATACGCATGTTGCACTCGGTGTTATCGAGGCGCTGAACAAAACAGCCGGTGAGAAATCGCTGTTTTATCGTCTTGGTACCGAGCAGCCGCTTGTTCAGGCTCTTGAATTTAAGGATAGATTGGTACGATACAGCGCCGCAATAGCAATAGCTTCGGCGTTACCGCAGGAAAATTTTGAGGAGAGCAAACTTGTTGCTGCAACCCTGGCTGAAGCTCTTGCTTCAAATTCACAAACGACAGTAAGTGATGCTTTAATATGGAATGAGAATATAGCAAACAGCTATGCCCTAAGGACCGCGACGGTTATGCTGGGACTGGCTCAAACAAGAAATTCAGTCATAGATTTGTCTTTGGCTCAAACTGCTCTAATCAATGCGACAGGGGACGAACGTAAGGAGATGCAGGTTTTAGCAGCGCAGACTCTTTCTTATCTGAAAAGCCCGGCGGCACAAGGCTCAATCGTAACGATGGCTCTTGATACAACCAACGAACTTGATGTGCGAATATCAGCTTTTAATTCACTTACAAATTCAGCAAAACTGAACGCAAGCATGTTAAGCGATGATATGATTAACAGAATATATGAGCTTATAAGTTCAAATGAAACTGATGCCAATCTTCGCAGCTCGGCGGCGGCAGCCTTTGGTGCTTTGAATTTACCCAGCCGCAAAGCAAAAGACCTAATCCTCGACCAGGCAAAAGGCTGATAAAAACAATACAAGATACATTATGCACTTGCAGCCTGCAAAAAACTAAAACAGTTGAACTGCAACTGAATAGCTTTCTTCAAAAATATTATATACGAGACAAATAAACTTACTGTCTATGTATTATATAGATAAAGGGAAAATAAATGATTCCTTATTGCCTATAATTAATATTTGACTATAATTGAATTTTAATAGTTATGAATTTTAATTTTTATATTTAACGATATTAATGAGGAAATTAGGATATGGAAGTTAATGAGTTTTTTTCATATCGTAATTTTGACAAATATTATTGGGATTGGATAAAACCTTTAGAGGAGTCTCTAAAGCAAATTCCAGATGATATTTTTTTTGAAAGTAACGGCTCACCGCTTAAAAGGGAAGTTAAGAACCTCGATCAAAAACTATTTAAATTGCTAATTAAAAATTTCGGGGAAGGTGTCGAGAAAGACTTTGCTCCTATGGCTCCGAAAAATCAATTTACAGTTGATTTTACTTTGCCAACAAAGCCTTTGACCTTAACCGAAATTGAAAAGGGGAAATTACCACGCCTTGAATTGGATTTGATGAAAATAATTAATTCAATTTTTAGGTATCCTTTGTTGTATGGATTTGGGTGTCTAATAGTTCCAAATAACTATATTCAGCTAAATCTGGCAGGAAAAAGATCTCCGTATCAATATATCAGAAACAATTTGATTCCTCTCAATTCACCTATACTTGATCGGAAAAACGAAGATGGCTCATTTTTAATTAAAGATATTATTGTATTAGGGTATTTTGATCCAAGAGGTAAATAAATATATTCCCTCTATGTAATGGTGATAAGTGAACGATTTAAAAAAGGTGTAAGAAATAATGAAAAAGGAAATTTTAGAAAGAGAATTAAAGGAAATCGCCAGCATCAGCAGGGAGTTTGGTGCGAAAAAAGTACTTTTGTTTGGGTCATGCCTTGAAGATATTGAATCGGCTCAGGACATTGATATAGCAGTTAGTGGAATTAAACCTGAGGTTTTTTTCAAATATTATGGAAAAGTTGCCTTCGCTTTGGACAACGAAGTAGATATTGTTGATTTGGATGATATAAGAGAGCATCTTTACAAACGTGTTGTATCAAAGGGACAGGTTATATATGAAGAAGGAATATAAAGAATTATATGAAGATTTACGTGATGAGATTGCAGCTATAGATGAGACTATAGAGAGATTGCAGGAAATAAAAAATAGATTTGAGCCAGGCGTAAAAGATATTTGCATAGAACCAGCTATGGGTACTTATTTGATGAATTTCTATAATGGTATAGAAAATATTTTAAAACGTGTATGTAAGGAATACTATAAAGCTATGCCGAGAGGAGAAAGCTGGCATAAAGAGCTTCTGATTTTGTCAGCTAATCCACCGGAGGGAAAAACGGCAATTTTTGATCGGAGCTTAGTAGAAAAACTACATCCGTTTAGAAGCTTTAGGCATAGATTTGTAAGTGGTTACGGCTTTCAGTTAAAAGGTGTTAAAATGCTTGACTTAATTGACATTGTAGAACCGCTATGGAATGAAATAAAAAGTGATATTACGATTTTTTGGAATAAATTATACGAAGCAAAATGAAATTTAATTATGAGGTGAAGAAGTGCCAATATTCGAATATAAATGTAATAATTGCGGTAAAGTGATAGAGTTTTTGGAAAATAGCGGTAAGCCGCAAAAACATCAATGCAGTAAATGCGGCAGTTCCAATTTACAGAAAATGCTTTCAGGTTTTGCAGTAGGGCAAAACAAACCTTCAAACGCATGTGATTCCTGCTTTAATAGACCAAGCCAGGCTGAATGTGAGGGTATGTGTGGAGGTCAATGCGGATTGTAATGCATCTGTAATATGATGCATTAGATACGAAAAGGATTTATTCAGTTAAACTTTCAATTGACTCTTTTGGTTTTCCGATGGATTCGGATTATTATCATCCTTGTTCTCGGATTCTTTCATCTGTGCATTTTTCAATAATTTATCAATAACATCTTCGCTTTTCATTTTTTCATCTGAAGAAACGACGGTATTGACCAAATCACACCACCAGCAAATATAGGATATGTTTGCCTTCTGGGATTGTTTATTAAAACCTATCTGGCTGATAAAGCGATTTTGAGAAAGCGGCGTAACAGTGATTACCAGTGCAGCAAAGCTGAAAACAAGAAAACCGGTGAGAAAACCGAAAATGCCTGAGAAAAGAAGTTCAAATATTTTGTGAAAAGCGACCTTAAATTGTCCTGTTAAGAATGTGTATGCTATTGCATATAAAATCAGGAAAGTTCCTATTGCTATGATTGCCAGGGCGAAGGTATTAAAAAACAAGGTATCATTTTCTGCTGAAAAATATTTCGTGATTACAGGTGTCAGGAATAACGAGACATAAATCGATATTACGATATTAAAAAGCATAACTATGGTTTCATAGAAACCTGCTTTGACAGCCAGCCATGCAAAAAATCCGCCGGTTAAAATGCCTGCCCAAAATAACATAATTTATCCTATAACCCTTTTTAACTCTTCAAGACTTGTAATTCCAACAGCAACCTTTTTTAATGCTTCTTTTCTGAGCCTGGATTTTATTTGCAATCTGTTCTCAGTATTAACATCAGAAGCCAATTCTATGTTTCTTATATCATTTTTTAATTGTTCGTTTACAGGCAAAATATCGCACGCCGCGGTTCGGCCATAATAACCTGTTCCATCACAATGTCTGCATCCTGCCGCCTTATAGATGTGTGAGTAGTCTTTTAAACCTATTTTCTTAAATTCCTCGATTAAACTGTCACTGATCCTGGCAGGTTTTTTGCAGTGTTTGCATAAGCGGCGAAGAAGTCTTTGGGAAGACAGAAGAGTCAAACCTGATGATAACAATAGCGGCGATATTCCCAAATCAAGTAATCTTATAAGTGCAGTTTTATTACTATCGCAATGTATCGTAGCAATCACAAGATGGCCGGTTTGTGCTGCACGAAGAGCAATTTCTGCTGTTTCCTCATCTCGTATCTCACCAACACATATAACATCCGGGTCCTGTCTTAAAATACTCCGTAAAGACTTGGCGAAAGTGATATCTGCTTTGGTATTTATCTCGATCTGGCTTGTGGCGGGCAGAACCGCTTCAATTGGATCTTCAACTGTTATTATGTTGCGTGTACTTCGGTCAATTTCATTCAGCATCGCGTACAGTGTTGTTGTTTTCCCGCTGCCGGTTGGACCGCATAGCAAAATCATACCTGACGGCATTTTCATGGTTTCGGTAAAAACAGAATATTGCTTTTTTGTAAGTCCTATGTCCATTAATGTTGACGTGCCTGCATCCTGATTCAATATTCTTATTGATAACTTTTCCCCATTGACTACTCCTGCGCTTGCGACTCTGAAAGAAGATGTTTTTTTGTCTTTTTTGGCAATAAAAGCGCCGTCCTGTGGTCTTCTTTTCTCGGAAATATCCATGCTCGATATAGCTTTAATGCTGTTAACAACTGCTTTGCAGGTATTTGATTTAAGCTCTTTTACTGTTCGCAAAACACCATCAATTCGGAGCCTGATTGTATATGATATTTCATCCTTTGGATCTATGAGAATATCACTTGCTCGTTTATCGAGGGCATTAGCAATAATATTTTCTGTTAAGTCAAGAATCCTGTTGTCCTGTCTCTTGTTATCACTGTGTCCATATATTTCATCAAAGTTCCTTCCGGATGAATCAAATAATTTTATGTCTGATCCATGTCTGGAATGTTTTAGAGTTTTTGACTTGATAGTTTCCATTGCTTTTTTGATGAGTTGCATAGAAAGTTCGAAAATGCTTTTGTTGGTTTGAGCGGATTTTTTTGCAGTGTCCACTATCAATAAAATTAGCCAGAATATAGGCCCCGTAAAAAGAGTGATAATATAAACAGCAGATTTATATTTATAAGGCATAAGCGGACTAAATTGGAGACGCTGAACAAAATACATACAAATATAAGCCCATAAAACAAGGAGAAAAAGCTTTATTGGATTAAATGGCAGCGAAACTGTATCTATGCCGGAAGCTTGTACCTGGCAAAAATAAGTCGAAATAGAAATCCTTATAACTTCCAGTATTTGCATATTTTTCTCTTACAGAAAACAAGGAAACTACTCACTAAAGCTAAATGAAGATAATATATTTTGTGACTTTCAGCAAGTTAAAAATTATTATGACATATTGGCTGGGTAATCTTTGGAAATTGTATCGTGATGCAGTGCCAGGGATACTACGGAAAAAATTTAAACAGCTACCTGCTTAAAGCTCATCAAGCTCTGCTATAAAGGAATCTGACAAGTCCAGTTCTGCAGAACTGTCGAGCGCATCCAGAGCCGGTTTATTTTGTTGCGGAGCCGGTTTCGGCTTTGTTTGTGCCTGCTTTTTTACATTCTGCGGCGGGGGAGTTATCTTTTCGGGTTTACCGTCGATTTGAAGCTGGAATGTCAGGGGACCTATCCTGATATAATCGCCCGCATTAACTACATCTTCGGTTACTTTTTTCCCGTTGAGGAATGTTCCGCAGCGGGAATCGAGATCGCGGATTTTCAAGTCGTTATTATTTTTGCTCAATTGACAATGTCTGCGGGAAACCAGTTTTAATGGAATACGCAAATCGCAGTCATGCCGCCTGCCAAGAATAGTGATTTCACTCGACAAAGGAAAAATCCTTTGTGTGCCGCCTTTGGTGAATAGAACTAAATTTGCATGCATAACGGCCTTCCTCTTTTAGTTCTGCATTGTCTGATTTGTACAGGTATATAAATTAAAAAACGTATAATTCTATAATTCCCGTACATATTCCTATTTTCGCCGGATTAAGCGGATAATATATTCCGCAGCTCGGCACAATTGGCATAACTGATAATATTATAAAGATTTTATTATGATAATGCAAGAAATTAATCGGACTATAAATATGTTGACATAGTTTAGTATGTTGGTTAAATTCGATTAAATTTATGAAAATTTTGATTGATTATTATAAAAGGATATAAACAGATCAATATGGCTCAGGTTAAACTACCCGACGGAAGCATGTTAATGGTCGATAATTCCATAACTGGTAAGCAATTAGCGGAAAAAATAGGTCCGGGACTTGCGAAATCAGCTATTGCGGTAAAAATTAACGGCAAATTGAAAGATTTATCATCTCTAATTATTTCAGATGGTTCAGAAGAAGCATCTGTTAAAATTATCACACCCAAAGACTCCGAAGGTCTCGATATAATGCGTCATAGCTGCGCTCATATCATGGCTGAGGCTATTTGCAGTATTTGGCCGGCCGCAAAGTTGGTTTACGGCCCTACTGTCGAAGATGGTTTTTATTATGATATTGACCTTGATGAGCCGATAAGACCGACCGATTTTGAGCGAATTGAGCAAAAAATGGCTGAAATTGTCAAAGCGGATAAGCTATTTATACGTAAAGAAATGACTCGTGATGAGGCTTTAAATAGGCTCAAAGAAGATAAATATAAGACTGATAACATCAATCGAACGGATAGTGCAGCTATAACTTTTTATTCACATGGCGATGGTTTTGAGGATTTATGCAGGGGACCTCATATTCCAAGTACCGGTAAAGCAGGGGCTTTCAAGATTATGTCTGTGGCCGGCGCTTACTGGCACGGAGACCCGACACAGAAAATGCTCCAGCGAGTTTATGGAACTGCATGGCAAAATAAAAAGGAACTTGATGATTATCTCAATAGAATAGAAGAGGCGAAAAAACGTGACCACCGCGTTTTGGGTAAGCAGCTTGATTTGTTCAGTTTTAATGAAGCCGGTCCCGGATTCGCTTTTATGCACGCCAAAGGAATGATTATCTGGAACTCAATCGTTGATTTTTGGCGCAGTGTTCATCAAAAATATGGATATGAGGAAATCCGTACCCCGATTATTCTTAATGAAGCTCTCTGGCACAAAAGCGGCCACTGGGACCATTATAAAGAGAATATGTACTTTACAAATATAGACGAGCTTGGATATGCGATAAAACCCATGAATTGCCCCGGAGGCTGCCTGGTTTATAACACCCGTCAACATTCATATCGTGAATTTCCCAGGCGGGTAGCCGAACTTGGGCTGGTTCATCGACATGAAGCAAGCGGCGTCATGCACGGCTTATTCAGGGTAAGACAATTTACCCAGGATGATGCACATATTTTCTGTACACCGGAACAAATTGAATCGGAAATAATATCTGTTATTGAACTGGTTTTTGAGATTTATACGGCTTTTGGTTTTAAAGATTTTCATATTGAACTGTCAACCAAACCCGAAAACCATATTGGTTCGAATGAAATATGGGAAATTGCGACAAATGCTCTTAAAGCAGCCCTTAATCATAAGGGTATCGAATACAAAATAAACGAAGGCGACGGCGCTTTTTATGGTCCTAAAATTGATTTTCACATCGAGGATTGCCTGAAAAGGACATGGCAGCTCGGAACCATTCAGCTCGATTTTTCCATGCCGGAGCGTTTCGGACTGGTTTATACAGATAAAGATAATTCAGAAAAAACTCCGGTTATGATACATCGAGCTATTTTAGGCTCTTTTGAGCGTTTTATCGGTATTTTGATAGAACATTACGGCGGTAATTTCCCTCTCTGGCTTGCTCCGGAACAGGTAAGAGTGCTTCCCATAAGTGAAAAAACAAATAATTATGCTAAAGTTATCGAAAATAAGCTCAAGGAAGCGAAACTGAGATATAGTTGTGATTTTTCAGATGAAAAAGTAAACTCAAAAATTGTTAAAGCGTATAATGATAAAGTTCCTTACATGCTGGTTGTGGGGCCTAAAGAAGCACAATCAGGCACTGTTAACGTAAGAATTTGTGGTTTGAAAGAAAATCCAACAATAGAAATTGATAAATTTTTAGAAAAAACAAAATCGAAAATAGCCGATAAAATAATTGATTTGGCTTTTTAAGCATATTTTCTTATAATGTTAGTGGTATCGTGTACCATTAATTATGAACATTTGATTGTTATTTTTTAGAAAGGTAAGGTGGAGCACAATAAATAAAAAAAGTTTAAGGATAAATGGAGGGATTCGGGCTAATGTCATCAGATTAATCGATGAATCCAATAATCAATTGGGGATTATAGAAAAAGAAGAGGCACTTGAAAGAGCGAGAGAAACAGGCCTGGACCTTGTGGAAGTCGCACCGTTGAATGATCCTCCCGTATGCAGAATAATGGATTATGGCAAATGGCTTTATGAACAGAAGCGCAAGGAGCGTGAAGCTCACAAAAAAAACGTTCGTCATACAGTTACGCTAAAGGAAATAAGACTAAGGCCCGAAACCGATAAACATGACCTCGAAATAAAGCTCAAACACGGGCGGGAATTCATTGAGAAAGGTCATAAAGTTCAATTCACCATATTCTTCAAAGGACGACAGGTTATACATCGTGAACAGGGCTTTGAAGTACTTGAGCAAATTACACAAAATCTTAGCGATGTATCAAAAATAGAACGTCCAGCTCAGATGAACGGAAAACGCATGACCTTATTACTTGTACCGAGAAAACATTTACCCCCTAATTGAAAATGATTTTATACGGAACAAATAAAATTTCAGCACTATTTGGAATAAGTATTGCTGATAGATGGAGTTTTCTTGTTTTAAAGGTAATGTTTTCCGTTTTAATAAAAAGTAAGTGAAAATACTGTTTTTCTTTCATGATGTATGAATAAAATACTCTCATGGAACAAAAAACAGCAAAAAAGGGGATTTTTTTAAAATTTTTTTTCTTTTAGATTGACCTGTATATATAAATATATTAGGCTATCGGTTTTATATTTTTCTGCGTTTTTACAGTGTCGTTAAATAACAGCAAAAAATTGCAGAATTCTTGACTTAGTTTTTTAAGGATTAGCTAAATGCCAAAACAGAAAACCCATAAGGGTTTGAAGAAAAGAGTAAAAGTAACCGCTACCGGTAAAATCAAGCATAAAAAATCCGGTGCAGGTCATCTTATGAGTAAAAAGAGCGCTAAAATACAAAAAAGGGTAACCAGCTCATCGATAATGAATCCGGTGAGCGCGGCTAAAGCCCTTATTAAATTGGGTAAATAAAGGAAAGCTGATATGCCAAGAGTAAGAAAAGGTGCCGCAACACGCCAAGCAAGAAAACGTATTCTTAAGGCCGCAAGAGGACATCACGGCCAGCCTGGCAAGCAGTATCGGCTGGCCAAAGAAGCCGTAGTAAGAGCAGCGGTATATGCAAGAACTGATCGTAAACGCAAAAAAAGAGATTTCCGGGGATTGTGGATTACAAGATTGAGCGCTGCCTGCAAACAGCGAGGTGTAAGATACAGCCAGTTTATAGACTGCTGCAAAAAGGCTAATATCACTATTAACAGGAAAATGCTCAGTGAAATTGCTATCGCAGACCCGGACGGTTTCGATGCAATACTTAGTGCTGCGCAAGAAGCATCTGCAAAATCGTAAATTGAAAAATCTTCGGTTATTGAAAAGGCTGAAGTTAAAATAACATACGATATTCTCATCACGCAAAACGAGAAATGCTTGAGCAATTTGAAAAACTCGGTAAAGAGGCACTTTCTGATTTGAAGAAGGTTTCTGACCTGGAGTCTCTGGAGCAGTTCCGCATTAAATACCTGGGACGAAAAGGGCTGGTTATAGATATGCTTAGTCAAATTGGCAAGCTTCCTAAAGATATTAAGCCCCAGGCAGGTCAGCTTGCAAATAAAGTAAAAAATGAGATTTCAAAAGCATTCGACGAGATTAAAGGCAGCCTGTCACATTCACAGGATGCAAAGCAAAAAGAGCTTGCGGATGTAACTTTACCCGGAATTCCTGTCAATATCGGTAAAGCACATGTAATAACACAAACTCTCAATGAACTGCTGGAAATATTCGGACGCATGGGTTTTGATGTTGCTTACGGCCCGGAAGTCGAAGATGAGTGGCACAATTTCATATCGCTTAATATCGGGCCGGAACATCCCGCAAGAGAACCTTCTGACAATTTCTACATTGATGATCACACACTCCTGCGGAGCCAGACTTCGACAATTCAGATACGTGTTATGGAGCATAAAAAACCGCCAATCAGAATTGTTGCGCCGGGAAGAGTTTATCGTCCTGATACAGTTGATGCAACGCATATGTATATGTTCCATCAGCTTGAAGCGCTCGTAGTTGATGAAGGTATAAGCATGGTCGATATGAAAACGACCATTGAACAATTTATACATACATTCTTTGGCCCGGAAACAAATTGGCGGTTCAGACCCGGATTTTTCCCTTTCACAGAGCCGAGTGCAGAAGTAGATTTGCTTCTGTTAGACAAAGCAGGAAATGAAAACTGGGTCGAAATGGGCGGCTGCGGGATGGTCGATCCGAATGTCTTCGATGCTGTCGGAATAGACAGTGAAAAGTACACAGGCTGGGCATTCGGTTTCGGTATAGAACGACTGGCAATGCGTAAATACGGCATCACAGATATTCGCCTCCTGTTCGAGAATGACCTGCGATTCCTTCGACAGTTCTAACATACAAGAATTATTCGTCTTGCACATTTCCAATGAACTACTCTGTCTTGAGAAAATAGATTATTGATAGTTATAAAATAATTATGTATATTCTGCATAAGTATTTTTAGGGAAGTTAACTAATGAGTCAAAAAGAAATCTCAAAATATTTTATTATCCCGGAAAATGAACTTATTTTTAAAGCTTCCCGGAGTTCCGGCCCCGGAGGACAGAATGTAAATAAGCTTAATACGAGGATTACATTGCTTTTCAATATCGTAAAAAGCATGAGTTTTTCAGATGAGCAGAAAAAGAGGATGTTAGAACGCTTATCAAAACGAATTGATAAGGATGGTTTTATTCATGTTGTATCTCAAAAATTCCGGTCCCAGCAGGCAAATAAAATTTCGGCTGTCGAACGATTGCACAAATTGCTTTTTGATGCGTTAAAGATAAAAACCATCCGCAAAGAAACAAAAGTGCCTTATGCCGCAAAACAAAAACGTTTAGACCAAAAGAAATATCAAAGCCAACTCAAAAGGCAAAGAGCAGACAGAAATTTTGACTTTTGAACTCGCAAGAATAATTACAGCAAAATAAGTTTTCTGCTATCGCTGATTATTTTATGATTCTCTTTATCCTGTTATAATTGTAAAATTTGAGTTATTTTGAATTATTTCCTTAACGTGAATTCCTTTTATTTTCCTGTGCTCGAAGAGCTTTTGCAAATCAATGAGAACGTTTGGCAGGTCAAGTTTCACATATTCAGGCAGTTTCGATTGGTATGAATTACCTACCATGCTCAATGCTTTATTAAAATGGCTGCCGACTATACTCAGCTCGAAGGTTGCTATATTATTTTCATAGCTTATATATTTCAATGAAACCGGAATGACCGGAAGCAGAAACATTTTTGTATCTACTGTAAATTCAATACAGTCATTTTTAACTTCTGAGCGAACAATCTGTTCCGGTAAACGATTATTCGATTTAAGAATTTGAAGTATTTCTTCAAGCGTAAAAGTTATCGCAGCCATTTTTTTCCTTAAATGAGTTCTTAATGTATTTTTGAAGTAATATACAATATTTGGAATCTGCCGGAAAATAAACCAGCCGTATTGCCGATGTCTATTTTACAAAAAGCGATTATTTTTTTCTTTCGAGCAGTGCATTTGCCAATTGCCGAAGCGTATCTGCTTTTTTGCCGAAAGGACTAAGCGCTTCGACAGCTTCTTCTGTAAGCTTTTTTTGTATTTCCCGTGCCTTTTCGATTCCTACAACTGACGGGTAGGTACATTTTTTTGCGGCAACGTCTTTTCCTGCTGTTTTTCCTAATTGTTCGCTTGATGCACTTACATCCAGAATATCGTCGGCAATTTGGAAACAAAGCCCAATTTTGAGGCCGTATTCACATAGACATTCATATTGTTTCTTTGAAGCACCGCCGCAAATTGCTCCCATCGCAGCAGCACATCGAAACATTTTGGCGGTTTTATTTATATGAATATATTCGAGAGTTTTTTTATCACAGACATTTTTCTCAGCTATCAAATCAGCCATTTGTCCGCCAATCATTCCTGTTGGTCCGGCATCGTGTGCCAGTTGGCCGATAAGTTTCACCGCTTTTTCAGCAGGTTCGATTTCTCTTGCAAGCACCTCAAAGGCAAGCGTTAACAAAGCGTCGCCTGCGAGAATAGCAGTACCTTCGTCGAAAACCTTATGGCATGTAGGCACGCCGCGGCGCATATCATCATTGTCCATTGCCGGCAAGTCATCGTGAACCAGAGAATAAGTATGCACTAATTCAATAGCCGCGGAAGCCATATCCACGTTATGATCAGGCTTGTCTTTAAACAATTCGAAACACCATATAACAAGAACAGAGCGTATTCTCTTGCCGGGTGTTCCCAGTGTGTAGTTGATCGCATCCTTCAACTCTTTATTGGTTTCCTGGAAATCAATAATTTGCTGAAGATTATAGTTTACCGCCTGTGCTTTTCTTCGCAGATATGTGTTGAAAGTCGAGTCGTTCATATATTTTTCTTCTTTTCATTACAATAATAAAAGAAACAACTACTATTTTGCAAAAATCAGCAATTTTTAATATAATATGCTGTAAATATAACTATATTAAGTAAACAATAATTATTATTTTATTATTTGCAAGAAACAAATTGAAAAATGATTCTAATTCTTGGTGTAACTGCATCCGGCAAAGGACGCCTGGCATTCGATTTGGCACAAAATCTCAATGCCGAAATTATTAGTATCGATTCCATGAAGGTTTATCGTAGGATGGATATCGGTACGGCAAAACCTTCAAAAGAGGCTCGTGAAAAAATAAAATATCATATGCTGGATATTGTCGAACCAAGCGATTCTTTTAGTGTGGGGGCTTTTTACGAACAAGCCATAGAGGCAATAAGCCGGATAAAAGCACGAGACAAAAAAATCATAGCTTCAGGCGGTACGGCTTTATATATAAAAGCTCTTCTCTATGGTCTTTTTGATGATGCCGGAACTGATGAATCAATAAGAAAAGAACTGCGTGGCAGAATTGAAAACGAAGGTTCTGCCAGGCTGCATATGGAACTGTCAGAGATAGACGCGATTGCTGCTGAGCGTATTAATCCGAATGATGCGAAACGAATTATTCGCGCACTCGAAGTTTATAAGATTACAGGAAAACCTATCTCGAGTTTCCAGAAACAATGGGAAACGCACGGTACGAAATTCTCAGCTCGGCAGAATAACCAAAGCTGGACAATTATCGGGCTGCGAAGAGATAAGGCTGAAGAGAGCGGCAGGATTAACCAGAGAGTGAAAAAAATCATCCACAATGGCCTTGTAGATGAAGTGGAGTCTCTTTTAAGAGAAGAAAAGCCCTTAAGCAGGCAGGCTCGATGCGCAATAGGTTATTCTGAGATAATTGATTATCTCGAAGGGAAAACAAATTTAGAAGAAGCAGTAGAATTAATAAAGAAAAATACGCGCAAACTGGCAAAAGGCCAGCGAACCTGGTTTAAAACGTTCAGAGATGTACACTGGCTCGATATTGAACCGGAAGAACCTCACGAGAATATTCTTCAGCGAACACAGGCGCTTCTCGAAAATATTACCTCTTAAGTTTAAGCGGTTTGCATCTGTCTTTGTGCTCTCATAACCATTGCGGCTTCACTCAGAACGATTTGCTTTATCAGGCTTGTTGGAACAGTTGTAATTTCCATATTAAATATCCTGTCTTCAACCATTGAAGCTATCATTCGAGATGCAGGATAATCGAAATCGTATTTTCTGATAAGACTGTTTACTATTCTTGATTTATCCCATCGTGATACGCCGTAAGGCTGTTCGATGTCCGCCAGTACCTGTGCGTCAGTAATGCTCTGAATATCGATCGAAATTACTTCTGTTCGCAATCTTTTGAATTTTCGTTTGAAGTGATATTCGCTCAGCGCATCCGCCGCGTCCTCGTATCCGGTTTCTGTCAGAATAGCAGCAATTATTGAAAATATTTCGCTACTCGTTACACTATGCGCGTTTTCCTGATGATATAGATAATACGTCACGACATCAGCAAGCTGTTCTGCCATATACACGCTATCCTGCCCGACTTCGCTCAAAGCAATACTTATTGTGCCTATGACTTTTGTGTGAACGTACTCCTCTATGCTGCCATCAGCTTTTACTACTTGTAATTGTGATCGCACCACCTGCCATTGCCTCCATGCTAAACATACCCTTGACTCCTTTCATACAAAGACGACGGTTACTGCTCATCGAAAAGCAATAATTGAGCAGTTGGCTCTGTATCCTTAATTGCCTTGCTCACTTCCTTAATTAATTCGCCTGCGTCTCTAAAATCCCTATAGATACTTGCAAAACGAATATAAGCAACCTTATCGACCTTGCGTAACTGCTTCATCACACTCTCACCCACGAAAGCTGACGAAACTTCCTTATCAAAATTCCTGAAAATACTCTCCTCAACTTTGTCTGCAATTAGCTGAATCTGCTCTGCTGACACTTGTCTTTTATAACAGGCTTTCTGCAGACCGCTTATGACTTTGTCCCTGTCATAAGGAACACGAGAATCATCTT
The DNA here is from genome assembly GCA_016931715.1 of Sedimentisphaerales bacterium. Taxonomy (GTDB): domain Bacteria; phylum Planctomycetota; class Phycisphaerae; order Sedimentisphaerales; family Anaerobacaceae; genus JAFGPS01. Next base: position 36,101 of record JAFGEF010000050.1, read on the forward strand.
TTTTTACGACAAAAAGCCTAAAAGTCTCATTTACCTTTTCATAAGTTGTGAATCGCCTTTTGCAAA